>NZ_AFPM01000200.1 GCF_000220565.1 Oceanicola sp. S124 | reverse complement strand
GAGGGTACGCTTGGCGCGGCGCTGCTGACGCCGACCCGGCTATACGTGAAATCCTGCCTCGAGGCCGTGCGGGCAGGGGGCGTCCATGCCCTGGCCCATATCACCGGCGGCGGTCTGACCGAGAACCTGCCCCGCGTGTTGCAGGGCCTGGGCGCCGAGATCGACCTGACCTCGTGGGACAAGCCCGGCGTCTTCCAGTGGCTGCAGGCCCAGGGCGGCATTGCCGAGGCAGAGATGCTGAAGACCTTCAACTACGGCATCGGCATGGTGCTGGTGGTGGCGCCGGATCAGGCCGACGCGCTGAGCGCGCTGCTGAGCGAGGCGGGCGAGACCGTGGCCACCCTGGGCCATGTCACCGCCGAAGAGGGCATCCGCTACACCGGCCAGGAGGTCTGAGACCTTGACGGACGGCCACAAGCGCGTCGCCATCCTGGTCTCGGGGGGCGGCTCGAACATGGTGAAGCTGGTCGAGAGCATGACCGGCGATCACCCGGCGCGGGCCGTGCTGGTCGGCTCGAACGACCCCGGGGCAGGCGGGCTGGTCAAGGCCGCCGCCATGGGCGTTCAGACCTTCGCGGTCGATCACCGGCCCTTCGGCAAGGACCGTGCCGCCTTCGAGGCCGAGCTGATCCGCCATCTGGATGCGGCACGGCCCGACATCCTTTGCCTGGCGGGCTTCATGCGGATCCTGACGCCGGGTTTCATCCGCCATTACGAGGGCCGGATGCTGAACATCCACCCCTCGCTGCTGCCGAAGTACAAGGGCCTGCACACCCATGCCCGGGCGCTCGAGGCGGGTGACACCGAAGCCGGCTGCACCGTCCACGAAGTCACCGCAGAGCTGGACGATGGCCCGATCCTGGGCCAGGCGCGGGTGCCCGTGGTCCCGGACGACACGCCCGAGACACTGGCGGCGCGGGTTCTGGTGGAAGAGCACCGGCTCTATCCCGCCATGCTGCGCCGTTTCGCGGAAACCCTCTAGCGGATCATCTCAAGCGAGGCCGAGTTGCCGCGCCATGCCATGTCCGGGGCAATGTCCCGGGCGGGCAGGAGCAGGGCGCTCAGCATCAGGGCCACCAGCAGGCCGGCGGCGGTCAGCCCCTTGAGGGGCAGGCGAAAGGTCGTGGTCGGGGTGGGGGCGTCACAATGGGCCATGTCATATCCTTTCCGTTCGGGGCCCTCGCAGGATACGCCCGGCCGAAACTTTCAGGAAATGAATGGTTGTCGCGATCTGCATTCCGTCTGGTGATGATCAGCCTTGCCGGGCATCGAAGGCCTGCCGTGCTGCGTCGATCTGGTCCAGATACTCATGCGTCCAGCAATAGAGCGCGCGGAAATGGGGCAGCAGCGTATGGCCCAGCGGGCTCAGGCTGTACTGCACCGCCACCGGCGCGCTGTTCAGCACCTCCCGCCGCACCAGCCCGTTGCGCTCCAGCTTGCGCAGGGTCTGGCTGAGGCTCTTCTGGGAAATCCCCTCGAGCCGGCGCTTGATCTCGTTGAAGCGGGTCGGCCCGCCCGAGAGCACGGCGAGGATCATCAGCGACCACTTGTCGGCGATCTGGTCGAGCACGCCGCGACTGGGACAGTCCTGCGAAAAGCACTCGGGGCGCATCGGGGGCGAGAGCGGCGTCGCCTGCTCCATCGCCTCGGGAGAGAGATCTTCCATGCGGTTACCTCCTGCACAGCGGGTTTCCTGAGGGTGACCTGGTGCATCTCAGGTGCCTGATTGACACCAGGTATCCAATTTATACTTAAGGGGCAAGCCAGTTTTCTGCACCTGCAAACGAAGGATATCCGATGAGCACGACCGAAACCCTGTTCCGCCCGTTCAGCCACAAGGGACTTGAGCTGAAAAACCGCATCGTCATGGCGCCGATGACCCGGGGCATGGCCCCTGAGGGTCTGCCGGGCGCCGCCAATGCCGAATACTACCGCCGTCGCGCCGAGGGCGAGGTGGGGCTGATCCTGTCCGAGGGCACCGTCATCGATCGTCCGGCCTCGCGCAACCTGCCGGGGATCCCCTTCTTCCATGGCGCCGCGCTGGAGGGCTGGAAGCAGGTCATCGACACCGTCCACGCCGCCGGCGGCAAGATGGGCCCGCAGATCTGGCACACCGGCTCGACCCGCGCCGGAGAGTGGGAGCCCGAGGCCCCCGTCGAAAGCCCCTCGGGCCTTGTCGGCCCCGGTGAGCCGCGCGGCAATACCATGACCGAGGCCGACATCGAGGCCACCATCGCCGCCTTCGGCAAGGCCGCGGGCGATGCCAAGCGCCTCGGTTTCGACGTGGCCGAGCTGCATGGCGCCCATGGCTACCTGATCGACCAGTTCTTCTGGTCCGGCACCAACCTGCGGGACGATGCCTGGGGCGGCGCCACCATTGCCGAACGCTCGCGCTTTGCTGTCGAGGCGGTGAGGGCCGCCCGCGCCGCCGTCGGCCCCGACTTCCCGCTGATCCTGCGCCTCAGCCAGTGGAAGCAGCAGGATTACACCGCCCGCCTTGCGGCGACCCCGCAGGAGATGGAGCAATGGCTGGCCCCGCTGGTCGAGGCGGGTGTCGACATCATTCACGCCTCGCAGCGCCGCTTCTGGGAGCCCGAGTTCCCCGAGATCGATGGCGAAGAGGGGCTGAACTTTGCTGGTTGGGCCAAGAAGATCACCGGGCAGCCGACGATCTCGGTCGGCTCGGTCGGACTGTCGGGCGAATTCCTCGCCGCCTTCGGCGGTCAGGCCAGCGAAGCCACCCCGCTGGACAAGCTGGTGCGCCGGATGGAGAACGAGGAGTTCGACCTGATCGCCGTCGGCCGCGCCCTGCTGTCGGATGCCGACTGGGTCGCCAAGGTCCGCGCCGGTGCCTCGGACCAGCTGCGCGGTTTCAACGCCGCCGACCTTGCGGAACTGGTGTGACATGAGGGGAGGGGGGCTCCGGCCCCCCTTCCCATCCGCTGACAAGGCAAGTATGACGGACGGGTGAAGGCAGGCCCAACAGGATCAGCAGAAAGCCCTAGATGCAGACGATTACCCGTACCGACGAGCTGGCGGCCTTTTGCGCCGAAGCAAAGACCCACCCCTATGTGACCGTCGATACGGAGTTCCTGCGCGAACGCACCTACTACTCGCAGTTGTGTCTGGTGCAGCTTGCCATGCCCGGCGAGGGCGACGACGGCGCGGTTCTGGTCGATCCGCTCTCCGAAGAGCTGTCGCTCGAGCCGCTCTACGAGCTGTTTCGCGACGAGAACGTGGTCAAGGTCTTCCATGCCGCGCGGCAGGATCTGGAAATCTTCTTCGTCGACGCCGGGCTGATCCCGGCACCCCTGTTCGACACCCAGGTCGCCGCCATGGTCTGCGGCTTCGGCGAGCAGGTCGGATACGAGACCCTGGTGCGCAAGATTGCCCGTGAGAGCCTGGACAAGTCCAGCCGCTTCACCGACTGGTCGCGCCGCCCGCTGACCGAGGCGCAGAAGAAATACGCCCTGGCCGACGTGACCCACCTGCGCAAGATCTACGAATATCTCTCGGGTCAGCTGAAGAAGGATGGCCGCGCCGCCTGGGTGGCCGAAGAGATGAGCATCCTGACCAGCCCCGAGACCTACATCGTGCGTCCCGAGGACGCCTGGCAGCGGGTGCGCACCCGGACCAACTCGGGCCGCTTCCTCGGCGTGCTGCGCGAGCTGGCGAAGTTCCGCGAAAGCTATGCCCAGACCCGCAACGTGCCGCGCAACCGGGTCTACAAGGACGACGCGCTGGTCGAACTGGCCTCGACCAAGCCGCAGAACGTGCAGGACCTGTCGCGCTCGCGGCTACTGCTGCGCGAGGCCCGCAAGGGCGAGATCGCCGATGGCATCCTGGCCGCGGTCAAGGCCGGTCTGGAATGCCCCGATGCCGAGCTGCCCAAACCCGACAAGACCAAGGAAAAGATGCAGGTCAATCCCGCGCTGGCGGATATGCTGCGGGTGCTGCTGAAGGCCAAGTCGGACACCATCGGCGTGGCGCCGAAGCTGATCGCCGCCACCTCCGAGTTGGATGAACTGGCCGCCGGAGAGCGCGACGTGCCCGCGCTGAAGGGCTGGCGGCGCGATGTCTTCGGGGCGGATGCGATCCGGCTCTGCGACGGCAAGATCGGCCTTGCGACCAAGGGTCAGCGGGTCATCACCGTCGAGCTGGGCTGAGACCTAGACGCGTTTCTCGAACCAGACACGATCGAAACCGCCCTCGGACCGACGGGCGGTTTCCTCGTATCCGAGGTGGGCATAGATCCGCAGGTTCTCGACCATCCTGGCATTGGTATAGAGGGTGACGCGCTCAAAGCCCCGTGCCCGGGCCGTGGCTTCGAAATGCTGCATCAGCCGCGTGCCGAGGCCGCGGCCCGCCGCCTCGGGCGCCACGGCGATGCTTTCGAGGAAGAAGGCACCCTCGAGCGGAAAGGCGACCATGTAGGCGTGGATCCCGTCCTCGTCCCAGACCGTGACCTGGCCGGCGGCGATCTGGGCGGGGAAGTCGGCCAGCATGGGCGCGGGCTTGCGCCCGATCAGGGGGACATAGCGGGCATAGGCCGCCTCGGCGCAGGCGGCGACAGCGGGTGCGTCCTGCGCCTGGCCCGGGCGGAGCATCAGCGCCGCGAGGTCAGGGCGTTGGAGGCGCTCAGCACCTCGATGGTCTGCACCTGCGCCAGCGCGGTATCCGACAGACGGGTCGCCGCGGTGTAGCGGCGGGTCTGGATCGGGCCGTCCGCCGGCACCTCGGGCAGGTAGGAGACCATTTCATAGCGCGCCACGCCCGGCTCTCCCGGCAGTTCGCGCAGGGCCACGTCGAAGGCCCCGACCGAACTGGAGATGCCGGTGACCCGCAGGATGGCACCGCCGGGAATGCGTTCGACAACCAGGT
Organism: Oceanicola sp. S124; assembly: GCF_000220565.1. Taxonomy (GTDB): domain Bacteria; phylum Pseudomonadota; class Alphaproteobacteria; order Rhodobacterales; family Rhodobacteraceae; genus Pseudooceanicola. The sequence goes on along the minus strand of NZ_AFPM01000200.1, from coordinate 13,028 downwards.
TTTCCAGCCCGGCGATACGTCCGCGCCGATCGGTGTCGGGCTTGTTGGCAAAGGCCGAGCGCTCGGGGATCAGGGGGTTGCGCTCTTGCGCGGCTTCCTCGGCGCTCAGCGGTCGGGCCTCGGCGCGGCCGAACCAGTTGAACGGGTTCAGGCGGCTGTCCCGCACATAGCCGCAGCCCGAAAGCCCGATGGCGGCGATGAGGAGGACGGGAAGAAACTTGCGCATGGATGATCCCCTTGTCGTTCCATGAACCTCTAGCGCGTTGCGGAGGTCTTGAAAAGCCGGGGGTTTTCGCCAGATGCGACAGGGCGGGGGCTGGACCTTCGCCCCCGGCTGTCCTAGGCCCGGAGCAGGCGCGCAAAGGAGACACCCATGGCCCAACAGGCATTCGAGGATATCGTCGACGATTTCGAGTTTCTCGAGGATTGGGAAGACCGCTACCGTCACGTGATCGAGCTGGGCAAGGCGATGCCGCCGCTGCCCGAGGCGCTGAAGGTGCCCGCCACCAAGGTCGAGGGCTGCGCCAGCCAGGTCTGGCTGCACATGCGCCCCGAGGATGGCATCTTCCACTTCGACGGCGAGAGCGACGCGATGATCGTGCGCGGCCTGATCGCCGTCCTGCATGCGCTTTATGACGGGGTGGCGATGACGGACCTCGGCAAGATCGACGCCCAGGCCGAGCTGGCCCGGCTGCAATTGCAAGACCACCTGTCGGCGCAGCGCTCGAACGGGCTCCGGGCAATGATCCAGCGGATTCGCGAACAGGCGACGGCCTGAAGCGAGGCGCTGCGTCCACGCCTCTGGGCGACAGGGCCTCAGCCCGGCAGGTAGCCCCTGAGGCTATGGAACCAGAGGTCGATTTCCAGCGCCAGACCGACCTCGAAGTCGTTCAGCTCGGGCCCGCTCCAACGGTGCTGTTCCAGCCGGGCGAGGTAGTCGCGCCGCGCCTGGTCGTCCTGGCGGCTCAGCGGCAGGGAGGCGGCGGCGCGCAGCAGGTCGATGCGCTTGTGAACCTCGCGCATGCCGGAAAACGCCTCCATCATCGGGCGGGTCAGCTGCGGGTTCTTCTGCCAGGACTGGCCGGCGAAGACCTCCTGCACGACGCGGTTGCCGGCGCCGAGGCAGTCATAGGCGACGCAGCCCGGGAAGCCCTCGGCGGTCAACCTGTCATGGATGCCGCACTGGTGGCCGCAGAGGTTGCGGCAGGGCTCGCCCGGGTTTTTGTCAAAGGCGAAGTCCTCGCCCTTGTCGAAAGCCAGCGCGAGGCAGCAGAGCGCGGCGCAGCGGGAACAATCGGTGGCGAGGGTGTCGGTGGTCACGTGGCTGTCCGTTTCGGGCGGTGGCGAGGGCGCCATATCCGGTGAAATTGCCGTGAAATGCAAGGGGGCTCTCGGGTGGGACGCCCTGGTCATGTGGCCTGTCGCGCTGGCGGCCGCGGGGCGGGTGTATCCTACCTTCCGGGGGCGGGATGCTGAGCTGGAACCGCGCGCGGAAGCTTGGCGCAAAGGAATCATGGCGGAGCCCGGAGGAGGTGGTTATGTTCCCTCTATGTTCCATGATCCCGCCCATCCGATCGACAAGAGGGCCCGCAAGGGCCGCGCCGCCGCCTCGAACGAGGCCGGCCGCTACGAGACGCTGGTCGCCGTGCCCGAGGACGACGGCTGGCAGGTGCTGGAGCCCGATCCGGGCCAGATCCGCACCGAGCTGCGCGCGGAACGCGCGCGCAGCATGATCAGCTACAACCGCTCGCCAGACCTGCCCTTCGACCGTTCGATAAACCCCTATCGTGGCTGCGAGCACGGCTGCATCTACTGTTTCGCCCGGCCGACCCATGCCTACCTAGGCCTGTCTCCGGGGCTCGACTTCGAGACCCGGCTGGTGTCGCGACCCAATGCAGCCGAGGTGCTGGCCCAGGAGCTGGGCAAGCGCGCCTACCGGGTCGCGCCCCTGGCCATCGGCACGAACACAGACCCCTATCAGCCGGTCGAGCATCGGGCCCGGATCATGCGCGACTGCCTCGAGGTGCTCTGGGAGCACCGCCACCCGGTGGCGATCGTCGCCAAGGGCACGGGGATCCTGCGCGATGTCGACATCCTGCGGAAGATGGCGAAGCTGGGGCTGGTCAGGGTCGGAGTGTCGGTCACCACCCTGGACCGCGAGATCGCCCGCCGGATGGAGCCGCGGGTGCCGCCGCCCGAGAAACGCTTGCAGGTGATCCGGTCGCTGGCGCGGGCGGGCATCCCGGTGCGGGCCATGGTGTCGCCGGTGGTGCCGGGGCTGACGGATGCCGAGATCGAAAAGATCCTCGAAGCCTGCGCGCAGGCCGGGGCGACCTCGGCCAGCTGGATCATGCTGCGCCTGCCGCAGGAGGTATCCCCGTTGTTCCAGGAGTGGCTGGGCGAGCACTATCCAGACCGCGCCAAGCGGGTCATGACCCGGCTGCGCGAGATGCACGGGGGCAAGGAGTATGCCTCGGACTGGCACAAGCGAATGCGCGGTGAGGGGCCCTATGCGGCCATGATCGGCCAGCGGTTCCGGGGGCGGTGCGCCGACTGGGCCTGTACGAGGCCCAACCCGAGTTGCGCTGCGATCTCTTCCGCGTGCCGGTGAAGCCGGGCGAACAATTGTCGCTGTTCGACTGAGGTCCCGGCCTCCTGGAGGGCGTGGCGCCACACGAGAGAGCGAGGCGCCGGCCCAAGGCCCGGCGCCTGCGAGCGTCGCGCCGCCCGTCACGCCCGGCCCCGAACTGGCGTGGCAGTGCCTGGGGCGCTCGGTGCTGTCTGGCGGAGCCCTGCGGTGGAACCGCAGGGTGCTGTCTGGCGTCCTGGTTTCCGATCCGATGCGCGGCGGCTTTCCTGCTTCTCTTCTGACGGAGGCGCGGTCTGATGCCGGCACCATGGGTCGGGTACGGAGGCCGGGCCCCGATCCGGCGTGGCAGTGCCTGGGTGCCGGGGTGCGGTGTGGCGGAGCCCTGCGGTGGAACCGCAGGGTGCTGTTCGGTGTCGTGGTCTTGGTCCGATGCGCGGCGGCTTTCCTGGTGGAAGCGCGGTGTGATGTTGGCATCATGGTGCGGGCACAGAGTCCGGGGCCCCGATCCGGCTGAACGGAGAGGCTGTCGGCTGGGGAGGGCAGGGGCGATCATGGGCATCTGCCCGCGGACACGGGCAGGGGCGGGGGAAGCGGCCGAGAGGCGGGCGGCTGATCTGATCGAGGCATGGCAGGCGTGTCGTCGCCCGTTGTGCGAAGCGGGCGCTCGGCAGAGATACCGGCGCGTGTCCGTGAGGCCTCTGGTCAGAAGCTCCCGGTCAGAAGCCCCCGATCACCGGCGACGTCGGGCGCGGCGGGGCGCGGGCGCATCCTCTCCGCTGCCGTCCGAGACCGAGGAGAAGGCGCCAAGCGTCGCCGTGATCTGCTCGAGCGTGGGGCGTGGTCCGCGCGGTCGGGTCGAGAGCGCCTCGTGCATCTTCTCGAGGTGCGCGGCCATGGTGCCGCAGCAGCCACCAATCACCTTGGCGCCGCAGTCCCGGGCCATGACCGCGTAATCCGCCATCAACTCGGGCGTGCCGTCGTAGTGGATATGGCCGTCGGCGTACTTGGGGATCCCGGCGTTGCCCTTGGCGATGATCGGGCGTTCGACCCCATGCGCGGAGATGCCCAGCACGCTGCGCAACAGGTCCGAGGCGCCGACCCCGCAGTTGGCACCAAAGGCCATGGGCGGATTGTCGAGACCGCGCACCATCTTGACCATTGCCTCGGAGGTCATGCCCATCATCGTGCGTCCGGCCGTGTCGAAGCTCATCGTGCCGCACCAGGGCATGTCGGCCAGACGGAAGGCTTCGGCGGCGGCGGCAAATTCCTCGGGGGCGGCGATGGTCTCGAGCCAGAGCACGTCTGCACCGCCCTCCTTGAGGGCCTCGGCCTGTTCGTGGAACATCTCGACCGCGACGTCGTGGGTCAGCGGGCCCATGGGGGCCATGATCTCTCCGATCGGACCGAGAGAGCCGGCCACCACCACCGGACGGCCCGCCGCATCGGCGACCTCGCGGCCCAGTTCGGCAGCGGCCCGGTTCAACGCGCACAGGCGATCGGCGGCGCCATGCAGCCTGAGCCGCGAGGCGTTGCCGGAATAGCTGTTGGTCAGAAAGATGTCCGACCCGGCGTCAACTGCCATGGAATAGAGCCGGCGGATCCGGTCGGGATGGGTGAGGTTCCAAACCTCGGGCGCCTCGCCGAACATCAGCCCCATGTTGAACAGGTTCGTCCCCGTCGCGCCGTCGGCCATCAGCCAGTCACGGGTCTCGAGCAGTCGGGACAGAAGATTGCTCATCCTGGCTCTCCTTTGCGGGCGCGGCCCTTCGGCCCGGGCGCAGCCTTCTGGCGATTGTGCGGCCCCTGGGGCGCGCGCGTCTGTGCCCTGTCTAGTCAAGCCGCGCGCCCGAGGAAAGGGGCTCCTCAGCGGTGCGGGCCGGGCGCCGCATGGCGATGGCCAGGTCGAGGGCGCCGAGCACCAGCGACAGACGCCCCGGGGCCGCCATGTAGAGCGGCTGGCGTCGGGGGGCGAAACTTTCCTTGAACCGGGTCAGGCCGTCCCCGCCCGAGCGGCGGGCGATATGGCGGCGCAAGCGTCTGGTCAGGGGCGGCTCGGTCGCCGGGCTGGCGGGCATGGCCGCCAGCGACAGTGGCAGGCCAAGGCGCTCTGCGTCCTCCAGCGCTGCGGCGACCAGCGCATGCATCGTGCCGTCGGCCAGGCCGGTGCCATGGCGCATCAGGTCGAGGCAGAGCTGGTTCCGGTTCTCGTGGAAGGTGACGAAGGCAATCAGGGCGCCCTCGCGGCGGGCACAGTAGACCCGCTGTTTCTGGACATAGGAGGGGGCATACCGCCCGGTGGAGAGCCCCCTGGCGAGGCCGTGGGTCTCTTTCCATTCGCTGTCCAGGCGCGCCATCTCGGCGAGGGGCAGGGTGGTCTCGTGGCGGATCGTCACCCCGGCCTTGGCGGCATTGCGCAGCTTTCGCCGCAACTGACGGTGGCGCGATCCGTCGAGGCGGAAGGATCCGGGCGCGATGACGGCTTCGTCGGCGAGGTGCAGCAGGTGCCAGCCGGCCTGACGCGCGGCAACCGCCTGCCGGGCCGAGCACTTGTAGACCACGGGCATGCGGTTCGAGGCCCGCGCCGCCGCCTGCAGCCGGGGCAGCAGCGGGGCCAGCGATCCGGACAGCGGATCGAAGAGCAGCGTCAGCGTCTGCGGCGTGTCGAGACAGAGCCCGCCCGAGGCCGCCGTTCCCAGCAGCCGGGCGCCGTTCTGCCGGGCCAGGCCGCTTTCTGCGCGGGGCGCGTGATCAAGTAGCAGATCCGGCACGCCGCGCGCCACCCGGATCCGGTCGGTGACCGGCAGGGGCGGGCGGGGCCTGAAGACATGGGCGGCGGCAAGCAGCGCCGGAGCCAGGTAGTAGACCAGCCGGTAGGCGAGGATGCCAGCCACCATCTGCGCCTCGGGGATCTGGGGCAGCAGCGCCAGCAGGGCCAGTTCGAAGGGGCCGATCCCGCCGGGCGTTCCGGCGAAGAGCCCGGCGCCGAGCGCAAGCAGGAAGGCGGGCAGCAAGGCCGTGAAGGCCGGGGCCCCGGGCAGCAGGACCCAGAGAGCGAAACAGGCGGCGCTGGTGTCGATCAGCGCGAAGAAGGTGATGGCCGCCATGGCCTGCAACGAGGGGAAGCGGAAGCGCAGCCGCGCCACCTTCAGCTCGGGGACGAAGAGCGCGATGGCCGGCAGGGTCAGGAAGCCCGCCAGAGCCAGCAAGGCCAGCCACTGCGGCAGCAACGCGGGCGCAAGCAACAGGCAGGCCGCAGCGGTGACGAGGGCCCAGGAGACAAGGAAGGAGGCCGAGACCGCCGCCGTGACCTGGGCGGCGCGAAGGGGGCCGAGGCGGGGCAGCAGGCGCCAGCGCGCCAGCGTGCCGGTCAGCACGCCCAGCCCCAGCATCTGCGCCAGGGCGATGGCCGATATCCCGGAAAGCTGGGCCTGAAGCTCATCTATGCCGGTGCGCAGGTGGCGGTGGATCACCCCGTCGTAGCGTCCCAGAGACCAGAACGAGAGTGCGGTTGCCGCGAGCGCCGCCAGCCATTGCCAGGCTGCCACGACGCGCAGGTCCTGACGGATCTCGGCCGGGTCCAGCCCGTCGAGGCGCTGCGCCAGCAGCCAGAGACAGGCCCCGCCGACCAGCAGCGGAGCAACGTAGCGCAGCCAGCGTTTCGCCCCGCCGCCTGGGATCTGCATAGCCCGGGTCATCGCTCTCCCCTGTCACGCGGGCCCTTCGACGGGGCCGCGGACGGGAGTAGGCAAGCTTCATTGCCAGAGTCTTAACGCAGATGCCGTCTTTGCCGGGTATTCTATGGACCCGGATCGGAGAGGGCGACCCGGGGTCCGGGCCAGGCCTGCCCGCGCGCCGTACCGGTCTCATCGGGCCAGGCCTGCCCGACCTGCGCTCCGGAAAGGGAGGAGGCCCGTCCGGCCCGCAGGACCGCGGGCCGGATCTCCGCGCGACGGCCCGGCACGACGGGGGGTCGTTCAGGCTTCGGCCAGTGCGGCCTTCGCCTCGGTCAGGGTCTGGGCGTGGCGGGCGCGGATCGTCGCCTCGTCCGCATGGCCCTGCAGGTCGGCGACCAGCTTGGAGATCACGTCTTCATGGCCCGGCTCGGCAAGGTCGGCCTTGACCAGCGACACGGCATAGGCCTCGGCGGCCTCGCCCTCGAGGCCCAGAAGGCCGGCGGCCCAATGCCCGAGCGCACGGTTGCAGCGGGCCTCGGCGCGGAACTGCATCTCGCTGTCATGGGCGAACTTCGATTCGAAGGCGGCTTCGCGGTCTTTGAGATTGGACATGGGGACCTCCCTTATGGAACTGGTCCTTCAGAGATAGGGAGGCCGGGGCGCTCCGGGAAGCGGCAGGCGCTCACGCCGGCGTGAGGTTTCCCCGCCCGCCGGGCGAAGCGTGCCGGCCCTGCGCTTGCCCCGCGCCCGGCCTTGCACTAAGAGGGCGCTGATACGGGGCCGAGTCCCGCTTTCACGCAAGAGAGGCCAGTGCCATGGCGCGACGCAAGAAAATCTACGAAGGCAAGGCCAAGATCCTTTACGAAGGCCCCGAGCCGGGGACCATCGTGCAGTATTTCAAGGACGACGCCACCGCGTTCAACGCCCAGAAAAAGGACGTGATCGAGGGCAAGGGGGTTCTCAACAACCGCCTGAGCGAGTTCTTCATGACGGGGCTGAACAACATCGGTGTGCCGACGCACTTCCTGCGCCGCCTGAACATGCGCGAGCAGCTCTGCCGCTCGTGCGAGATCATCCCGCTGGAAGTCATCGTGCGCAATGTCGCCGCCGGTTCGCTGTCCAAGCGTCTCGGGATCGAGGAGGGCACACAGCTGCCGCGCCCGATCGTCGAGTATTGCTTCAAGAACGACGAGCTGGGCGATCCTCTGGTCACCGAAGAGCATATCGCCGCCTTCGGCTGGGCCAGCCAGCAGGACATGGACGATATCGTCCACCTGGCGCTGCGGGTGAACGACTTCCTGTCGGGCGTGATGATGGCGGTCGGCATCAAGCTGGTCGACTTCAAGATCGAGATCGGCCGCGTCTACGAAGGCGACTTCCAGCGCCTCGTCGTCGCCGACGAGATCAGCCCGGACAGCTGCCGCCTGTGGGACATCGAGACCGGCAAGCACCTGGACAAGGACGTCTTCCGCCGCGATCTCGGCAGCCTGACCGATGCCTATACCGAAGTGGCGCAGCGCCTCGGCGTCCTGCCGCGCTCGACCGGGGCGACCAAGCCCACCCTGATCAACTGAAGGAGCCCGGCCAGATGAAAGCCCGTGTCCATGTCATGCTGAAGAACGGCGTTCTCGATCCCCAGGGCGAGGCCGTGCGCCACGCGCTCGGCGGTCTGGGCTTCGACGGTGTCGAAGGGGTCCGCCAGGGCAAGGTGATCGAGCTGGACCTGGCCGAGGGCACCACCGAGGCCACCGTCACCGAGATGTGCGAGAAGCTGCTGGCGAATACCGTGATCGAGAGCTACTCGATCGAGATGGGCGCTTGAGCCCAAGGGTTTACCCGCCCGTCTCGACGGGATCGCAGTGATCCGAAAACCCCGCCGCAGAGATGCCGGCGGGGTTTTCTGTTGTCCGTGTCGTTTCCGGGCCCGGTGCTGGTGGTCGCAGGGGACGCCCCGGCTAACCGGGGGCTGCGCGGGCGGCGGTCCTGGCGCTCACCGGGATCGGCCTCCGGCCGATGCCTGTGGCCGCGCCGTGTAGCCGGGGGCCTCAGAGGCGGGTGGCGGCGAAGGCCTCCAGCAGGGCCGGGAAATCCTCGGGCGGCGGGAAGCCTTCGTAGCTGTGCGGCGCCGGGGTGGTGGCCCAGGGCTGGCGCTCGGCGCCCATGGTCTCGATGAAGGGATCGGCCCAGCGGGGATCGTCGAACAGCGTCGGGCGAATGTTGATGAAGGGCATGCCGGCGGGCCGGGAATAGAGCCAGCCATGACAGGCCGGGCAACAGTGGTGGTCGAGATCCGGGCTGCGGGCGCCGCCGAGAGTGGTTTCTCCGTCGACCTCGAGGGCGCCGAGGGGCACCATCATGGTCAGCGAGAAGGCGCTGGCGGACATGCTCTGGCAGCCGGTGCAATGGCAGGCGGCGGTCATGATCGGCGGGGCGGTGACGGTCAGGGTCACGGCGCCGCAGCGACAGGTGCCGGTCAGCGGGGTTTCCGGCGAGGGCAGGGGGCGGGGTGATGTCATTGGGCTCTCCTTCCGGCGCATTGGGTAGCACGGCAACGCAGGGCTGGCGATTGCGCAGGAAACGGGTCGCCCTGACGTGGCGGAAAGGACACGGCTTCCGGCAGAGACCCGTTACCGCGAAAGGAACATGCCTTGCACCGCTACCACGGCATCCCCACCGATCTGGCCCGCGCCCTGCGCGCCGGAGTCCCCGACGCCAACGGCCAGCCGGCCGAGCGTATCGCGAACCCCTGGCAGGCCGCGCCCTGCCGCCATTGCCTGCGCTCCATCCCGCAGGGCGCAGAGATGCTGATCTTCGCCCTGCGCCCCTTCGCACATCTGCAGCCCTATGCCGAGACCGGGCCCGCCTTCCTCTGTGCGGCGGGTTGCGCCGCCCATGCAGGTCACGGCGTTCCGCCGGTGCTGACCTCCTCGCCCGACTACCTGGTCAAGGGATACGGGGCGGACGAACGGATCCTCTACGGCACCGGGCAGGTCGTCGAGGTGGCCGGCCTGGACGCCCGCGTGGCCGACCTTCTGTTCCGCGAGGAGATCGCCTTCGTCGACATCCGCTCGGCCCGCAACAACTGCTGGCAGGCGCGGGCGCGGCGGGTTTGAGCGCGCCAGCCCGGCGGCGGGCTTGATCCGACGCCCCCTTGCGCGTATGAGCCGGGCATATCCCCCGCCAGCATAGGGAACTTGCCATGAAAGCCGCCGTCCTCGTCTTCCCCGGGTCCAATTGCGACCGTGACCTGAAAGTGGCCTTCGAAAGGGCCGGGGCCGAGGTGACGATGGTCTGGCACAAGGAGGCGGCGCTGCCCGAGGGGGTCGATATCGTCGGCGTGCCAGGCGGCTTCTCCTACGGCGATTACCTGCGCTGCGGCGCCATCGCGGCAAACAGCCCGATCTGCGCATCGCTGAAGACCCACGTCGAACGCGGCGGCTATGCCATCGGCATCTGCAACGGCTTCCAGGTGCTGACCGAGACCCGTATCCTGCCCGGTGCCCTGCTGCGCAACGCGGGACTGAAGTACATCTGCAAGACCGTTCCCCTGAAGGTGCAGACCTCGGAGAGCATCTTCACCCGCCAGTACAACGCCGGCACCACGGTCCATATCCCGATCGCGCACCACGACGGCAACTACCAGGCCGACGCCGAACTGCTGGCCGAACTGCGTGGTGAGGATCGCGTGGCCTTCACCTACGAGGACAATCCCAATGGCTCGGCCGGGGATATCGCGGGCGTCCTCTCGGCCAACCGCCGCGTGTTGGGCATGATGCCCCATCCCGAGCGCGCGGCAGATGTTGGCCATGGCGGCACGGATGGGGCCGGCGTCTTCCAGGGCATCCTGGACGCGCTGGTCGAAGCCTGAGGCGCAGCCGCTTCAGAGATGTCAGTAGTCTGAGGTCAGGGCCTGACCATGGCCGGGCAGGGGGCTCCGCCCCCGTCCGCCAGGGCGGACACCCCCGGAGTATTTTCAGCCTGGTGATGCGCATTTGGGGCGTCCTCCTTGTGCCTGATGAGCGTGCCACGCCCGAGAGGGGAAAGTAGGCCTCCCGGACGGGCAATCCCCCTTTGCATCACCAGGCTGAAAATACTCCCGCCGGAGGCGACCGACGGCAGAAGCCCCGTGCGCAGGTGGCTGGACCGGGTGCTGCGGGCCGTCGCGCGATACGCCCTGATCGGCGCTTTGCCGCCTGTTGCCACACGCCTGCGTCTTGAGCGCTCCCCTGAAGCCGATGTACTTTGCGCGCATGGAAGCCCGACCCTCCCCCGGCGGCCTGCCGGGTCGCACCATCTCGTGGCGCGCGCGTATCGCGCTGGCGCTGTTCCTCGTCGTGGTGGTGGCCATCATGGCGGTGACCAATGCCATGCTGATGAGCCGCTATACCGAGCCGACCCGGACCCGGGCCGAGCTGCGTCTGGCGCTCTTCGGGGCGAACATCGTCAGCGAGTTGCAGCTCAACTCCATCGTGCCGCAGTTGCTGGCACGGGACCAGGAGCTGATCGGGGCGCTGAACTCGGGCGATTTCACCAGCTCGACGCAGCGGCTGATGTCCTTCATCGACGAGATCAGCGCCGCCTCGCTAGTGCTGCTGGACCAGGACGGGCGGATCGTCGCGGCCACGGACCGGACACGCCTGGGCGAGACCCATCGGCAGAGCTCGTATTTCATCGAGGCGCAGCGGTCCAATGGCACCGTCTTCAGCACCACGCCGCGGGAAAGTGGCGGCTATTCCTTCACTTATGCACGGCGCATCGAGTACCAGGGCCAGATGATCGGGGTGATCCTGGTCGAGGCGGACCTGGCGAAGTTCGAGCGCTCCTGGGCGGGCATCTCGGATGCGCTGGCGGTCAAGGACAGCGAAGGCCGGGTGATCCTGTCGACAGAGCCGCTCTGGCGCGGGCTGACCGAGGAAGAGGCGGTGGCGCGCGAGACACCGGCCTCGGCGATAGAGCGGGCGATCTTCGCCACCACCGACTGGACCACGGATGTCGACGGCTACCTGGAGGGCGAGGCCGTGATGCGCGTCGCCTCGCGGATCCCGTTCCGGGGCTGGCAGGTGGTCTCCTACACCTCTTACCAATCCGTGCGCGAGCGGGTGAACGGGGTGCTGGCGCTCGAGATCATGGGCTTTGCCATGCTTCTCGCGCTGGCCTTCTACGTGCTCAGCCGCAAGACCATGCTGCGGCTCGCCCTGTTCCAGAGGGAATCGGCGGAGTTGCGGGCGCTGAATGAACGCCTCCAGCGGGAAATCGCCGAGCGTGAGCGGATGGAAAAGAACCTGGAGGTGGCCGAGCAGACCATCGCCCAGAGTCAGAAGCTGGCCGCCCTGGGCGAGATGTCGGCCGCCGTCGCGCATGAGCTGAACCAGCCGCTGGCGGCGATGAAGACCTACCTGGCCGGTGCGCAGCTGCTGCTGCGCCGGGCCCGGCCCGACGAGGCGCTGGCCAGCTTCAGCCGGATCGACGACCTGATCGGACGCATGGGGGCCATCACCCGCCAGCTGAAAAGCTATGCCCGGACCGGCGGCGACGCCTTTACCCAGGTCGATGTGGCCGAGGCGCTGGCCTCGTCGCTGTCGATGATGGAGCCGCAGCTGCGCCAGCGCAGGGTCCGCATCACCCGCGCCCTGCCTGAGAAGCCGGTGCTGGTCATGGCCGACCGGGTGCGGCTGGAGCAGGTGATGATCAACCTGCTGAAGAATGCGCTGGATGCGACGGCCAACGTCGAGAACGCGCAGATCGACATCATCCTGTCGGCGGGCGAGACCGCCACGCTGACGGTGCGCGACAACGGCGAGGGGATCCAGGATCTCGATGCGTTGTTCGAACCTTTCTACACCACCAAGCAGCCCGGTGATGGCACCGGGCTCGGGCTGGCGATCTCCTCGGGTATCATCGCGGATCTGGGCGGTCGGTTGACCGCACGGAACGCAGAGGCGGGTGGGGCTGTTTTCGAAGTGCAGCTCCCTATCTTGTCCGAGGACATCGAGGCAGCCGAGTAACGATATAAGAGCGGAGAAAAGACATGCAGAAGGCCATGAAGATCGCGATCGTCGACGACGAGCAGGACATGCGTCAGTCGATCAGCCAGTGGCTGGCCCTGTCGGGCTATGACACCGAGACCTTCCCCAGTGCCGAAGAGGCGCTGAAGAAACTGGGGCCGGATTACCCCGGCATCGTGATCAGCGACATCAAGATGCCCGGCATGGATGGCATGGCCTTCCTGAAGAAGCTGATGGGATCGGACAGTTCGCTGCCGGTGATCATGATCACCGGGCACGGCGATGTGCCGATGGCGGTCGAGGCCATGCGGCTTGGAGCCTTCGACTTCCTCGAGAAGCCCTTCAACCCCGACAAGATGACCCAGCTGGCCAAGAAGGCCGCCAATGCGCGCCGCCTGACCATGGACAACCGCCAGCTGCGCAAGGAGCTGTCGGACGGCGGCCAGCTGATGAAGAAGCTGATCGGCACCTCTCCGGTGATGGAGCGCCTGCGTGAGGATATCCTCGATCTCGGCCAGGCCGACGGCCATGTGCTGATCGACGGCGAGACCGGCACCGGCAAGACCCTGGTGGCCCATGCGCTGCATGCGGTCGGGGCCCGGGCCGGCAAGAAGTTCGTGCTGATCTCCTGCGCGGCGCTGGAGGAAGAGCAGCTGTCGAAGCGGCTCTTTGGCCCGATGCAGCCCGAGGACATCCAGCTGCCCGCCATCGAGGAGGCCCGGGGCGGCACCCTGGTGCTGGAAGATGTCGAGGCGCTGA
>NZ_AFPM01000201.1 GCF_000220565.1 Oceanicola sp. S124 | reverse complement strand
TGCCCGAGACTGCCCCAGCCCCTGGCGGGCCGAGGCCGCCCCCCTGTCCGCCGGCGCGTCACCCGGTCCGTCCCCGACCCTCGCCGTCCCGGCCAGCTCGGCCTGTCGCGGCTGGCCCATGCCCCGGCCATCATCGCTGACGCTGACCGACTGCCGCGTCGTCTGTACCCGGATCACCCGGGCGCCCGAATGCTTCACCGCATTGGTGATCGCCTCCTGCACGATGCGCAGCACCGAGACCGAGGCGCCCCGGTCGCCAAGCTCGGGCCGCCCGTCGATCTGCCATTCGAACCGCGCATGATGGCGCGCCAGCATCGGCTCGAGCCGGCCCCTCAGCATCGCCAGCATGAGCGCCAGGTCATCCTGGTTCTGCAACCCGTCGATCATCATGCCCATGTCGACCAGGGCGGCCTCGAGCGCCGAGACCAGCACCGGATCCTGGCGCCCCGAGGTCTCGACATAGGCCAGCGTGTTGACCAGCTGCCCCCCGAGGCCGTCGTGCAGGTCCTGCATGATCCGCTGCCGCTCTTCGCGCAGCACCCGGGCCTCAGCATGGCGGGCGAGCTCGCGGTAGGTCTCTTCCAGCTCGCGCGACTTCTCTTCGACCTGCTGGCGCAGGGTGGCGTTCAGCTGGTCCGTCTGGCGCTGCAGGTGGATCATCTGGTCGAAATAGGCCCAGGCGATGGCGGCAAAGACCAGCACCGGCGCGATCGCGCCGGGATCCCCCGCCAGCGCCACCGGCCCCATCAGGCGGATCAGCCACTGCGCCGCCGCGAAGATCAGCGCCAGGCCGAACAGCGGGACGAACTTCACCCGGGCACCGCGATACCAGCGCGACGGCCCGACCAGCAGCATCGCCAGCCCGTAGAGGGCCAGCGCTCCGGTCACGACATGCATGTAGACCAGCAGATCGACCGAGAAGACCACCTGGGCCAGCACGAGAACAAGCGCCTCGGCCAAGAGCACGCCATGGATCCATCCCAGCCCGCCCTGCGGATAGGCTTTCACGAAGGCCCGCAGAAAGCGGTAGAGGAAATAGACCGAAGCCTGGATGCAGAGCTCGGAGATCACCCGGCTGACCGCCGGCACCGGGACCAGGTTCGGCACCGACCAGTACCAGGTGTAGACCGCGACGCAGGCCATGACCGGCGGCAGCCAGCGCGTGCCCAGCTCGCGCGGTGCCGCGCGGGACAGCACCAGGAAGATCGCAAACTCAAGCAGGGAAACGGCCCAGGCCATGCGGGCAAAGCCACTGCGGTAGATGAAGGCTCTCAGCCAGGCGAAGTGGAGCGGTCGTGCCGATCCGACATCCACCGGGTAGAGGTGCAGCCAGGTGCCCGGATCGCCCGACAGGACCACGTCGAGGCGGTTTTCCCCCTCGACCAGCATGGCCGGAGACAAAAGAAGAAGCTGGGCCGGTTGCGGTCATGCCAGCGCGGCGTCTCCGGATCGCGCTCTGGAGTCAGCGCATGGCCGTTGAGGGAGAGGAACAGCGTATCGCCGAAGCGGTCCAGCAGCAGACCGATATCCGGCTGACCCGGATCAGGCGTGAAAGTCAGGCGGTAGTGGATCCGGTCGCGGGCGCTGCCCTGCCCCGTCCCGGCATCATCGGGCACGCGCATGTCGTGAGGCAGCGACACCGGCTGACGACGGCCGCAGCTGTCGCCCGCCTCGGGCTGACAGATATCCGCCTGCACAAGACGCTGCGCCCCCTCGATCCGACCGATGCCGACAAGCGGCACTTCCGCCACCAGGATCAGGCCCAGCGTCAGCAACAGCGCCGTGAGGACTATCGCCCGCAGCGGGCCCATGCCCCGGGCCGTGCCCTGACGTGAGGCCGGATCCGACGCTTGACCCGACGTTTGCCCCGAACTTCGGCCAGGGTTCGGATCAGGGGTTGAACTCCGGCCGCGCGCCAAGGTCTCGCCTGCGCCGCGGGCCGGGCCTTCGCCCTGTTGATGATCTGCGCTCTCGCTCACCCGTCCCCCCTCACGGCGCCAGTCAGCGACCTGCCGCCGTCAGACCAGCCCCTGACGGCTGGCCGCCGCGATCGCTTCGACGTTCGAGGTCACCTCGAGCTTGCGGTAGATGTTGTGGATATGCGTCCCGACGGTGCCCAGGCTGATATCCAGACGGTCCGCCACCTCCTGCCGCCGGTAGCCCGCGGCCACCAGTTCCAGCACGGCCGTCTCGCGACGGGTCAGGCGCACGGCACCGGGCACGGGCCTGCGCGATGCCTCCTCGGCGGGCAGCAGCGCCAGCAGGTAACGGGCAATCTGCGGCGAGATCGGGCTGCCGCCCTCGGCCACCGCGCGCAGGGCCAGCACGATATCCTGCGAACTGTCGGTCTTCAGGATATATCCCTTGGCCCCGGCGCGCAGGGCGGTGATCACGCTGTCCTCATCCCCGAACAGGCTGACCACGAGGGCGGCGCAGGACCAGTCCGCCGCCCGCGCGGCGCGGATCAGCTCCAGGCCGGAGCCGTCGGGAAGCCCCAGGTCGACCAGCACGAAATCCGGCCGCAGACGGCGGAGCATCCGCAGGCCCTCGTCCAGGGTGCCCGTCGTGGCGACGACGTCGAAACCGTCCTCGACGGTCAGGGCACGCAGCAGCCTTTCGCGATAATTCGGTCTGTCCTCGACGATCAGCACCCTCGGCTGGCCGCCCCCCTCTTCCGGCACCCGGGCAGGCGCCTGCATGTCTTGCTGGTTCATCGGATCGTCTGACTGCTTTCGAAACGTCGCATCGCGACAATTAAAAGATGAGCCCGAGTTGGGAATTGGCTTAACACGAACAATGCGACCCCGGCCAGTTTAACTTTTTTGCCCAAACTCAACGGATCCGTAGATGGGCAGACAAATTAACCTGCAGTAAATCCGGCAATAAATCGCCACTCGTGATGACGGTCCTGCCGCGCCCCCGCCACCCGGGGGCCGGACCCGTTGTCGCGCCGACCGACAGGAATGCCCATGTCCAGCCAGATCTCCCGCCTCGCCCGCTCCGTCAGGTCCCTGACACGAGGCGTCCTGAGGGGGGCGGCACTTGCAGGGGCCGCACTCATGGGATTCGGGGCGACGGCGGCACAGGCCGAGCTGTCAAACGGCTATATCACGATCAACTACCGCCTGGACGGCCTTTGCGCCGCAGGACCGAACGCAAATGACACCACGGGGCGCGTCAATGTCTCCTTTGGCGCGACGAGCTCTTACAACGGCGAATACCTGAACCTGTCCCAGTGGGAAGAGGACCTGACCAGCACCGCCAATCGCCTCGGCCTGCAGGCGAGCTCGGACGGAGAGACCCTCAGCGCCTCGCCCAACCTGACCTTCCCCGCCTCGAACATGATCGGCACGAACGTCTGGTTCGGCCTCTATGGTGACTTCCGCGATGCCGGCACCGGCCGCACCGTGACGGAATCGCCGCTGGTCCCGGGGACCACGCCGCCGGGCACCTTGGGCACCCACCACTACACCGCGCTCGACATGGCCAGCGATCCCGACTGCGCCTACACGAAAGCGCCGCTGACGGTCACCGGCAACGGCGCCGTGATTTCCAACGGCGACTCGACCCCAAGCACCCTCGACCGCACGAATTTCGGCAGCGTCGCCGTCTCGGCCAGCGCCATCAGCCGGACATTCGAGCTTGAGCCCGGCGCCTCGGGGGTGCCCTCGATCAGCAGCGTCGCCCTCGGCGCGGGCAGCAGCAGTGCCTTTTCACTGACCTCGGGTTTTTCCGGTGACCTCGCCAGGGGCTCGACGCAGGAGGTGACCGTCTCCTTCGATCCGACCACGGCCGGAGAGCACACCGGCATGCTCGTCGTGTCGGGGCCGAACATCCAGACCTACACCTTCACCATCAAGGGCACTGCCACTGGAGAGCCCAACCTGGTGGTCTACGGCACCTCGAATGGCACCACCCTGATCCCCGACGGCGACACCACGCCGACCACCGCAAAGTCCACCGACTACGGCAATGTCGAATACGGCGGCAGCAACAGCCCGCGCAGTTTCCTGTTGTACAGCAACGGCACCACCCCCCTGGCGGTCAACAATGTCTCGATCACCGCCGGTCAGGGCTTCGCCGTCACCTCTCCGCCTGCCCTGACCATCGGCGCAGGCGGTTCAAGCGGCATGACAATCCGGTTCAACCCTCCGGGCGTGGGCAACTACACGGCCACCGTGACGGTCACGACCAACGATCCCTCCAGCCCCTATACATTCACCCTCAAGGGCAGCGGTGTCGACACCGTGGCGCCGACCGCCACACTGGGATCTCTCGCCGGCCCCTCCCCCGTCAACGCCTACACGTCGCGGGTCAGTTTCTCCGAGCCGGTGACCGGCTTCACCACCGACGACCTGATCCTGACCAATGCCACGGCCGAGATCACCCCGCTGTCGGCCAGCTCCTATGATGTGGTCCTCACCCCGATCGGGTCCGGAGACCTTGGCTATTCGATCCGGGTCGGCGCGGTCGAGGATCAGTCGGGCCAGGCCAATACCGCCGTCTTCGGCCCGGTCACCGCGAGCTTCAGCGGCACCCCGGCGATCGAGATCGTCAGCGACAACCAGCCCGTCCTGCCGGGCAGCACCACGCCCTCGACCCTGAACAACACCGATTTCGGCACCTTCGAACACCCCGCCTCCACCTCCCGCACCTTCACCATCCGCAACACCGGCAGCGCCAGGCTTGCGGTCTCGGACATCCGCGACGGCAGCGCCGCCTTCACCCCTTCGCGGGGGTCGGTCTTCGTCGAACCGGGTGAGTTCGCACAGCTCACGATCTTCTATGCGCCCAGTGCCCCCGGCACCCATCAGACCACGATCCAGATGAGCACGAACGTGCCGACGCAGAGCACCTACAACTTCGCGATCAAGGCGGTCAGCCAGGACACCACCGCGCCGCAGACCACGCTTGCGCCGCTGTCGGGGCCGGTGAACGGGGTCTACACGACGACGCTCAGGTTCTCGGAACCCGTGAACCCCTTCCAGGGCAACGAGCTGACCCTGGTCAATGCCTCCGCCGCCGTTTCCGGATCGGGCGACCTCTACACGGTGACCGTGACCCCCCTCGGCTCCGGCACGGTCTCGGTCGCCGCCCCGCTCGGATTGACCGAGGACACCTGGGGCAACGACAGCACCGCCGCCGGGCCGGTCACCGCCGAATTCGACGAGACACCGCCGACCGCGACCCTCTCGGCGCTCTCCGGCCCGGTGAACGGGGTCGTACTCGGCCACGCTGACCTTCTCCGAAGCCGTCACCGGCCTGACCGAGAGCGACCTGACCCTGGTCAACGCCTCCGCCAGCCTCTCGGGCAGCGGCGATACCTACGCGCTGGCGATCACTCCCGACGGCGACGGGCTGCTCAGCGTCACGATCCCGGCGGATGTGGCCGTGGACGCGGCGGGCAATGGTAACACTGCCTCGGTGACGCGCGAAGCGACCTACGACGGCACCGCGCCGACCTTTACCCTGGACGACCTGCAGGGGCCCCAGAACGGCAACCAGTTCACCTCGCGGGTGACCTTCTCTGAGCCCGTCACGGGCCTTGCGCTGGCGGACCTGTCGCTGACCAATGCCACGGCCGAGCTGACACCGGTCTCTGCCACGGTCTGGGACATCGTGCTGACCGCCCTCTCGGCCGGCACGGTCGGCTACGAGATCGGCGCCGGGGCCGTCGAGGATGCGGCCGGCAATGCCAATACCGCAACTGGCGCGAAAAGCACCACCTTCGGTGGCATCGCCGAAATCGAGCTGCGCGGCGCGGGCCTGCTGATCCCGCCGGGCAGCGCCAGCCCAGTGACCGGCAATGGCACCGATATGGGAACACATGAGTTCCCCGCCGGAACGACGCGGCAGTTCACCATCTCGAACCCCGGAGACGCCACCCTGACGCTGACCCAGATCAGCGACGACGACGACAATTTCTCGGTCTCCGTCGCGGCGATGACCATCGCCCCGGGCGAGAGCACCACGCTGAGCGTCACCTACGCCCCGACCGGGACCGGCGCCCATTCGGCCACCGTCACGATTGCCTCGAACGCCTACGGCCAGACCAGCTATGCCTTCGAGGTCAGCGCGGTCAGCCAGGACACCACGGCGCCCGAGCCCACAATCGCCGCCCTGACCGGGCCGGTAAACGGCGCCTACACGACCACCATCACCTTCACCGAAGACGTCGCGGCCTTCGCGGGCAGTGACCTGACACTGGTCAATGCCACGGCCACGGTGTCGGGGACGGCCCCGGGCGACAGCTTCACGGTGACGGTCACGCCTTCGGGACAGGGCAGCTTTTCGGTCGCGGCGCCGGCAGGCCTGACCGAGGACGGCGCCGGCAACCCCAGCACCGCCGCCGGCCCGGTCAGCGCGATCCATGACAGCGTCCCCCCGCAGGTCACGATCTCAGAGCTGTCCGGCCCGACCAACGGCATCTACAGCGCGACCGTCACCTTCAGCGAACCGGTCACCGGGCTGAGCGAACAGGACCTGACCCTGGTCAATGCGACCGCCAGCCTGACCGGCAGCGGCACCGACTACCAGGTTGCCCTGTCCCCCCTCGCGGACGGGCTGGTCAGCCTGAGCATCCCCGCCGATGCCGCGCAGGATGCGGCGGGCAATGGAAACCTCGCATCGGCAACCCGGCAGGCGACCTACGACAGCACCAGCCCGACGGCTCAGCTGTCACCGCTCTCGGGGCCGGACAACGGCGTCTACACGGCAACGCTGACCTTCTCCGAGCCGGTGACGGGCCTGTCCTCCGCTGGCCTGGCGCTGGTCAATGCGACGGCCACGATATCGGGCAGCGGACAGAACTATACGCTCGAGATCACCCCCTCAGGGCCCGGAGTCCTCAGCGTGCAGGTGCAGGCGAATGCGGCAGCGGACGCGGCGGGCAACGGCAACACCGCATCCCTCAGCCGCTCGGCTACCTTCGACGGCACGGCGCCGACGGTCCAGCTGAGCACCGGGGGCGATGCCAGCTACTCGGGACGCGAAAGCCTGACCGTCGCGGCAAGCTTCTCGGAACCGGTCACCGGGTTCGAGATCGCCGACGTGCAGGTCTCGGGCGGATCGGTCACCGGGCTGAGCGGCAGCGGCGCCGACTACGTGCTGACCGTGCAAAGCAGCGGCACCGGAGACCTCACCCTGCACCTTCCCGCAGGCGCGGCCGAGGATGCGGCGGGCAATCTCAGCGAGGCCTCGAACCTGCTGTCGCTGACCAATACCGTGGTCGAGGAAAGCCGAGAGGCCATCGCCCGCTTCCTGATCCAGCGCAATGCCGCGCTGCTGGCCAGCCAACCCCGGCTGACCGACCTGATGGGCGGCGACACCGGGCGCAGCTTCGCCCTTCAGGCCAGTCCCGGCATGTTCAACTTCAGCTTCGACGGGGCGCTGTCGCGATCGGTCTGGATGCAGCTCGACGCCCGGCGCAGCTCTGGTGACGGTCTGCGCAGCGACTATCTTTTCGGGGTGATCGGCACCCATGTCATCGCCAGCGACCAGTTTGTCGCCGGTGCCATGCTGCAATTCGACCACATGGGCACCCGGGGCAGCGACCCCGCCATCGAGGGCACCGGATGGCTGGCCGGTCCCTATGTGGCGGGCCGCATCGGCGCGCAGCCACTGCGCTACGAGGCGCGGCTGCTCTACGGGCAGACCAGCAACAACATGACCCTTGGCGCCACCCCCGAGGTCCATTTCGAGACCGAGCGCTGGCTGGCACAGGCCCGGCTGGCGGGCCGCATAACCCGGGGCATCTACACCCTGGAACCCTCGCTGGGCGTCGCCCATGTCGAGGACCGGCAGAAGGCCTACGAGGATGGCTTCGGCAACCCCGTCGCCGGGCAGACGGCCGCCCTGACCGAGATCGACCTCGGCCTTGATGTCAGCTGGCCAGTGACCGTCGCCTCTGGAGAGCTGTCGTTGACCGGCGGCATCGCGGTGGTCTGGGCCAAGACCCACACCCGCAATGCGCCCCTCGGCACCGAGTTCGACATCGACGGCCTGCGCGGCAGGCTCAGCTTCGGCCTCGGCGGCCGGACCCACTCGGGGCTGACCTATGCGCTCGGGCTCGACTACGACGGCCTCGGCTCGGACCAGGAAAGCCTCGGCGCCAAGCTGGAAGTCGGACTGACGTTCTGAGGCGCCCCGGCCCTGCGCCGGGCCTTCTCCCCCCATGCTCCGCCCCCGCCCGGCCGACCCAGGGCGGCCCAGGGTCGGGCATCCGCAGTCGGCGTCCCTCCCCAGAGTTCCGGGACGCCGGCCGCGGCACCGCCCCTTGACGGAGGGGGGGGCGAAAAACTGCCCAATGAAGGAACAAAAGCCCTCGACCTGCCGGGGGATTGTCTCTAGGAAATGCCGCATTGACCTAAGGTAATTTTCTGGTGCCCTTCGATGATCGTCCTGATTTCGTTCATGTTCCTCTCGGCCGCCCTGCGCATAACCAGCCTGGTCGTCTCGATGCGCAATGAACGCCGCCTCCGTGAGGCCGGAGCGGCGGAACATCACGCGGTGACCACCACGCTGCTGGCCCTGGCCCATGTGACCTACTACGTTTCGGGCTTCGCCGAAGGGCTCTGGCGGCTTGCCCCTGCGGATGGCATCACCCTGCTGGGCCTTGCGCTCTATGCGGCCTCGATGCTGGCGCTGTTCTGGGTGATCCGCGAACTGGGACGCCTCTGGACCGTCAAGCTGATGCTGGCGCGGGATCACGAGCTGGTGACCAGCACGCTCTTTGCCCGGATGCGGCACCCGAACTACTACCTCAACATCCTGCCCGAGCTGATCGGCTTCGCGCTGGTCATGCATGCCTGGTACACACTGATCATCGGCCTGCCGCTTTATGCAATGGTCCTGCGCCGCCGGATCGAGCAGGAAGAGCGCATCATGCGGGCCAATTTCGCCGGCTACTAGGCCGCCCTATTGCGCGGGCTGGACTGAGGTCCGCTCTCGACCGTCGCGGATCACCTTGCGCATCGCGACCTCGGCCAGGTCGGGCAACCCCGAGGCGATGGCCCGGGCAATGTCACGATGATTGCGGGTGACCTCGGCGCGGGTCGCCAGGAAGTTCTCGTCGCCCTCGATCAGGAACAGCGAATAGAGCGCGGTCTGAACCATGTCGCCAA
>NZ_AFPM01000202.1 GCF_000220565.1 Oceanicola sp. S124 | reverse complement strand
ATTCGCGTGCCGGTCGACCGGAAGTTTCCTTCCGGTCCCGCAGCGCAGGCGGTGTACGTGTGTTTAATACCGGTGCAGAGGAACAGGTTGTCTCGGTGGCTCGCATTGTCGACCAGGGAGATGACGAAGACAGCGAAGGCGAGGCCGGCTGATCCTGCCGGCCTGCCGTCGCCTGGGGGCAGAAGGCTTTGAAGAACTGGGACGATCTTCGCTATCTCGTGGCCGTGCACAAGACCGGCTCGATGAGCGCTGCCGCACGTCTGCTCGATACCAATCCGGCCACCGTTTCGCGGCGGCTGGCGCGTCTCTCCGAGACGCTGGGGATCGACCTCTTTCTCAAGACCCCCCAGGGCTGGACCTCGAACGATGCCGTCGGTGACCTGATCGAGACGATCACCACCTTCGAGAACGAGATCTCGTCCTATCTCAATGCCCGCGATGCCTCGGACGACACGGTGGCAGGCCATGTGAACATCGGCTGTTCGCCCTCGGTGATCACCTACATCCTGTTCCCCGGACTGAGGGCCTTCCTGACCCGCAACCCCGGGCTGGAGATGACCTTCAACAACAACTTCTACCAGGATGCCCTGGGCGACAACGACATGTTCATCTCGGCCGTCCGCCCGCAGCAGGGCCGGCTGGTGGTGCGTTTCGTCGGCAAGTATGCAACCAATGTCTACTGCTACCCGGACAGCCCGCGCACCGGGCAGTGGATCGGCATGCACCCCCTGCACGACCGCTATCCACCGCAGCAACATGCACGCACCATCATGGGCGGGCGTGATCCCTCGATCCGGGTCGAGACGCTCATGGACACCGCCAATTCCATCCGCGCCACCCGGCTGCCGGGAATCATGCCGGTGGTCGCCGCCGCGGCCGATCCCCAGCTGGTTCTTTACGATCCCGACAGCCGCCCCCTTCATACGCCGCTCTATCTCTGCTTCCACGAGACGCGCCGCAAGGACCCGCTGCTGCAGCTGGTCGCAGACTGGATCACCGAACGTTTCGGCGCCTCGGACAACGCCTGACCCCTTGCAGGAATGCAACCGCAGGTGTGCGGTGCCGGGATATTGTACGCACCCGCTGCAAGCTCCATAATATTATCAGATGATTGATTGCAGAAAGAGTAACCAGTTTCCCCTTCAAATAGTAACGTATTGGATTTCTACGCTTTTCTGATGGCCCCGGGTTGTTCCCCCCTCGGCACTCTCCCCTTTGCCCATCAGGTCTGAAGTCCCTCGAAAGCTTCTCTACGCGCTCGTTCGGCGGCGGATGTCAATCTTCGCAGAGGCTTTCACCAAAGGCTTGGCGCTTCTACCCCGTCAAACCCTTCACTGGGCCGGCCCGAACAGCCGGCCCTCTTCTTTTGCGCGGTGACGAACAGCGCCCTCGCAGCCCCTGCGCTTTACATTTCCACCGATCGGAACAATCTAGGGGCACGGCGGCGGTTCTCCGCCGGCATGATCCAGGCACGGCGCCGCCCTCCCCGCTCCCCGGCACCCGCCCTCCCGAGACGATGGACAGACAATGAGCAAAGCGATTTTCAGGAATACCCTCGGCGGCACCGCCCTTCTGGCCTCGGGTGTGCTGCTCGGCACCACGCCCGCCCAGGCGCAGCTGGTGCTCGATGGCGAAGTCACGTTCGAACTGGCCCACAACAACGACACCTCGGTCAACACCAAGCATATCGGCGGGTCGTTCTCCGGCCTGGTCTGGAACGACTTCGGCCTGCAGCTTGACCTCAGCGTCGGCAAGCACGAGCAATATACCTCGACCCAGCCGGCAGCCACGCTGCACCTCTTCCACGCCCCCAACGAGGCCCTGACCTGGGGTCTCTTCCTGGCGGCCGAGGATCGCCGCCCGGGCAACTCGTACTTCTGGGGCGCCGAAGTGGCCTGGCAATCCGAGGGCTTCGGCCTCGAGGCCTTCGCGGCCTACCGCGACGACATCTCTGCCAGTACCGACGGCACGCGCTTCGGGCTCGAGGCCAGCTACCGGCCCGACGGGGCCGACTGGACCCTGTTCGCCGGCTACGCTGCCGATGACGGCGCCCCGCTGGAACAGCGCTACGGCTACCTGGGCGCCACCTACGAGATCCGCGAGGGCATCGCGCTTGGCCTGTCCGCCGGTCGCAACGACGAGGGCGACACCATCGCCAGCGCGCTGGTCAGCTTCACCTTCGGGGACGGCAGCCGCCTCCGCGCCCGCGACACGATGGAGCTTTTCCCCGGCGCCCGCGAGACCGAGACCGCCCCGGTCATCACGCCGCCGTAAGGCCACCAGGATCCATGCAGAAGGGGCCGCGCTGGCGAACAGCGCGGCCCCTCTGGTTTCAGCCCGGCGGGCAGCTAGCTAAACTTGGGCCGTCCCGAAGTGACGATAGACCAGGTCATCGGGATCTGGCCGCGCGGCCAGCGGATCCGGCACCGCGCCCAACTTCTCGGCCAGCCGGCGCGACCGCAGGTTGCCCGGGTCGATATAGCTGACCAGTGTCGCCAGCCCCCGCACATCCCGCGCCCAGTCGCGCATCGCGGCAGCGGCCTCGGCGGCGATGCCCTGCCCCTCGGCGCCCGGATAGACCATCCAGCCCAGCTCGTGCTCGGGGAACAGCGGTCCCGCATTGACCGCCACCTGACCGAGGCAGGCCCCGGTCGCCCGGTCCTCGATCATCAGCGCGCCGATGCCGAAGAAGCTCCACTGCGCGTGATCGGCGCAGAACATCCCCCAGGTCTCGGCCAGGGTGAAGGGCCCGCCCATGTACTCGGCCCGCGCGCTGGCCATCAGGGCGGCGTAGGCCTCCCAGTCGCGGGCCTGCATCGGGCGCAGCGTCAGGCGGTCTGTGGTCAGGACGGAGATCCGGGTCATCGCGTCTCAGAGGCCGTAGATATCGCTGAACTTCGTCTCGATGTAGTCCAGCAGCGGTCCCGCCGAGGGGGCCTCGCCGCCGCAGGCCAGGGTGATGACCTCCTTCGGTTCGTAGAGACCGCCGTGCCGCTGCACCTTCTCGCGCAGCCAGCCCGTCGCGGGCGTGGTGTCGCCCTGCGCCAGCGCGCTGTCCAGATCGGGCAGATCCGCGCGCAGTGCCTTGGCAAGGCAGCCGGCATAGACATTGCCCAGCGAATAGGTCGGGAAGTAGCCGAACAGCCCCACCGACCAGTGCACATCCTGCAGGCAACCCAGCGAGGCGCGCGGCACCGCATAGCCGAAATCGGCCTCGAACCGCTCGTTCCAGGCGGCTTCCAGGTCCGGCACTTTCAGGTCACCGCTGATCAGCGCGCGCTCCAGGTCGAAGCGCAGCATGATGTGCAGGTTGTACTGCAACTCGTCCGCCTCGGTGCGGATGAAGTCCTTCTGCACCCGGTTGACGGCGGCATAGAAGTCATCGGCGTTGTCGACGCCGATATCGCCGAACTGCGCGCGCATCTGCTCGTAGATCCAGCCGGTGAAGGCCCGCGAGCGGCCCAGCTGGTTCTCGTAGATGCGGCTCTGGCTTTCATGC
>NZ_AFPM01000203.1 GCF_000220565.1 Oceanicola sp. S124 | reverse complement strand
TGACCGAGGGTCCGGCGAGATCAGCCGCGAGGACCGCCAGCGCGTCGGTCCGGGTGACAGCCAACCTCGACGGGGTGAAGACCGGCGAGGTGACCCCCGGCGTGCAGGCGAAGATCGACGCGCTGCAGACCCCGCCGGGATACCGTGCCACCATGGGCGGTGACGCCGAGGATATCGCCGAGACCGGCGCGGCGGCGGGATCTGCCATGCTGCTGGCGGTGATCTTCATCTACCTCGTGCTGGCCTCGCAGTTCGGATCCTTCCTGCAGCCGCTGGCGATCATGTCCTCGCTGCCGCTGGCGCTGATCGGGGTGATGCTGGGCCTGCTGGTCGGTGGCTCGACGCTGAACATGTTCTCGGCCATCGGTTTCATCATGCTGATGGGGCTGGTGGTGAAGAACGCCATCCTGCTGGTCGACAACGCCAATCAGCATGTCCGGCAGGGCTGGCACCTCTTCGATGCCCTGGTCGAGGCGGGGTCGACCCGCTTCCGGCCCATCGTCATGACCACCCTGGCAATGATCTTCGGCATGCTGCCTCTGGCGCTGAACCTGCACGGGGGCTCTGGCCAGAACGCGCCCATGGCCCATGCGGTGATCGGCGGGCTGATCTCGTCGTCGCTGCTGACGCTGGTCGTGGTGCCGGTGATCCTGACCTACATGGACAGCCTGGGGCGGCGCGTGTCGCGGCTGTTCCCGCAGGCCCCGGATCA
Organism: Oceanicola sp. S124; assembly: GCF_000220565.1. Classification (GTDB taxonomy): domain Bacteria; phylum Pseudomonadota; class Alphaproteobacteria; order Rhodobacterales; family Rhodobacteraceae; genus Pseudooceanicola. Next base: position 12,440 of record NZ_AFPM01000203.1, on the reverse strand, counting down.
CGCCTGAGGCGCGATCGTGAAAATACGAGGGATTCGCCTCGGTAAAGGCGGATCCCCCTTACCGGCTGTTAAGTCCGGCGGCGTATCCTTGCAGGTGCAGCAAGGGAGGACTCCGATGCCATATCCGGGACAACAGCAGACGACCTTCGGCCGCCACTACGACGGCCCCACCCGGCGTGGGCCCGCACGGATGGCCGGGCGGACGATGCGGCAGGGAACGGATGACCCGGCGGCTGCAACAGTGCTGCCCGGTGGCGGGGGGCTGCTGCTTGCCCTGACCGGCAGCCTGCTTGGGGTGATGCTGGCCCTGTTTGCACATCGCCTCGGGGCGGGCCCTGTCCTGTCCCTGCTGACCTACCTGACATCCCTGCCGCTCACCGGACTGCTGGCCTATGCCCTGCTGCGCTGGCGCCGGGGGCCATCGCGGAAATTTTCGCCGGGCGCCCTGCGCGACTGACCTTGCCTGAAGGGCGACCCTCGTGCCGGATGACACCTGCCATCGGGACTGATATCGAGAGGCATGGACCTGCCTGCCTCCCAGGGCTCCGGTGCGCCTGACGCGCCAGAGACGACGCGCTACCGCCAGAAACGGGACGAAATCGTCCGTGCCGCCGCGCGCCAGATCGCCGAGCGCGGACTGAAGGGGCTGACCCTTGTCGGGGTGGCGGGGATGGTCGGCCTGTCGACCAACTCGGTCACCTACTACTTCCGGCGAAAGGAAAACCTTGCGGAGGCCGCGGTCGAGGATGCCCTGGCACGGTTCGAGGCGGTGCTGGCGCCTGACAGCGCCCCCTGCGCGCCGCGCGACTACCTGCGCACAGTGCTGGCGCGCAATTTCGAGCTGGCGCTGGCGATCCGCCGCGGCGAGGTTGCGCCGCTGACCGTGATGTCGGACATGCGGGCGCTGGAGGAACCGGCCCGCACCCGCCTGATCGCCGAGTACTTCGCCCTTGTCGCCCGGGTCGGCCGGCGCTTCGGAGAGGCCGGAGGCGGGCCTCATGACAAGGGACGTGCCGTGGCGCGGGCCCAGCTTCTCTGCGATCTGCTGCACTGGTCGCGCACGTGGCTGCGGCTTTACGCCGTCGAGGACTTCCCGCGGGTCGAGGCGCGGCTTTTTGATCTGCTGGATCGGGGGCTGGCGGTGCCCGGCGCGCAATGGGCACCGGATCTGCTGCCCGCCTCTGGGCCCCCCGAAGGCGAAAGCCCGGGCACCAGCGTCGAGGCCTACCTGCGGGTCGCGACCCGACTGGTGAACCTGCGTGGCTATCGCGGCGCCTCGGTCGAACGCATCGCCGGAGAGTTGCAGCTGTCGAAGGGCTCCTTCTACCATCATCTCGCGGGCAAGGACGACCTGGTGCGCGCCTGCTTCGACCGCTCTTACAGCCGGGTTTCGGCGATGCAACACGCCGCGTCGGCCCTTCCGGGCAGCCAGTGGCACCGGCTGAGCGCGGCGCTGGCCAGCCTGCTGGACCTGCAGGTGACCAACGAGCAGCCGCTTTTGCGCGACACTGCCCTGCTGGCCTTGCCGGAAGAGATGCGCAGCCATGCCATCAGCCGTTCGGACCGGATCGCGCGCCGCTTCGCCGGCATGCTCTCGGACGGGATCGCCGATGGCTCGGTGCGCGCGGTGGATCCGCTGATCGCCTCGCAATGCCTGATGGGGCTGGTCAATTCCTCGGTCGACATGTCGACCCGCGTGCACCGCTGGCCGTCCCGCGCCGCCCTGATCGAGGATTACGCGGGCCCGGTCCTGTTCGGCTTCTTCCGCTGATCAGCGCTTCTTCATCGCATCGAGCAGCGCCGCACCGAGGGCGCCGGGGGCATCACTGCCACCCTGCGGCTTGCCTTTCGGTCCGGCCTGACCGCCACGCGGCCCCCCGTGACCGCCGCGCGGCCCCTTCGGGCCGCCTCTCTCGCCCGAGCGGAAACCGCTGTCGCGTTCGCGCTTGTCGTCGCGGGCCGAGGCGCCGCCGTCCTTCTTCATGCTCAGCCCGATGCGCTTGCGCGGCACGTCGACCTCGGTCACCGTGACCTTCACCACGTCGCCGGCCTTCACCACCTCGTGCGGGTCCTTGACGAAGCGATCCGCCAGCTGGCTGACATGAACCAGCCCATCCTGGTGCACGCCGATGTCGACGAAGGCCCCGAAGGCCGCCACGTTGGTCACCGTGCCTTCCAGCACCATGCCGGGGCGCAGGTCGGTGATCTCTTCGACGCCGTCGGTGAAGTTGGCGGTCTTGAAGCTGGGGCGCGGGTCGCGACCGGGCTTCTCGAGTTCCGAGAAGATGTCGCGGACTGTGGGCAGGCCAAAGGTCTCATCGACGAACTGCTCGGCCCGCAGACCCTTCAATGCGCCTTCGTTGCCCATGATCTGGCGCAGGTCGCGGCCACAGGCGGCGACGATCTTGCGCGCCACCCCATAGGCTTCGGGGTGGACAGAGGAGGCATCCAGCGGCTCGTCCCCCTCGCGGATGCGCAGGAAGCCCGCGCATTGCTCGAAGGCGCGGGGACCGAGGCGAGCGACCTCCAGCAGCTCCTTGCGCGAGCGGAAGGCGCCCTTCATCTCGCGATGCGACACGACGGCCTCGGCCAGCCCCGGTCCAAGGCCCGAGACATGCGCCAGCAGCGGCGCCGAGGCGGTGTTCAGATCGACGCCAACCGCGTTCACCGCGTCTTCCACCACGGCTTCCAGCGACTTTGCCAGCCGGTGCTGGTCGACATCGTGCTGGTACTGGCCGACACCAATGCTCTTCGGCTCGATCTTTACCAGCTCGGCCAGCGGATCCTGCAGGCGGCGGGCAATGGATACGGCGCCGCGCAGCGAGACGTCCAGACCCGGGAATTCCCGCGCCGCCAGTTCAGAGGCCGAGTAGACCGAGGCGCCCGCCTCGCTGACCACCACCTTGGTGGGCTTGGTGACATGATCGGGCATCATCTTCAGGGTTTCGGTCACCAGCTTCTCGGTCTCGCGCGAGGCGGTGCCGTTGCCGATGGCGATCAGCTCGACCCCGTGCTTGGCGACCAGCGACAGGATTGCGTGCTGCGCACCGCGAATGTCGTTCTTGGGCTGGAAGGGGTAGAGCGTATCGGTCGCCAGCAGCTTGCCCGTGGCGTCCACCACGGCGGCTTTCACGCCGGTACGGATGCCCGGATCGAGGCCCAGCGTGGCCTTGGAACCGGCGGGCGCGGCCAGCAGCAAGTCCTTCAGGTTGCGGGCAAAGACGGCGATGGCCTCTTCATGGGCGCGGGCGCGCATCTCGCTCAGCAGGTCCAGCGTCATGGAAAGCGACAGTTTCACCCGCCAGGTCCAGCCCGCCACCTTGCGCAGCCACTGGTCCCCGGGTCCCTCGCCCGAGGCCGAAAGCTTGGCCGAGACCATGTCCAGCGGCCGGTCGGCCTCTTCCTCGGGCGGGGCGATTTCCAGCGTCACGATGCCTTCGTTGCTGGCGCGCAGCATGGCCAGCGCCCGGTGCGAGGGGACCTTGGCCCAGCCTTCCGAATGGTCGAAGTAGTCCGAGAACTTGGCGCCCTCCTGTTCCTTGCCCGCCACCACGCGGGCGCTCAGCACGGCATTGCCCTGCATGTAGCCGCGCAGGCGGCCCAGCAGGTCGGCGTCTTCGGCTAGACGCTCCATCAGGATGTCACGGGCCCCGTTCAGTGCGGCCTTGGTATCTTCCACGTTTTCAGTGATGTAGCCCGCCGCCAGCACCTCGGGATCGGCAGAGCGGTCAGCCAGGATCGCCTCGGCCAGCGGCTCCAACCCGTTCTCGCGGGCGATCATCGCCTTGGTGCGGCGCTTGGGCTTGTAGGGCAGGTAGATGTCTTCCAGCTGGGCCTTGGTCTCGGCGCCCGCGATGGACTTGGCCAGCTCGGGCGTCAGCTTGTCCTGGCTGTCGATGGACTTCAGGATCGCGCCCCGGCGGTCCTCAAGCTCGCGCAGGTAGCCCAGCCGTTCGGCGAGGTTGCGCAGCTGCGTGTCGTCCAGGCCGCCGGTGACCTCCTTCCGGTAGCGCGCCACGAAGGGCACCGTGGCGCCTTCGTCCAGCAGGGTCACCGCGGCGGTGACCTGCTCGGGGCGGGCACCGATCTCGGTGGCGATCAGGCGGGCGATGCGGGGGGCGGCGTCGGTCTGGGCGGTGGTCGTCACGGGAAACCTCTTCTGCTCGGGAAGCACTTCATAGCCCTGCCTGCCTCCTGCGCCAAGGGGCGGCAACAGGGCGGGCGGAGGGCTGCTGAGGCTTCGGGCAGAAGGGGCACCCCGCTTGCCGCATCGGAGGATGGACCGCACAAACATTTGCATGGAAGGCGCAAAGCGTGGAACCGTGGCGCAAAGCGCAATTGCCAGAAGGCTTCGGAATGTCGATCAAGGCCGCGATCCATCACCTGACCCATTACAAGTACGACCGTCCGGTCACGCTGGGGCCACAGATCATCCGTCTGCGACCGGCGCCGCATTCCCGTACCCGGGTGATCTCTCATTCGCTGAAGGTCTCGCCGGTGAAGCATTTCGTGAACCACCAGCAGGACGCCTATGGCAACTGGCTGGCCCGTTTCGTCTTCCCCGAGCCGGTGCGCGAATTCAAGATCGAGGTCGATCTTGTCGCCGACATGTCGGTCTACAACCCCTTCGACTTCTTCATCGAGGACGTGGCCGAGGACTACCCCTTCGACTACCCCGAGGCGGTGAAGGACGACCTGTCGATCTACATGAAGCCCGAACCGGCCGAGGCGCGGGTGAAGGCCTTCCTCAAGACCATCGACGGCAAGACACAGCGCACCATCGACATGCTTGTCGGCCTCAATGCCCGGCTGGCGGACGAGATCGGCTATGTCATCCGCATGGAGCCCGGGGTGCAGACCCCCGAAGAGACGCTGGAAAAGGCCAAGGGGTCCTGCCGCGATACCTCGTGGCTGCTGATCAACCTGCTGCGCCACCTCGGCTTTGCCGCCCGCTTCGTCTCGGGCTACCTGATCCAGCTGAAGCCGGATCTGGAAGCGCTGGACGGCCCCTCCGGCACCGACGTCGACTTCACCGACCTGCACGCCTGGTGCGAGGTCTACCTGCCCGGCGCCGGTTGGGTGGGGCTTGACCCGACCTCGGGCCTGCTGACCGGCGAAAGCCATATCCCGCTGGCCGCCACGCCGCACTATTCCAACGCGGCGCCGATCTCGGGCGGGTTCTCGGCGGATGGCGAGCCCGAGGTGGACTTCGACTTCGACATGACGGTGACGCGGGTGGCAGAGCATCCACGCATCTCGAAGCCCTTCTCGGACGAGGCCTGGGATGCGTTGAACGACCTTGGCGGCAAGGTGGACGAGGCCATCGCCGCCGCCGACATGCGCCTGACCATGGGCGGAGAGCCGACCTTCGTTTCCATCGACGACTTCGAGGCGGCAGAGTGGAACACCGCCGCCGTCGGCCCGATGAAGCGCGGGCTGGCCGATGGGCTGATCCGCCGCCTGCGCGACCGTTTCGCGCCGGGCGGCTTCCTGCACTACGGTCAGGGCAAGTGGTACCCGGGCGAGACGCTGCCGCGCTGGACCTTCTCTCTCTACTGGCGCCGGGACGGCAAGCCGGTGTGGAAGAACGCCGATCTGATCGCTATGGAGAAGGACCAGCAGGAGATCCCGCCCGAAAAGGCCGGTGAGTTCCTGTCGCGGATGGCCGGGGCGCTTGGCGTGGACGAGGACTGCATCCTGCCCGCTTACGAGGATCCCGCCGAGTGGATCCTGAAGGAGGCGCAGCTGCCCGATAACGTCAGCCCGACCAACTCGAAGCTGAAGGATGCCGAAGAGCGCAGCCGCCTTGCGCGGGTCTTCGAACGCGGGCTGACCAAGGCCTCTGGCTACGTGCTGCCGATCCAGCGCTGGCAGGGGCGGTCTAGCTCGGGGCGCTGGCAGACCGAGGTCTGGAAGTTCCGGCGCGGGCATCTCTTCCTGGTGCCCGGCGACAGCCCCGTCGGTTACCGGATGCCGCTGAACGCGCTGCCCCATGTGCCCGAGTCGCAATATCCCTACATCAACCCCGCAGACCCGACCGTCGCCCGTGGCGATCTGCCCGACTTCGAACGCCGTCCGCGCCGCTCGGGTCATCCGACGGGGGCCGAGGCGCGTGCCGAGGGACGTGCGGCGATCCAGGCACGGCTGGAGGCTGCGGACAGCGGCCAGGCCCGTGCCAGTTTCCGCGCCGATGCCGATGTGCAGGATCGCCAGCAGCAGCGGCAGGTCGGCGAAAGCATCGGCGGCTTCGTCCGCACCGCCCTTGCCGCCGAGCCGCGCGATGGGCGCCTCTGCGTCTTCATGCCGCCGGTGACCACCATCGAGGATTACCTCGAACTGCTCTCGGCCGCCGAAGAGGCCGCCGAGGCCGTCGGCCTGCCGGTGCATATCGAAGGCTACGCGCCTCCGAACGACCCGCGCCTCAACGTGATCCGCGTCGCGCCTGACCCCGGGGTGATCGAGGTCAACATCCATCCCGCGACCAGCTGGGAGGAATGCCGCTCGATCACCGAAGGCGTCTATGAAGAGGCCCGGCTGACCCGCCTCGGCGCAGACAAGTTCATGATCGACGGCAAGCACACCGGTACCGGGGGCGGCAACCATGTCGTCGTCGGGGGCGCGACGACCAACGACAGCCCCTTCCTGCGGCGCCCCGACCTGCTGAAGTCGCTGGTCCTGCACTGGCAGCGGCATCCTTCGATGTCCTACCTCTTCTCTGGCCTCTTCATCGGCCCGACCTCGCAGGCGCCGCGTGTCGACGAGGGGCGGGCGGATGCGCTCTATGAGCTCGAGATCGCGCTGGCCCAGATCCCGGCGCCGGGGCAGGGGGTGCCGCCGCTGCCCTGGCTGACCGACCGGCTGCTGAGGAACCTCCTGACCGATGTCACCGGCAATACCCACCGGGCCGAGATCTGCATCGACAAGCTGTTCTCGCCCGATGGGCCGACGGGCCGCCTTGGCCTGGTCGAGTTCCGCGGCTTCGAGATGCCGCCCGATCCGCGCATGTCGCTGGCCCAGCAATTGCTGATCCGCGCCCTGCTGGTGCGCTACTGGAACGCTCCGCTCGGCGGGGATTTCACCCGCTGGGGCACCACGCTGCATGACCGCTTCATGCTGCCGCATTTCGTCTGGGAAGACTTCATGGACGTCTTGGGCGACCTGCGCCGCCACGGCTTTGACTTCCGCCCCGACTGGTACGAGGCCCAGCAGGAGTTCCGCTTCCCCTTCTGCGGCGAGGTCGACTACGAGGGCGTCCACATGGAGCTGCGCCAGGCGCTGGAGCCCTGGCACGTGCTGGGCGAGACCGGCGCCATCGGCGGCACGGTGCGCTACACCGACAGCTCGACCGAGCGGCTGCAGGTCAAGCTGACCACCGCCGATCCGGGGCGCTATGTCGTCACCTGCAACGGCCGCCGGGTGCCGCTGGTGAAGACCGCCAGCTCGGGCACCTCGGTCGGCGGGGTGCGCTACAAGGCCTGGCAGCCGCCCGAGGCGCTGCACCCGGTGCTGCCGGTGCAGGCGCCGCTGACCTTCGACATCTTCGACAGCTGGTCGGGGCGGGCGCTTGGCGGCTGCACCTACCATGTCGCGCATCCGGGCGGGCGCAACTACGACACCTTCCCGGTCAATGCCAACGAGGCCGAGGCCCGGCGGCTGGCGCGCTTCCAGCCCTTCGGCCACAACCCCGGCGCCTACCTGCCGCCGCAGGAAATATCTCATCGTGAATTCCCGATGACCCTTGATCTGCGGCGCGCACCGGGCATTTAGAAGGTCCAGAAGCCCCGGCGAAAGCGCCGGGGCAGGTTCCTGCGGAGCGGATGGGCAATGACACCCAGGCCATGCCATCACCAGATGACCCGCCTGAGGGGCAGGGGACAGGCATGAGCGCGCCCGATCAGCCGCCCGTGCCCGATGGCCCGCCGCCGATGCAGGTGCAGGGGCAGGAACAGGCGCAAGGGCAGAAGCAGGCACAGCCTCCGGCGCAGGCCGGGCCCGAAGCTGCGCCCGCGCCCGAGACGGCACCGGACGATCCGCTGGCCGCGCTGCTCAGCGGCTATGCCCCCTTCGAGGGCGTCCCGGACGAGCTGATGGACGAGACCGGCACCGTCCGCCCGGTCTGGCGCGATTTCCTGAACCGGCTGGCCGGGCTGGACGCCGAAGAGCTGGATCTGGCCTGCGCGCGCGGCAGCCAGTACCTGCGCGATGCGGGGGTGTTCTTCCGCCACTACGGCCCCGACAGCCACGAGGAGCGCGACTGGCCCCTGTCGCATCTGCCGCTGTTGATCGATGCCGCCGAATGGCAGCAGATCGCCGCCGGTCTTGTTGAACGTGCCGACCTGCTGGAACAGGTGATGGCGGATCTCTACGGGTCCGGCCAGCTGGTCGCCGACGGTCTGCTGCCGCCTGAGCTGCTTGCGGGCAACCCCGAGTGGCTGCGCCCCATGGTCGGCGTCGCGCCGCGCTCGGGGCATTACCTGCACATGCTGGCCTTCGACATCGGGCGCGGCCCGGAGGGGCAGTGGTGGGTGCTGGGCGATCGCGCGCAGGCGCCCTCGGGCGCCGGTTTCGCGCTCGAGACCCGGATGGCTACCGCGCGCAGCTTCCCCGCCCTGATGGCTGACAGCAACGTGGCGCGGCTGGCGGGCTTCTTCCGGGGCTTCCGCGACGCCCTGCTGGCGCTTCGCGCCGAAGAGGACAGCCGCGTGGCGATCCTGACGCCGGGGCCGATGAACGACACCTATTTCGAACACGCCTATATCGCGCGCTACCTCGGCTTCCTGCTGGTGCAGGGCGAGGACCTCGTGGTGCGCGATGGCCGCCTGATGGTGCACACGGTGGGCGGGCTTCGTCCGATTTCTGTGCTCTGGCGGCGGCTGGATGCGGAATGGCTGGACCCGCTGGAGCTGCGCGAGGACAGCCAGATCGGCACCGCCGGTCTGCTGTCTGCCCTGCGCTCGGGCGGGCTGACCATGGTCAACGCGCCGGGCTCGGGCGTGCTGGAAACCCGCGCCCTGATGGCCTTCATCCCCGCCATTGCCCGCCACCTTCTGGGCCGCGACCTTGCCCTGCCGAACATCGCGACATGGTGGTGCGGCTCTGCCGAGGCGCAGGACTACGTGCGCGAGAACGCTGGTCGGATGACCATCGACCGGGCGCTCTCGACCAGCCTGCCCTTCGACCATTCTCCGGAGGTGGTGATCGCCGGCAAGCGCCCCGATGGCAGCGACTATGATCCCGGGATGCTGTCGCGCGAGGGCGGGCGGCTGGCGGCGCAGCAGATCGTGTCCCTGTCGACCGCGCCCGCGCTGTCCGAAGGCAGGCTGGTGGCGCGCCCGGCCTCGCTGCGGGTGGTGCTGACGCGCACCGCGCAGGGCTGGCAGGTCATGCCGGGCGGTTTCGCCCGCATCGGCCAGTCCGGCACCTCGGCGGATGTCTCGATGCAGCGCGGCGGCTCGGTCTGCGACGTCTGGGTGGTGGGCGGCCCGCAGGCCCCCGACGACACCCTGCTGGCCGCGACCACGGGCGAGCGGATGTCGCTGCCACAGCTTGCCGCCCTGCCGACGCGGGCCGCCGACAACCTGTTCTGGCTGGGCCGCTACTCGGACAGGGTCGAACAGAAGATCCGCCTGCAACGGGCCTACCACCTGCGGCTGGCAGAATACGGCCGCGCCGACATGCCGCTGGTCGAGATGTTGGCCGAGTATCTCGCCTCGATGGGGGTCGAGGCCGCGCGCCCGCTGCCCGAGGGGCTGACCGCCGACCTCGATGCGGCCATGGGCAGCGCGGGTCGTATCCGCGACCGTTTCTCGACTGACGGCTGGAACGCGCTGACCGACCTGAAGCGCACCGCCGACAACCTGGCGCCGCGCCTGAAGCCCGGCGATGATGCGGCGCGGGCGCTCTCGGTGCTGCTGCGCAAGATCTCGGGCTTCTCGGGGCTGGTGCACGAGAACATGTACCACGCCACCGGCTGGCGCTTCCTCTCCCTTGGCCGCGCGATCGAGCGCGCCTGGGCGACCTCGGGCATGCTGGCGACCTTCGCCGACCCCGCCGCGCCGCTTGGCGCCTACGAGATCGCCATCGAGACCGGTGACGCGGTGATGACCCACCGGATGCGCTTTTCGGCGACCTTCACCCGCGAGACGGTGCTGGACCTGCTGCTGCTGGACGAGAACTACCCCCGCTCGGTTCTGGCGCAGCTGGATGACATCCTGACCCATCTCGACTGGCTGGAGAAGCTGACCCACGACCTGTCGCGCAAGCCCACGCCGATCCGCCGCGCGGTGATGAAGCTGCAGACCGAACTGGCCACCGCCCGCCCCGAGGAGATCTCTCCCGAGCGGCTGAGCCAGATTGCCGCCACCTGCGCCGATCTCTCGGGGCTGCTGGCCGAAACCTACCTGAGGTAGCGATGCTCTATTCGATCCGCCTGCGCATCAGCTACGACTACGACGCCCCCGCCGACGTCGGGCGCCACCTGCTGCGGGTGTTGCCTGCCTCGATCCCGGGCGTGCAGGAGGTCCGCAGCGCCCGGCTTACCTGCCGCCCGCTGGCCGCCGAACAGGGCGACCGGCGCGACTTCTTCGGCAATATCTGCACCGAGGTCGCCTATCGCGACCCGCTTGAGGCGACCGAGTTCGAGATGCTGGCCGAGGTCGAGCGCTTCGAGGGCGGCCCGGGTCTTGACGTCTCTCCGCCGACCGAGCGGCTGGCGCGGCAGATTGCCGAGCTACCCTCTCTCGCCGGGGAGGCGCCGCAGGGCTACCTGCCGCCCTCGCCCCGGGTGCCCCATGTGCCCGAGATCGCAGATTGGGCCAAGGCGGCTGTCGCGGGGGCCGAAAGCACATTTGCCCGCGTCCTGGCGCTGACCCGCGCGCTGCATCGCGACATGGCCTTCGACGCCACCGCCACCATGGTCGACACGCCGCTGGACGAGGCCTTCGCCCTGCGCCGTGGGGTCTGTCAGGATTTCACCCATATCCAGATCTGCGCCCTGCGCAGCCTTGGCATCCCGGCGGGCTATGTCAGTGGCTTCCTGCGCACCCTGCCGCCCGAGGGGCAGGAGCGGCTGGAAGGGGCAGATGCCATGCATGCCTGGGTCAGGGCCTGGTGCGGCAAGGACATGGGATGGGTCGAGGTCGATCCGACCAACGACATGCTGGCGGGCACCGATCACGTCGTCATCGCGCGCGGACGGGACTATTTCGACGTGGCGCCGGTGAAGGGCTCGATGCGGCTGGCGGGCGGGCAGAGGACCTCGCAAGGCGTCGACATGGTGGCTGTCTGAGGGGGCGGAAAGCCCTTCTCAGCTGCTGGGGGATCGGCTACCGATTGACCCCATGGACATGAATGACTTTGAAGACCTGGTCTGCCCGCGCCGCCGCATGGGGTGCCGACTACCGCCGCCGGTTGCGTGACCTGCCGGTCCGCCCCCGCACCCAACCCGGCGAGATCCTGCGCCAGATCCCCGAGGCCCCGCCCGAGGCGGGCGAGGGCATGGAGGCGATCTTTGCCGATTTCGAGCAGATAATCGCGCCGGGCATGACCCATTGGCAGCACCCCCGCTTCTTCGCCTATTTCCCGGCCAATGCGGCGCCGGTCTCGGTGGTGGCGGAATACCTCGTCTCGGCCATGGCGGCGCAATGCATGCTCTGGCAGACCTCTCCGGCGGCGACCGAGCTTGAGACCCGCATGATGTCCTGGCTGCGCGCCTCGCTTGGCCTGCCCGAGGGCTTCACCGGGGTGATCCAGGACAGCGCCTCGACCGCGACGCTGGCCGCCGTGCTGGTGATGCGCGAGAGGGCCACCGCCTTCGGCGCCAACCACAGGGGCCTGAAGGCCTTCCCGCAGTTGCGCATCTATGCCTCGCAGGAGGTGCATACCTCGATCGACCGCGCGGTCTGGATTTCCGGCATCGGGGTCGAGAATCTTGTCAAGATTCCCTCGCAGGGGCCGCATCACGCCATGGATGCCAGCGCCCTGCGGGCCGCGATCGAGGCCGATATCGCCGCCGGGCATCAGCCTGCGGGCGTCATTGGCTGCGTCGGCGGCACCTCCATCGGCGGCTGCGATGACCTCTCTGAGGTGATTGCCGTGGCGAAGGAATTCGACCTCTATACCCATGTCGACGCTGCCTGGGCGGGATCTGCGATGATCTGCCCCGAGTTCCGGCACTTCTGGGCGGGGGTCGAGGGCGCCGACTCGGTCGTCTTCAATCCGCACAAGTGGCTGGGGGCGCAGTTCGACTGCTCGGCCCATTTCCTCAGGGACCCCGAAGCGCTGGTGCGCACCCTTGCGGCGCGACCGGAGTTCCTGAAGACCCCGGGCGCCGAGGATATCGTCAACTATTCCGAGTGGTCCGTGCCGCTTGGCCGCCGCTTCCGGGCGCTGAAAAAAAAAAAAAAACTGTGGTTCCTGCTGCGCTTCCACGGACTGGAGGG
>NZ_AFPM01000204.1 GCF_000220565.1 Oceanicola sp. S124 | reverse complement strand
GCGCCTCGGTTCCTCGGGGCCCAGCCAGTCCATCTCAGTCGGCCAGCCAGGTGAAGCCCTGGGCCTCGAAGGTCGCGCGGGCCTCGGCGCCCTGCAGGAAGGCGAGCAGCCCGGCGGTCAACGGGTTGTCGCTTTCTGCAAGGGCAGCGATGGGATAGCGGATCGGGTCGTGGCTGTCCTCGGGGAAGGTCGCGGCGATTTCGACACCCGGCTCGGCGGCGGCATCGGTGGCATAGACCACGCCCAGGGGCGCCTCGCCGAGGGCGACCAGCGCCAGCGCCGCACGGACGTTGTCGGCCTGCGCAACATGGGGTGCGACCGCCTCCCAGAGGCCGAGAGAGGTCAGCGCCTGCTTGCCGTAGATCCCGGCCGGGACCGCATCGACCAGCGCCATGGCGAGGGGGCCCGCGCCAAGCAACGCGGGCAGGTCCGGGCTGGCCAAGAGGTCGACCCGGCCCCCCTGCCCCTGCGGCGCGACCAGCACGATGGCATTGCCCAGCAGGTCGCGGCGGGTGCCCTCGGCCAGCAGCCCCTCGTCTTCCAGCGCATCCATCCAGCCGGGGTTGGCCGAGATGAAGACATCCGCCGGTGCGCCCTGCTGGATCTGGCGGGCCAGCGCAGAAGAGCCGGCCAGCGAGACCCGCAGGTCGGCCCCGGTGGCGGCCTCGAAGACGGGCTCGATCTGCTCGAGCGCGGTCTTCAGCGAGGCGGCCGCGAAAAGGGTGACCTCTTCCGCATGGGCGCCGGCGGGCAGCAGGACCGCGAGGGCAAGAGCGGGGGACAGGAGCGCGCGGAACATGGGACCTCCAGCGTTATGTTTCACCGGGAATATCGCAGGGAACATCGTTGCCGCCAAGCGTTATTTTCCTTCGGACATATCGCCGTCCCGCAGCGCACGAAGCGCCTCAAGGGCATGAAAAGACGCGCTTTTTGCCGAAGCCTCAAGATCCCGGTAGGCCGCAAGCACCTGTCGCCCCTCTTCGGTCAGCGCCGCCCCGCCGCCCTTGGCGCCCCCCCGGGAGGAGACCACGAGGGGCGCACGGAACATGGTGTTCAACGCTTCGACCAGCTGCCAGGCACGCTTGTAGCTCATGCCCATGTCGCGCCCGGCGGCGGCGATGGAGCCAGTGCGCGCGATGCCCTCCATCAGCTCGGCCTTGCCGGGTCCGAGCACCACGCCATCACCATAGTCGAGACGGATTCGGAAACGCGGATCGGGGGCGGGATCAGGGATGCTCATGGCCCGAAGATGCCCGCCAGGCGGCGGCTTCGCAAGCGCCGGGCGCGCTGCCGTCCGGCTCAGCCGCCGCGACGCCGCCGCGACGGGGCGCAGGCGTTCAGAACGCAGTCTGGAACGAGAGCGAGAAGTTCTCGACCCGGTCGTAGTCCTCTTTCTGCAGCGGCACGGCGGCGTTCAGCTGCAGCTTGCCGACACCGGTGTCGAACTCCATCGAGACCCCGGCCGAGGCGCGCAGATGCGCGCTGTCATCGACCGGATCGGCCCCGGCCAGGCCCCCGGCGGTATTGTCCAGCCCCCAGAGGGTGCCGACATCGACAAAGACCCCCGGCAGCACCGGCGCGTCGCCGAAGGCCCGGGGGAACTGCGCATCGATACGGGCGACGGCGAAGCTGTTGCCGCCAAGCGCCGGTTCATCCGCAACCGCCATGTCGCGCGGCCCGTACCCCCCGAAGGCGAAGCCACGCAGCGAGGCCTGGCCCAGCACGAAGCGGTCGCCCACGTGGCTTTCGCCGCCAAGCGCATGGATCGTGCCCGCCGAGACGCGGGTGGTAAGGCGCAGGGTATCGGCGCCAAAGCTCCAGCTGGCAGCGGACTTGGCCTGCACCAGCAGGAATTCGTGGTCTTCCGAGGTCTGTCCCAGCTCCAGCACCAGGTCGTGACGCTGGCCGAGGCGGGTCTGCCCCGGGCTGCGGTCCAGCCAGGAGTAGCGCAGGCCGAGGGCGGTGCGGGTCCGGCTGACCTCGTCGGCCCGGATCAGCGCCGAGGTAGTGGCCGAGACATCCGAAATCTCGGCCCGCGAAAAGGACAGGTAGCTGGCGACGCTGTGCCCTGCCCCGAGATCCCAGGTCAGTCGCGGGGTGAGGCGGACGCTTTCGCTGTCGAAGGCGAAGAGGTCGTTGGCCTCGCTGCGGTCGGCCGAGATCCCCAGCCCGAAGACAGGAGAGCCCCCCGCCGCATCCATCGACAGGTCGAGATCGTAGGCCAGGCTGTCCTCGCTGGCCTCGATGCCGAAGCGCAGGCGGGCGCGGTCGTCGAACAGGCGGTCAGAGGCGACGGTGGCTCCGACCACGGTGCCGAGCGCGTCGTTGTAGGCCAGCCGGGCGCCGAGGCGGGCCAGTGGACGGGTGTCCGGGGCGGCGTGCTCCTCGGCCATCTCGGGGCCGGCATCGCGGGTCACTTCAGGGGCGGACTGCGGTGGCTCGAGAAAATCGACGCTGTCGGCCAGCACAAGGGGCGCCGCCAGCGAGGCGGTCCCGGCAAGAGCGAAGGCAAACCCCTTCACCACGAGATTAGACGGCACCGGCATGGTCCCTCCACATATCACGACAGCGCCCTGGACAGGCGCCAGTATGACATCCCCGCCAGGACTGTCGCAGATTGGCATCTTTCGGTAAATCCTGTGGATTACCGCAAGCTCTTGTGTGACATTTTGGGCATGTCACAGAACCTGCCTCCTGACGAACTGCCAGAAGGGCCGCCTGCCCGTCCCTCGGCACGGGTGCCCGTGCAACCGGCCTCCGAGCTGATCGCGCGACTTTGCGCCGCCGCCGATGGCTGCGAGCGGTCGTTCTCGATCAGCGATGCGGGCGTGGAGGACCGGGTGCTGTTCTTCTTCGAACATGACGCCGCCGCGACGGCGCTGCTGCGCGAGGCGGCGCGCGACCTCGGCCTGCCCGAGACCCTGCTGGCCGCCTGGGACCGGGCCCGGCCCGGGGCCGACGCCGTCGGGCTGGCGCTGCGCACGGACGGCACGTCGGTCCGGCTCTACACGCAGTACTGGGAAGTGCTGGTGGCGCGGCTGCGGCAGGGCGACGGCGGGGGGATGCCGCTCTATGCCGGGTTCAAGGCGCTGCCCGACGGCAGCACCCGCATCGACCGCTACATGCCCGTGGTGGCCGCCCCGCGCGAGGTCTACATGCC
>NZ_AFPM01000205.1 GCF_000220565.1 Oceanicola sp. S124 | reverse complement strand
TGACATGTGCATTTCCGCGCCGAAAGTTTCGGCTGCAAAACCCGATCGTGGCTTCGGCGGACAACCGCGAGGCCAACCAGAGCGCCGACATCGAGGCCCGGCTGCGTCGCCGGCGTTCCGGTGCCGCAGCGAACGTTCTGACCAGCGCCGTGGGGATCCCCTCCACCGGGCAGTTGGGGCAGCCGGCATGAACAAGGCTGTCTTGAACCACCCGGCCGCCGAAGAGGCGATCCAGCGCTGGGGTGAGCTGAAATCGACCAGGGCCTTCCACGAGCCGGACTGGGAAGACATCGCGCGACTGATCCGTCCGCAGCGCGGCGGCTTCTCGATGAGCCGGCCGGAGAACCGCGAGATGGAGAAACCGCTCTCTTCGGAGCCGATCATGGCGCAGTCCAGCTTCGCATCGGGGATCTACGCCTCGATCACCAACCCGGCCAATCGCTGGGCCGGGCTGGAAACGCCGGATCCCGAGTTCAATGCCTGGAAGCCGATGGCCGAATGGAATGACCTGGCAACCCGCCGCGTCCTGCAGAGCCTGGCGCCGACGGTATCGCCATTCTACAGCGCGACCTTCCAAGCCTATTCCGACATCGCGGCCTTCGGGAATGCGGCGGGCTACGACGAGATCGACCTGGGCAAGCGCAAGTTCGTCGACGTGACCATGTCGCTGGCCGAGGTGGTGGTCGATATCGACGCCCATGGGAGGGTCAACGAACTGGTCAGGAAGTTCACCCTCACCCCGCGCGGGGCCGTGCGCGAGTTCGGCCGCGATGCCTTGCCCGAGCGGGTGGTGGAAGCGGCTGCCAACCGCGACAGCGGCCGGATCACCTTCTACCGGCATATCCTGCCCAATGACGACTTCGTGCCGGGAAAGCTGGGCCATCGGGGCAAGCCCTTCCTGTCGATCACCGCCTGCGAAGAGGGCAGGGCGCTGGTCAAGGTCGGCGGCTATGGCGAAATGCCGGTCTACTTCCCGCGCTGGGATGTCGACAGCGGTCATACCTACGGCACGGGGCCGGGGTTCATCAGCCTGGCAAGTGCCCGGATGGTCCACCAGATGGAGGCCGCGACGATCCGGGCGGCGCAGTTCGCCGCAGATCCGGTGAAGCTTGCGCCCGACCGGGACGCGATCCCGCTCGATGGGGTGATCCGGCCCGGTGAGGTGCTCTACGGCGGGGTCAACATGCGCGGCCAGGAGATGGTGCGCAACATGACCAGCAATCCCAACATCGGCCTGACGATGGAGGAGAAACGCGCCAAGGTGGAGGCCATCAAGGAAGCCTACCACTACGCGATCATGTCTCTGTCGGGCCGGACCGGGATCACCAGCGAGGAGAGCATGATCATGGAGGAGGCGCGCCTGCGCAACTGGGCGCCGCACGCCGACCGGATCATGGAGGAATATGGGGCGCGCAAGATCGAGCGGCGCTTCCGCATGCTCTGGCGCGCGGGGCAGATCCCGCCGCCGCCGTCAGAGGCCCAGGGCATGCCGCTCCAGGTCCGCTACCAGAGCCAGGCGACCATGGCGCTGCGGGCGCGTGAAGGACAGGCCATTCGGCAGTTCCTCAACGACCTCGCGCCGCTCGCGCAGCTCGACAGCCGCTATGTCGATCGGGTCGATCCGGACGGGCTGACCGAGGCGCTGCATGATGCCAGCCCGACCTTGCCGGCGCGGATCCTGCGTTCCCGCGAGGAGGCGGATCAGATCGCCCAGGGACGCGCGCAGCAACAGCAGCTGCAGCAGGCCATGCAGGCGGCCCAGACCGGCGGGGGCGTCGTGCGCGACCTGGCATCCGCCATGGGAGGGCAGCGCGGTGCCTGACCAGCTCGGCCCTTCCGGGAAAAACCTGTTTTCCGTCAAGGTGATGCCGTGTCGCGTCAGTTCCCTGCCCGGTTGGGCGGGGGCCTGAGAGGAGACATACGATGACCGACATTTCACAGGACATATTCGATCGTTCCGAGAGCATCGCCGAGGCCCTTTGGGTCGCGCGCAATCTGCATGGCGCCCTTCTGCACATGATGGACAGCGCGCAGGCCGAGCGCCGGGAAGATCTCGATGGGCCCATGCGGGCTGTCCTGGAAGCGTCGCGCGACTACTGCGGTCGGGCATCCGACCTGGCCGGCGAAATTGCCCGCTCCGCAAAGGATATCCCTGAATGACCTTCTCCCGAATGCAGATCCTGATGTTCCTTTTCCGGAACAACCGGCGTGCGGCGGCGGAGCGCGGCCGGCGATGGGCGCGTGCCTTCCATACGGATCGGCGCTTAGCTCACGACCTGGTCGAACTGTCGGGGCTGCTGGCTCTGCCGCCTGAGCGCCTGGCGAACGGCGTGGTGCAGCCCGACCCGATCGACCCGATCCGCATGGCCCAGGAGCGCGGCGAGCGCGCCATGGCCGTGAAACTGCTCGCCCTGATGGGCGTGTCGACCGAAGACCTCAACAACCTGATGATGGAGCCTCAAGATGAATATCTGGCTGATGAACGTGATTGACTTCCGCGCCCGCCTCGCGCTGGCGCCTGACGACGATGCAGCCGGCGGCGAACCCCCGGCGGGAGGCGACGCATCGCCGCCGCCCGGTGCCGGGGAACCCGCCCCTGCCGGAGAAGGGGGCGAGGCCAAATGGTGGGAGGACAAGCGGTTCAACGATGATGAACGGCGCAACCTGACGGCCCTCGGGCTTACCACCGAGGATCCGCTCGAGGCGGTGCAGCGTCTGAACGGTATGGAGATCTCGGCCAAGAAGCGCCTGGGCGTGTCCGCCGACCAGCTGCTGCAGAAGCCCAAGGAAGGGCAGGACGTCGCGGACTGGATGCGCCAGAACGGTGGCGTCTTTGGGATCCCCGAGGCGCCCGAGGGCTACGAGGTCAAGCGCCCGGACAGCTGGCCGGAAGGGGCCGCCTGGAACGCTGATCTGGAAACCCAGGCCCGCAAGATCGCCCATGAAGAAGGGCTCAGCGGCAAGGCGCTCAGCCGGATGATCGAGCTCTACGCAGGCGAGGTGAGCCGGCTGGACCAGTCGGCGGGCGAGCAGCTCGCCCAGGCGAACCAGCAGATGATGGCGGATCTGGAAAGGGACTGGGGTGGCAACCTTCCGGCCAAACTGACCCAGGCGAAGCAGGCAGCCGCTGTGCTGGCCGAGAAGGCGGGGCTGTCCTCGGACGCCATGGGCGGCATCGCCCAGGCGCTGGCGCCGAAGACCGGTGACGCCGGCATCATCAAGCTCTTCGCGGCGATCGGCGACATGATGGGCGAGGACAGCATGGACGGCCTGGGTGCCGGCCGCGGCGCGCTCGAGCTCAGCACGACGCCGGCGGAAGCCCGGCAGAAGCTGGAGCAGCTGCAGTCGCCGGGTGGGGACTACTACCAGGCTGTCGCGAAGAAAGATCAGACGGCGATCAAGCGGCTGCGGCCGGAGATCGAACGGCTGACGAAGCTGGCCACTGGCTAGCAATCGATTGCAAGAGGACCCTGGGCATTCACCACGCCCAGGGTCAGGTTCCAGTTAAATGATGGAACGAGCCGCGAGCCTCGCGCCGGGGTAAAGACGCCCTTCAAGGACGTCATTCACCACCCCCTGGCCGATCCCGAAGGCCGCGGCAATCTCGCAGCGGTAGAAGCCTTGAGACTTGAGCGAGAGTATCTGTAGGGCGTCCTCATACGTGACGCATTGTTGGGAGGTACCCATAAAAAACAACCTTTCGTGGTTGGGGTGCCGCCTCCCGAACGCTTGACCCGAACAGAGGTGTTGTGCAAAACACAACATGTAAGAAGTCAGATCTAACGCCGGGATGCGGCACTAGGTTTGAAGTTTGCCGACTTTGGCAAGCATTGGACCGTAGGGCGTGCCACCGCCCTACGGTCATTTCTTTTTCACCGGCCCATTCGTCATAACCCACGAGAACCGATTCGCAAAGCCGCTGATAGTGTAGGCCTCTACAAGTTGTAGAATGCACTGTTTTGCCATTCTGCAATGGCGTGCTTGCTTGGATGTCGGTTCCTGAGTGCGGCGGCTTGGCAGCGGCTTTTCGCTAGATGTTGCTGTCTGAGCCCAGAAAAATAACATGTTATGGGGTGGTTTGAGATAGCATCCACGTCGGGTATGGCGCTGCTTTGGTGCGGCGTTTTGTGCTTCTGTGTGGCGATGTTGGTATTGACTATCATTGGTTGTCATGCATAGGAATGACGCGACGGGTGACCCCTCGGGGTCCGTCTGATCCCGGACAATGCCGGGCGCCACAGGCGAGTGTTATCGCCAGGACGGGTCCGGATTTGCCGGGCGACCCCTCCGAAATCTCACCATCAAAGCTGATTTTTCGAGAGGGGCACGCATGTCCTACCGTCAGACCGTCGAGTCGCACCATCGCTTCACCTACCAGAACAACGTCCGCATGGTCGCGCAGCAGATGCAGAACCCGCTGCGCAACGCCGTCACCATCGTCCCGGCCTCGGGTGAGGCCCAGGACATGGCCGACCTGGTCGATAAGGTCGAGTACCAGGAAGGCGAGGACTACTCGCAGCGCAATCCCGAGAACCCGCCCAAGCGCATCCGTCGCTGGCTGGTCCGGCCGACCGTCATCCAGAGCGGCCAGCTGATCACCAAGGAAGAGAAGTTCGACCAGTCCCAGGATCCGACCTCGGTGCTGGTGTCGACGCACACGAAGGCGGTCGAGCGCGGTGTCGCCGATCGGATCCTCGGCGTGCGCAAGAAGTCTGACGGCACCTACGAGGTCGCCGGCGGCGGGATCCTCGGCTCGGTGCATGAGGGCAAGACCCCGAGCAGCGCCAAGACCTTGCCGGTCGGCAACTACGTGGCCGTCGATCAGGGCGAAGATGCCGCCGCGGGCCTGACCCTGAACAAGATGCGCTTCGCCACCGAGGGTATGGAACTGGACGATTTCGGCCTCGAGGCCGATGACGAAGTCTGGGGCCTGATCACGCCGCGCCAGAAGACCGACCTGCTGAAGCTGGCCTTCGAGACCGGCAAGAACCTGAACCCCTTCGATGTCGACCAGATCCGGAACGGCAAGCCCGGTTCCCTGCTGGGGATCAACTGGCTCTTCACCAACCGGCTTCCCAAGGACAGCAACGGCTATCGCCTGATCCCGCTCTGGACCAAGGCGAACATCGTCTGCGGCATGTGGCAGGACGTCGAGGGCGATCTGTTCAACGACAGCTCGAAGCGCAACCTGCCGCAGTGCCTGGTCGACGCCTATCCGACCGCCGGCCGGGTCGAAGACCAGGGCGTGCGCGTCATCCGCTGCCTCGAGGCCTGATCGGCCGCGTCTGGTGGGCCGATCCTCGGCCCGCCTTTCCTTTCGAACATGACGATATGGAGGCCCAGACATGGCCGTAGTCATCGGAAAATCCGACCTCATCCACGACCCCCTCGTCGCCGGCAGCGTGCCGGCAGATCCGCAGCGTGCCCGCGGTCGCGTCATCGTGGCCATGGGCACGGTTGCCAACCTCGCGACCGACAGCAACACGTCGAAGTATCACCTGGTCGACCTTCCGGCGCAGGCGATCCTGCTGCCCGAGACCTTCTTCGATGTCGAGAACGACGGCTTCGCGCAGATCGTCATCGGCACCGAGACCGATACCGACGCGCTGGTGGACCAGACCAAGGCGACCGGGAACATCGTGACCCCGATCACCCAGGGCGATGCCTTCCATGGCAAGCAGCTCTGGGAAGTGCTGGGGCTCGCCGAAGTGCCGGAAAGCGGGATGATCAGCCTCTGGAAGCATGCCGAGGCCGCCGCCACCGGCGCCGGCAACATGCCCTTCGCGATCCACTACCTGATGTCCTGATCTGCCACGGCGGTCGGCCCTGGGCTGACCGCCGTGCAGCACGTCTTCCGGAGGTCTTCACGTGACCACGCCGATCGCCACCTCGACCATTGCCCAGCAGGCTTTCCGCTTCATGGAGCTGTCGCCGCTGAGTTCCTTTGCGGATGACAGCCCGCAGGCGCAGGCGGCATCCGAGCAGTATCCCGAGGCGCTGCGCATTTGCCTCGAGGAGGAAGACTGGAGTTTCGCGCGTCGCCTGGTCTCGCTGCCCCCGATCGGGGTCCTGCCGGCAGGCCTTGCGGCGGACCCGACGCTGCCCGTGGTCTATCGGCTGCCAGGTGACCTGGTCCGGCTGAACTGGGTTGCCGACGAGGTGAGCTGGCGCCGGGATGAAGATCTGCTCCGGACGGATACCACGGGCCAGCTGCTGATCCGCTACACGCGCCTGATCGACAACGAGAAGGCCCTGCCGGCCCTCTTCCGTACCGCGGTTTCCTACCAGCTGGCGATCCTGCTGGCCCCTCTCTATGTCGGCTCGCGGACCAAGCGCGCCGATCTCGCTGCCGAGGGGCTGGCCGCCCTCGAGCGCGCTGTCACCCATGACAACCGCAGCGCAAGCGCTCGCCGCTGGGATGGTCAGCCTGCCAGCGGCGACTGGGCCACGGGGGCGACGCGATGAGCCGTTCACGCCCGCCCCAGGTTGCCTTCTCCTCCGGCGAAATCTCCCCGCTGCTGCATGCCCGCAACGACTACCAGCGTTTCCAGACCGGCCTGCGCAGCTGCGTGGGCTATCTGCCGTTGCGCCAGGGCGGCGTGACCCGGGCGCCGGGAACGATCTTCCGGGGCTATACCCGGAACAACGCCCCGGCGCGCCTCGTCCCCTTCGAGTTTGCAGTGAACGATGCGCTGACCCTCGAGTTCACCGATGGGTACATGCGCGTCTGGCGCTACGGTGCCCTGGTGCAATCGGAAGGGGCGCCCTTCGAGCTCGAGGTGCCCTACGACCAAGCGGCGATTGCCCGGCTGAGCTGGGTGCAATCCGCCGATGTGATCTACCTGGCCGACGGTGTTCTGCCGGTGCAGAAGCTGTCGCGCTTTGCCCTCGACAACTGGGCGATCGAGCCGGCCAGTTTCACGACCGGCCCTTTCAGGGTGCAGAACCTGGACGAGGCCCTGACGATCCAGGCCAGCGCCGCAAGCGGTTCGATCACATTGACCGGCACGGGCGGTATCTTCACGGCCGATTGGGTCGGGTCCCTGATCCGCCTTCTGCCCGACGGCTACGATGACATCCCTCTCTGGACGAGCAACACCGAGGTGGCTGTCGGGGATCTGATGCGCAATGCCGGCAATATCTACGAGGTTGCCGCCGGGACAAACACTGGCGCGGTGTCGCCGGTCCACGAGGATGGCACGGAACTCGTCGACAAGAACGAGGGCATCAAGTGGACCTATGTCAGCGATGGCACGGGGATTGTGCGCGTCACTGGCTACACCGACGCCAATTCGGTGACAGCCGAGGTTCTCAAGGTTCTGCCGCCACCGGTGGTGACCGCGCCGACCTATCGCTGGTCGGAGGGCGCCTGGTCGCCGCGGCGGGGCTACCCGGCGCAGCTCGAGATCTACGACCAAAGTCTGGTTGCCGGGTTCACCCCCGAAGAACCGCGCACCGTCTGGTTTTCCACGCTGGGCGATTTTGCCGACTTCGAACCCTCGATCGAGGCCGACGGCAGTTTCGCCTACACCATTTCCGGATCGCGGTCCCTGAATGCCGGGCAATGGCTGATGAAAGCCCGGCGCGGCCTCTACATCGGCGCCCTGGGGGAGGTCATCCGGGGGTTCTCGAACACGACGGGTCAGCGGATCGGCCCGACCACCTTCGACACGCAGATCGAGGCGACGGACGGCACCGCCCCGGTGAAGCCGATTGCGCCCTATACCTATCCGATCTTCGTGACCAAGGAAGCCAGCCGGGTGATGGAGATCCGCTATTCCCTCGAGGACGATGGCGGTCGACCGCTGGAGCTGTCTCTGCCTTCCCAGCACCTGGGCTTCGAGGGCTTCCTCGACATGGTCTGGCAATCGGCACCGCAACGCCTGGCGTGGCTCAGGCGCGGCAACGGCGAACTGGCCGCCATGATCTACGATCCGGATCAGGACGTGCTGGGCTGGGCGCCCTGTCCTGTCGCCGGCGGCGAGGTCGAGACCATGGCAGTCACCACCGACGCCACGACCGGCAACGACATCCTCACCATGGTGGTGAAACGCGACATCGATGGTCAGACCGTGCGGATGGTCGAGGAGCAGGCCGTCACCTGGGGCGTGATCGCCGGCGACAGTCCGATGCACGAGGCCGTGCATTTCTTCGCCTCGGCGATCTTCGCACCAGAAGAGCCCACCGACAGTTTCTCGGTCCCTCACCTGGTCGGTGAGGACGTTTACGTCTGGACGGATGCCGGCGAGTACGGCCCGATCACCGTGCCGGCCGGCGGCGAGATCTCGATCGATGCCCCAGTCAGCCATGCCGTCGTCGGCCTGCTCGATGAGACACACGAGGTCATCACGCTGAACGTGACGATCCCGGCACCCGACGGCGATGCGCGCGGGCGAAAGCGGCGGCTGCATTCCCAGAACGGCGTGATGCTGCATCGGACTGCCGCCGGGCGCTTCCAGGTGATCGAGAAGGACTTCGGCCAGCCCGAGCGTGTTGGTCCCGCAGCTGACCTCGTGCCGCGCAGCGTTGCCGCGGATCTGACCCAGGCGGTGTCCGGGGTGGCCAGCCTGGATGCCGCCTCCGGTCATTGTGACGAGGTCTTCCTGCGGTTCAGCCCCTACGGCGGCGCCCCGATGACCATCCTGGGCTGGGTGGCCGATGCAGAGGAGGTCGGTGCCTGATGTGCGATTTCATCATCACCCCCCTCGTGACAGCCTTGGGCGCCGGTGGCGCCGCAACGGCCGCCGGCAGCACGGCGGCGGCGGCAACATCCTTCGCCAGCACGATGCAGACCATCGGCTCGGTGCTGGCCATAGCTGGTCCTGTCGTCCAGGGGATGCAGGTGGCCTCGGCGGCCAAGGCCAATGTCAAGCTGGTCGAGAACCAGAAACGGCACCAGGCGGCACTCGATGCGACCAAGGCCGACCGCGAGCGCCGGCGCTTCCAGTCCCAGCTGGCTCAGCAGCGGGCCGAGCTGGCGTCGCGGGGGGTGCAACTGGACAGTGCGACGGCCGTGCTTCTCGGCCAGTCCGCAGCCGCCGAGATGTCTTTCAATGATCAGGCGATCCGTTCCGGGGCCCAGGCGACGCAGGCCGAGTTGTCGGCCGAGCAGGTGAACTATCGCGCCAAGGCGAGCCAGGCACTGCTGCGGGGTGGCCTCAGTGCCGCCGGCGCCTGGCTGGACCGCCCGGCCGACGAATGGGCGGAGTTGATGTCATGACCCTGACAGTCCCCATGGCAGGATCCGAAGCCGGGCGCGCTGCGCGCCTGCGCGTTGATGCACGACAGGATGGGCAGGCCCTCGGTGCCTTTGGCGAGAAGGTGCAGGGCATCTTCCAGCAGGTCGAACGCTTCGAGCTCGACAGCGAATTCGAGCGTGCCCAGGTCGATGCGACCCGCGATCTGAACAACCTGCGCCTCGAGGTGGAAGAGATCGCCGACCCGCGTGTCGCGGGGCAGACCTGGGACCAGCGCAGCGCCGCGATCCGGGAGCGCTACCTGCAGGGGGACGGCACCTCGGCGGGCTTGAACCAGCGCAACCATGAACGCTTCGGGTTGGCCTTCGATCAGAGCGTGAACGCCCATGGCTTCAACCTCGGCAAACGTTTCCTGGCTGACCGGATCGCGCAGCGCGAGGCGACCTCGATCCAGGCGATGCAGGAGTACACCCGCGCGGCAACCATGGGTGGCGGAGAAAGTGCTGCGGAGTGGTATGAGCGCGGCATCGCCGACATCCGCAATCGCGAAGCGGAAGGCATCATCGATCCCGACCGGGCCGAGCTGCAGATCATCCAGCTGGGTGAGGACATCTACGGCGCGATCGCGACCGAGGATCTGAACGCGGATCCGGCGGCGTTTCTGCGCAAGACCGAAGAACAGGGTGCCTATCCCGGCCTCTCTGCACAGCGGATCGCAACCATGCGCGGGCAGGCCATGTCCGCCATCGAGCAAGGGGTCAAGTTCGGCGCCGCACAAGAGAAGAAGGAGACGGGTGAGTTCCTGCAGGTGATCCGTGCCGAGGCGACCAGCGGCAAGGATGTCCACTGGCAGGATCTGCTGTCGGATCCCCGCATCACGGGGCATGACGATTTTGCCAAGACCGAGGCGATCGTCCTCACGATGCAGGAACGGCCTGAGCTGGCAATGATGTCGGTCACGCAGCTGGATGCGGAAATCGCCAAGGAGCGCAGCACGGCCCCGGGCAACGAGCGCAGTGCGCGCCGGCTCGAGGCGATGCTCGAGATCCGTGACAGCAACCTCGATGGCTACGAAAAGGACCCGATCGCCCAGGCCGCGCTTGTGAAGCTGCCGGTGCCGGAGTTCGCGGTCGAGCTGGATCCGGCCGACCCGACAGCCTTTGCCCAGGGCGTGAGGGCGCGCCTGGCCTTTGCCGAGCAGATGAAGGCGGAGGGCTACGTGAGCGGGGCGCTTCGCCCATTCTCGGACAAGGAAGAAGACCAGCTGAAGCTTCTGGCCGACACGGACCAGGAGCCCGCCACCCGCGCCGCGCTTGCCCGGATCGCGGCGACGGCCGTCGCTGAAGATGGATCGACGCCGGTCCTGGACCTGCTCGACGATCCGGTCCTGTCGCATGTCGGTGGGCTGCTTGCGGCTGGCGGCCGGGAAAGCCTCGGGCAGGAAATCCTGCAGGGGCAGGCGGCGATCGACCTCGGCAACGCGCTGACACCTCCTGCCAGCGAGCGGCTGGAAGAGGCGCAGGCGGTTGTCGGCGATGTCCTGGTCGGCCTGCCCGGGGAAGAGGTCACCCAGCAGGAGATCAACCAGTCGATCGAGGCGCTCTTCGCACTGCGCATGAAGCCGACGGACCCGACGGGCGAGATGAACTCGAAGGTCTATCGCCAGGCCGCGCATGAAGTCATGGGCGGCACCGGGAAGTACGACGGCCGAGATGCGCGGGGCGGGATCCAGGACTTCCGTGGCGCGGAGACAATCATCCCCATGGGCCTGAATGCGGATCAGCTCGACAACACCCTGCGCATGCTGGGGACGGACGGAGACGGCAGCAGCTATCTGGGCGCCTCGAGGTCCTTCACGCCCGAACGGTTCGAAGCGCATCTTCGGGACATTTCCGGCGGCGCGGTGCCGCTGGTCGACGGTAAGCCGATTTCTCGCGACGATCTTCTGGACGCACGCCTGTCCTTCAAGGCCATCGGCGATGACGTCTACATCCTGCAGGTCGAGACCCCGACCGGGCTGAAGACCATCCAGGCCGACACCGGTGGAGACTACCAGATGAGCCTGCGCCGCCTCAGCAGGGTGTTCGCACCATGACTTGGTTCGGGCGGCAGGGCGCAGAGGTCGCGCCGAACGATCCGCTGGTGGGCGGCTTGCCCAGTTGGACCGAACGGGTCGAGCTGCAGTATCGCTGGGATCGCGTCACCACGGACAGCTTCGGCAAGCAGAAGGCCGAGTACGAGCGCGAGCTGCTGACGGAGATGCAGGAGGTGATCGGGCCCGACGTGCCGATCCGCACCAGGACCCGCAGCAGCGACAAGCGGTTCCGCCTGGAGCGGGATCAGGCGGCGGGACGGATCGCCGAGCTGCGCGGCTTCGAGCCCGCGACCTTCGATCGGCTGCCGGCCAGCGTGGCGGAGTTCGATGCCGAGGTTGAACGTCGCCGGCGTGCCGAGCTCGAGGAAATCATTGAATTGCAGGGCAATGTCCCGGAAGGTGCCTGGTTCCCCGAACTCTTGGGCAGTCTCGGCGCCGGCGCCAGGGATGAGTATACGCTGCTGACCCTGCCCCTGGGCGGTTTCTCCGGGGTAGGCGCCAAGCTGGGCTTTGGCGCCCTGGCCGCGCGCACGGCCCTGTCCGAGGGGGCGGCTGGCGCCCTCGGCGAATACGTCAGCTTGCCCGATCAGCGCGAGGCGGCCCTGGACTTGGGGCTGCCCGCACCGGAGGCCGCGAAGCAGGTCGCGACGGCGGCCGCGCTCTCGGCCGGGCTGGGCGTTGCCGGCGCCGGTATCGCCCATGGCTTGACCCGTGGCGCTGACTACCTGCGCACCCGGGGCGAGGCGCGGGCTGAACAGCTTCGCCAAGATGACCGTGCCCTGGATCATATGGTCGAAGTGGAACAGGCTGCGGCGGCGCTGGCCGATCGGCGCATGGCAGCCGAGGTGGCGCGGCAGGAAGGGCAGGGGGCGGCCGAACCTGTGCAGACATCACTTGGCACCATGATCCGCCAGGCCGAAGCTGGGAACGACTATAATAGGGTCAGTGACTTTTCCGTCATCGCGCCGCCGCGCCCGCTCACGGAAATGACCTTGAACGAGGTGCTGGACTATCAGGACGCCAATGTAGCAGCTGGTGCCCAATCCAGCGCGATGGGAGGCTATCAGATCCTACGCAGTACCCTCAGGGGGCTGATCGAGGAACTTGGCCTGCAAGGCGACGAACTCTTCGATCAGGCGATGCAGGAGCGGTTGGGCTTGGCTCTGATGGAGCGCCGTGGTCTCTCCAGGTACCTGTCCGGCCAGATTACCGCAGACCAGTTTGCCGACAACCTGGCCCAGGAGTGGGCCGCCCTTCCGTTGTCGAATGGGCGTTCGGCCTACGCCGGAGATGGTCTCAACGCGGCCGGTGTCGATCGCGGCGTGGTCATGGGGATCCTCGGCGGTGATCGATACGATGCTCCGGTGCGCCCTGCGGGCAGCAACTACACCACCTATGAAACCTCGCGGCCCTACACCCGATCGGGCGAGGTCAGCGTGGGCGACGGGATGCGGGTCGAGGTCGAGTACCAGGTGGTCGATCTGTCGACCCTGCGTCAGGCCAGCGGTGACCTGCAGCCGAGGGATCGAAGCCGGGCAACCAGCGACGCCTGGGTGGCCGAGACCGCGGCGAACCTTGATCCGGCCCGCCTGATGGACGGACCCGAAGCTGATCGGGGCGCACCGCTGGTCGGCCCGGACAATGTCATCGAGAGCGGCAACGGCCGGGCCCGCGCCATCGAGCGGGCCTATGAGCTCGGGTACGATCGTGCCCAGGCCTACCGTCGGCAGATCGAGGCCCGCACCGGTCAGCCGATCCCGGAGGGCATCGAGCGGCCGGTGCTGATCGCCCGCCGCACCAGTGAGCTGGATCCGGACGCACGGCGCCGGCTTGTGGTCGAGGCCCAGGACAGCGGTGTCGCCCGGATGAACGCCACCGAGCGGGCCGGTATCGGTCAGCGGGCCCTGACCCACGACGCGCTGGAAGCCTACGACCCGAAGGCCGAGCTGGGGTCCGCCCGCAATCGTGACTTCGCCCGGGCCTTCATCGGGAATTTCCCGCGCTCCGAGCGGAATGCCTTCCTCTCGGCCGAGGGACGGATCAGCAGCGACGGCATCCGTCAGTTGCGCGACGCGCTCTTTGCCAGGGCGTTTCCGGATCCGGACATCCTCGCCCGCTATGTCGAGGCGGAGCGCGGGGAGCTGCGCAGCCTGATGGACGCCATGGCCGAGGCCGCGCCGGATCTCGCGCGGCTTCGCGCGGCGATCGACGCGGATGTGGTGGCTGCGGAGTTCGATATCACCCCGTTCGTCATCGATGCGGCGCGGCTGATCATGCTGGCGCGGGAGACCGCGGCCGAGACAGGTGCCGGCGTGGCCGGCGTCCTCGAGGACCTGCTGGCTGATGTGGATCTCTTCCTGGGGGATCGTGTCGCGCCGCTGACCCGGGCGCTGGTGCGCAAGTTCATGCCGGGAGGGCGGCAGGCCTCGAAGGGCGCCATCGCCGAGTTCCTGACGCGCTATGCACGTGAGGCGATGGTGATCGGTCGAACCGGGGGCGACCTGGTCGACCGGGCCACGCCAGTCGATGCGCTGCGTCGGATCGATCCTGACACCTTCGGGGATCTGGACGAACTGGGCGAACCTGCTCCGCGGGCCGCGCCGGCCGAAGACGCGCCAGATCTGCGGACGATGCCAGATGGGGTATACGACCAAGGTGCCGCTAGCCGAGAGGCGGTGGCCTCGGACCTGCAGGCGGAGCGAGATCTTCGCGATGTCGTCGCGGCGGCCGCGCGAGACGACGCCACAGGTGCCGCCGCGCTCTCGGAGCAGGACGTTGCGGATGCAGATCTCCGCGCCGAGATCGAGAGCCTTCCGCCAGTCAGGCCTCGATCTC
>NZ_AFPM01000206.1 GCF_000220565.1 Oceanicola sp. S124 | reverse complement strand
CAATCGAGGTCGATGTCGGAGCTGTAGTTCAGCTCTCCGGCGCCCATCTTGCCCATGGCCAGCGTGACCAGCCCGCACCCGGTGGCGAGGTCGCCCTCGTCCATGCCGGGCAGCTTGCCGCGCTTCAGCTCGGCAGACAGCGCGGCGCGCAGGGCGACGCCGGTGGCGAGGTCGGCGAAATCGGTCAGCGCGCCGGTCACCTGCTCCAGCCGCCAGGCGCCGCCCAGGTCGGCCAGCGCCACGATCAGCGCCATGCGCCGCTTGCCGCGCCGCAGCTCGGGCCCGATGGCAGGGTCCAGCGGCTCCAACGCCTGCAGCCGCGCACCCTCGTCCGACAGGGCCCGCATCGGGGCGGCCAGCGCCCCGCGCAGCCAGTCGGTTTCCTTGCCGATCAATCCTGCGAGATAGGGGGACGAGCCCGCCGTGCCGCGGATCAGTGCGGCAAGGTCGCCGTCGAGGTCGGGCATCAGCGACAGCGCCTCAGCCCCCCTCTCGGGATCGAAGGGACGCGGCAGGCGGGTCGGTATCAGGCGATCTTCCATGGCGCGACGTTGCGCAGATCGGGGCCTCTGGTCAATCCCCGCCGCCCGCGCCATGCTGCCCGCGCAACGCGAGGAGACTGACATGAGCAAGAGCCTGAAGCGGGTGCGCCGCGCCCTGGAAGAGGCCGGGATCGCCGCTGAGATCCAGGAAATGGGCCAGACCCGCACCGCCGAAGAGGCCGCCGCCGCTGCCGGCTGCACGCTGGACCAGATCACCAAGTCGATTATCTTTCGCGGCGAGGAGAGCGGCGAGGCGATCCTGTTCCTGACCGCCGGCGGCAACCGGGTCGATGCGGCCAAGGCTTCGGCCGTTGCCGGAGAGCCGCTCGGCAAGGCGGATGCCGAGCTGATCCGCGCCCAGACCGGCTTCGCCATCGGCGGGGTCAGCCCGGTCGGACACCTCAACCCGATCCGCGCCTTCCTCGACCCGCGTCTGCTGGAGTTCGACCGGATCTGGGCCGCCGCAGGCACTCCGCGCCATATCTTCCCCATGGACCCGCAGGTTCTTCCGCAGATCACCGGCGCTCAAGTAGCTGATTTCATTTCCGAAAATTGATCAATGTAAAAAACATTCACATACCCCCTTGCAGGACCGCCCCGTGATGCCAATCTATTCGATGTGAAAGACATTCACATCCATTCACGAGGAGACACCGAGATGACCGCCACCACCGCCCACATGCATGAACAGCACGCGCCTGCCCGGCGCAGCTGGCTGGGTCGCACGGAGGACTGGCTGGACAGCAAGGGCAAGGGAGCCTGGATCGCCGCGATGGTGCTGGGCTTCGTGTTCTTCTGGCCGGTTGGCCTCGCCATTCTCTTCTACATGATCTGGGGTAAGCAGATGTTCGCAAAGTCCTGCCGCTCGGGCGGTCACGCCCGCCACCACATGCACAGCATGCGTCGCGCCGGTTTCGCGGCGATGAAAAGCTCGGGCAACACCGCCTTCGACGCCTACAAGGAGGAAACCCTCCGCCGGCTGGAAGATGAACAGGAGCAGTTCGAAGCCTTCCTCGAGCGCCTGCGCGCCGCCAAGGACAAGGCCGAGTTCGACCAGTTCATGGACGACCGTGCCCAGAAGGCCCGCAACGAGCGCAACGCTCCCTCGGGTGACGACGACCAGCGCGCCGCGCCGAGTCCCTACGCCGAGATCTGATCCGGCACCTCTGACCGCCCCGGCCCCTTCGGGCCGGGTCCGAAGATGCCGAAGGGCCCGCGCCTCTGCCGGGCCCTTCCGCCCCGACGCCCCCCTTCCTTCCTTTCTTTTCTTCCTTTTCCCGCGGCCCCGCCGCCCCATATGCTTGTCCGACACGCCGGCAGTGCCGGCCCGGATCTTCAGTGAGGACCCCGATGCATTCCGCCTATCCCGCCCCCCTGCCCGACCCCGACTACGTCCCCGAGGCCTATGACGGCGTTGCGATGAAACGCGCCCTCGCATGGGTCGTCGACATGCTGGTGATCTTTGCCATCTCGGCCCTGACCATCCCCTTCACCGCCTTCATCAGCATCTTCTTCTTCCCGGCCGTCATGCTGCTGGTCAGCTTCCTCTACCGCTGGATCACCGTCGCCGGTTCCGGATCGACCTGGGGCATGCGGCTTTTCGGGATCGAGTTCCGCCACATGGACGGCGGCCGCTTCACCGGCCAGGACGCGCTGCTGCACGTGCTGGGCTACACGGTCTCGCTGGCGATCTCGCCGCTGCAGCTGATCTCGGCGCTGATGATGTGCTTCACGCCCTATGGCCAGGGCCTGACCGACATGGTGCTGAACACCACCGCCGTGAACACCAGCCGCGTCTGAGCTTGTCCGGGCCGACAATGGTTGGGTCGACAATGGTTGGCCCGAACATGGCTGGCCCGAACACGGCTGGCGCGTCACGGTCAGGCCCCTTGCGGTTGGGCTGAGCAGGGCCGGCATGTCTCTGCCGGCCTGACACCGGCAAGGCGCGCCGGCCCCGCAGGCCCTGTCGCCCCCCGCTTTGCCCACCCCGGCCCAGGCGCGCCCCGACCGCCCCGGCCCGAGTTTGCCGCGGCCCTCCGGCGGCTTCCGGCCCGGGGGCTTGGCGGCGAAGAGCAAGGTTGCTATCGTTTCATCAACAGGTTTGGTGTCATTCTCCGCCGGACCAGATCCCGTCAACCCCGCCCCGCCGGCCGCCTTCGCCAAGATGCCAGAGGTTGCCGGCGGATTATCGTTGGAAATCAGCCCCCTCCCCTCACAGGCCCATGCGTCATTCGCTTCCGCTCGCCCCCCAGTTCTACGTGACCGCGCCGCAGCCCTGCCCCTATCTCGAGGGCCGGATGGAGCGGAAGCTGTTCACCTCCCTGCAGGGGGATTCGGCCGAACAGCTGAACAACACGCTGTCCAAGCAGGGCTTCCGGCGGTCGCAGAACGTGCTCTATCGGCCAAGCTGTGCCGATTGCGCCGCCTGCCTTTCGGCCCGGATCGACGTGGCGGCCTTCACCGCCTCGAAAAGCCAGCGCCGGGTGCTGAAGCGCAATCGCCACCTGCAGCGCCGCGCCACCTCGCCCTGGGCGACGGAAGAGCAATACGCCCTGTTCCGCCGCTATCTCGACCAGCGCCACGCCGATGGCGGCATGGCCGACATGGATGTGTTCGAATTCGCCGCGATGATCGAGGAAACGCCGATCCGCTCGCGCGTGGTCGAATATGTCGACGACAGCGGCCTGCGCGCGGCCTCGCTGACCGATGTGCTCGATGACGGCGTGTCGATGGTCTATTCCTTCTACGACCCCGAGATGGAGCGCAACTCGCCCGGCACCTTCCTGATCCTCGACCATATCGAGATCGCACGGCAGGCCGGGCTGCCCTATGTCTACCTCGGCTACTGGGTGCCCGGCTCGCCGAAGATGGGCTACAAGTGCAAGTTCTCGGGGCTCGAGCTTTATCACGAGGGGCGCTGGCAGAAGATGCGCCAGCCCGCGGAATACGACGCGACGACCCATCCCCTGAAGAGCGATCCGATCGCCGAGCAAGTGGCCAATATCACCCTGCCCGACGCCCGCGCCCCCGGCAGCCGCCGCTGATGACCGCCCGTCCAGTGCCCGCCTGCCCGATGCCCCCGCGTCCGATGTCCTCGCATCATGTGTCCTCGCGTCCTGTGTCCTCGTGTCTGGCCGCCCCGCGCCTGCGGGCAATGGCGCGCTGATGCCCTCCCGCCTGCATGCCGTCACGCTGGTGGTGCCGGACTACGACGCGGCGCTGGATTTCTACATCGGTGCCCTGGGGTTCGACCTGATCGAGGATATCCCCCTTTTCACCTGTCAAACGCTGGGTGCTCATTGCGCCGCCGGGCGGCGGGACGCGCCTGCTGCTGGC
Organism: Oceanicola sp. S124; assembly: GCF_000220565.1. GTDB lineage: Bacteria > Pseudomonadota > Alphaproteobacteria > Rhodobacterales > Rhodobacteraceae > Pseudooceanicola. The sequence goes on along the minus strand of NZ_AFPM01000206.1, from coordinate 1,867 downwards.
CCGCGCCGATGGCCCCGCGCAGCAGGCTGCCATCGGCAACCAGACCGGCGGCCGCGTCGGCTTCTTCCTCGAAACCGATGACTTCGCACGCGACCACGAGGCGATGCTGCGGGCTGGCGTGACCTTCGAGGAAGCGCCACGGGACGAGCCCTACGGCCGCGTCGCCGTCTGGCGCGATCCTTTCGGCAACCGCTGGGACCTGCTGCAGTTCGCCCGCGACACGTAGAGAGGAAGGTGGGTTTCACCCACCCTACGCAACGTCCCGCTTCGGTCGACTGCGCGGGCCTCGTCGCAAGCCTGGGGCGGCGGCCACCTGCCCCCTCACCGAAAGCACCGTCCTACCGCGCCCGGGACCGATCCGCGCCATCGGCGTAGGGTGGGCTTCAGCCCACCTCCCCCCCCTTCGTGGACCCGCCCTCCATGAAAAAGGGCCGCGAGGATCTCTCCCCACGGCCCTGTCCCGTCTCACCTTTCCGCTCAGCGGCCCAGCAGGTCCGGCACGATGGTGACGATGCCCGGCACGAACCACAGCAGCGCCAGCCCCAGCACCTGGATCAGCACGAAGGGCACGATCCCGCGGTAGATATGGCCCGTGGTGACGCTCGCGGGCGCCACCCCGCGCAGGTAGAACAGCGCGAAGCCGAAGGGCGGGGTCAGGAACGAGGTCTGCAGGTTCACCGCGATCATGATCGTCACCCACTTGGGATCGAAGGTACCGCCATAGATGACGGGCCCGACGATCGGGATGACGATGTAGATGATCTCGAGGAAGTCCAGCACGAAGCCCAGCACGAAGAGCACCAGCATCACGATCAGGAAGACCTGGAACTCACTGTCGAAGCTCTTCAGGAACTGCTGGATGTAGTGCTCGCCGCCGAAGGAGATCACCACCAGGTTCAGCAACTGGCTGCCGACGAGGATGGTGAAGACCATCGAGGTGACCTTCGCCGTCTCGCGCACGATCTTGCCCAGCACCGAGGTGCGCAGCAGCACCCAGCCGGCATAGATCAGCCCGAAGCCCGCGAACATGAAGCAGATCGCCGCCGCCAGATAGGCCAGCCAGCTTTCCACCGTCACCACGGTCTGGTTCACCCGCAGGTCGAAGTTGGCCCCCAGCAGGATCATCACGATCAGCGCCAGGGTCGACCAGGTGATCACCCAGGGGTCGCGCCCCTCGTCCTTCAGCTTCCGGAAGGCAGCCAGCAGGATCGCCCCCCCCGCCCCGAGCGCCGCCGCGGGCGTCGGGTTGGTGATGCCCCCCAGGATCGAGCCCAGCACGGCGACGATCAGCACCAGCGGCGGGAAGACGACGCGGATCAGCTCGTTGGTGGCCAGCCGCGCGGCCGCATGCCGGCAGGCCCAGAGCGCGGCGGCCAGCGGCAGCGCGATAATCAGCAGGCTGACACCGGGCGAGGTGGTCGGCGCGATGAACAGCACGTCCAGCAGGGCCACCAGGGCCAGTGCCCCGCCGCCGATCAGCAGCGGGCGGGGATCGTCCGCGGGGCGCACGCCCCGCGCCGCGGCCAGCACCAGCCCCAGCAGGACGATGATCGTCGCGATGCCCGACCCGACAGGTGCCGCGGCCGAGGCCTTGGCGGCGATGGCGGCCTCGATCTCTTCGGCCGACAGTTCATGGCCCTGCTCGACACCCCCCGCGGCCATGATGGCCCGGGTCTGCTCCAGCGCCGTATCCCACTTGGCCTGCCCGTGCAGCTCGATCATCGCGGCCTGGCAGGTCTCGCTGACATTGGTACGCAGGATCGCGCCCTCTCCGCCCTGGGCGAAGTTCGAGACGCTCAGGTCCTGGCTGCCGACCAGTCCGACCTGGCCCAGCACCACGGTGCCGACGATCAGCACGGCGGCACGA
>NZ_AFPM01000207.1 GCF_000220565.1 Oceanicola sp. S124 | reverse complement strand
AGGATGCGGTCCATCTGTGCGGTCTCGACCTCGGGCAGCCAGATCATCGCGCCGAGGGCGGCGTGCCAGGAATGTTCGGCGGAGTTCTCGTGCCGGGACTGGTCCGTCAGTGTCGAGGCGCGGGTGACGGATTTCAGCCGGTCTGCCTCGCGCAGGAAGTCGAGCTGGCGGGAGAGGCGGTCGTGATCCATGGGCAGGTCCTTTCGGACAAGGGGGTAGGCCGGGGCAGGCAGAAGGGCAAGAGGAGATGCCACCCGCGGGAGAGGCAGGCGCCCGGCGGAGACCGAAGAGGCCTCCGGCGAGAGTATTTTTCCGCCTGGTGATGATGCGGGAGGAGGCCCCGAAACGCGGCCTCCTTCTGCCTCCGGGAGCGTGCACGCCCTCCATGGCGAACGTCCGCCGCCGCTCCGGGCCCTGTCCCGCATCATCACCAGGCTGAAAGTACTCCGGGGGAGTCTCCGGCACGGAGACGGGGGCAGCGCCCCCTCTGCCTTTGCTGGCCACACGGTGACGGTACTGGCTGCCCTGAGCGGGGGGCAGCCTGCGGTGACGGAGCTTTGGAGGGGGGGCGTCGCTCAAGGCGGGGGCGCCAAAGAATAGGCCCGCCTAGCTTGGCGGGCCACTCTCTTTCAGCTCGGTCACCCGGCGCACCAGGAACTCGCGGGCGGTACGTTCGGCCAGGCGGATGCGGACCTCGGTCAGGAAGGCCTCTTCCAGGGTCTGGGAGGAGGCGCCGAGCAGGTTGCCGACCTCGACGTAGAGCCGGTCATGGCCGGTGGCCTTCATCGCCTTCATGCAGTCCTCGGCGAGGGCGGCGGCAAGGCTTTGCAGGCTGCTGCTCATGTCCCGGTCCTCAGCGCGAGCTTTCCGTCAGGCGGCGCTTCACGTAGTCGCTGACGCTGCCCAGCATGGTTGCCATCTGCTCTTCTTCCGAGAAGAAGTGGCCGGCGCCCGGCACTTCCTCGTGGGTGATGGTGATTCCCTTCTGCTCCTGCAGCTTGCCGACCAGCGCCTGGGTGTCGGCGGGCGGGGCCACGCGGTCGTTGGCGCCGTTGATGATCAGCCCCGACGAGGGGCAGGGCGCGAGGAACGAGAAGTCGTACATGTTGGCCGGGGGCGAGACCGAGATGAAGCCGGTGATCTCGGGACGGCGCATCAGCAGCTGCATGCCGATCCAGGCCCCGAAGGAGAAGCCGGCGACCCAGCAGTGCTTCGAATTGGTGTTCATCGACTGCAGGTAGTCCAGCGCCGAGGCGGCATCCGAGAGCTCGCCCACACCCTGATCGTACTCGCCCTGCGACCGGCCGACGCCGCGGAAATTGAACCGCAGCACGGTGAAGCCCATCTTGTGGAAGGCATAATGCAGGTTGTAGACGACCTTGTTGTTCATCGTCCCGCCGAACTGCGGATGCGGATGCAGCACGATGGCGATCGGCGCGTCCCGGTCCTTCTGCGGATGGTAGCGGCCTTCCAGGCGGCCTTCGGGTCCGGGAAAGATGACCTCGGGCATTCAGTACGTCCTCACCTTGCGCGGGCCGCCCTGCGGCACCGCCTGTCATTGACTGTCGCACCCGCAGCGCCTCTCGGACCCGGCCCCGGGCCGGTCCGGCCCTGCGGAATGCCTGATCCCGCGACGCTTCATTCTTGACGAATATGCTCTGTCACCTTAGAAGAATTCTAAAGAGACCAGATCTTCCGGCGACGGGTTGTCTTGCGAGATAATCCGCGTGGGGGCGAAGGTCAATGAAATCAACTTTCCCGGGCAGCCCAGACGGGCTAATGACCCGGTACGGGCCTGAGCCAGCGGCAGCCAGGGCCTCTCGTGCAAGTGGGAGAACGCTCATGAAGCTCAGCACCAAGGGGCGATACGCCATGGTTGCCCTCGCCGATATCGCCCTGCAGCCGGAAGGCAGCCTGGTGGCGCTTGGCGATATCTCGAAGCGGCAGTCGGTATCGCTGCCCTATCTCGAGCAGCTCTTCGTCAAGCTGCGCCGCGCCGGGCTGGTCAGTTCGGTGCGCGGCCCCGGGGGCGGCTACAAGCTGTCGCGTCCGATGAGCGAGA
>NZ_AFPM01000208.1 GCF_000220565.1 Oceanicola sp. S124 | reverse complement strand
CTTGTCCTTCTCGAGAAACAGCGCCCCGTTCTCGGCGAACTGGCGGATCGCCATCAGCGGCTGGTTCAGCTCGTGGCTGAGCCCCGCCGACATCTGCCCGAGCGCCGAGAGCTTGCCCGCCTGCACCAGCTCGTCCTGGGCCCGCTTCAGCTCGGCGGTGCGCTCCTCGACGCGTTGTTCCAGCCGCGCATTGACCTCGGCCAGCGCCTGCCGCCGCGCCCAGAGGAAGACCAGCACCGAGCCCAGCGTCAGCAGCACCAGCCCGACCACCGCGGCCTGCAGCAGCGCGATGCGCCGTCCCGGCGCCAGGTCGATCAGCGCCTCGGCGGTCAGCCCGACCTGCGGCAGGTCGCGGGACAGGTGCAAAGCCCGGCGCGGCAGGTAGGGCCCCCAGTCGATGCGCCAGAGGTCGAAGCCCGCCAGCTGGCGCCGCGACAGCGCCGCCTCGCCCTCGGCCGGGCGCAGACGATTAGCCTGCCAGCGCCATCCGAGCAGCTCGGAGCGGTTCGATATATAGACCTCGCCGGCGCGGTCGGTGAAGAAGACCGCAGGACGGTCGCCGCGCCACTCCTGCTCAAGCCGGTCGACATTGACGCTGACCAGCAGGATGCCCTCGACATCGCCACTCTCGCGAAAGCGCGGGGCGGCGAAGACATAGGCGCGTTGCGGTGCCGCGCCCTCGGCGCCGATCAGCCCGTGGCCGGTGCCGAGCGCCCCGTGCCGCGCCCGCTCGATGGCCTCCAGCGCGAAGGCCGGCAAGTCTCCCTCGATGGGCCGGGCACTGGCCAGAAGCCGTCCCCCCGGCGCCAGGTAGGCCATGTTCAGCACTCCCGTCCGGTCGATGGCCCAGAGCAGAAGCGCCTCGGCCTCGCCCCGCCCCGAAGCGTCGTAGCGTGCCGCGCCCAGCGAGGGATGTTCGATCAGCAGGACGGCCAGGTCCTGGTAGCGCTGCAGCTGCCCGGTCAGCCGGTCGGCGGCCAGCGACAGGTCCGACTCGCCGCGCTGCGCCAGGGCGTTCAGCGACTGCCGGTAGCCTGCCTGGAAGACCGCCACCGAAAGCGCCCCCACCAGGGTCGCCAGTATCGCCAGGATCGCCACCAGACGTGACATCGCGTTCCCTCTCCGGGCCCGCTCACGCAGGCTCTTGTCTTGCGCCCCTCCCCAAGCCAATAGAGGGCATGGCCAAGCTGACGCAATCCCCCACCGATCCCGCCTTCGTCCAGAACCCCTACCCCTTCTACGCGGCAGCCCGCGCAGAGGGCGCCCTGCACGACTGGCTCGACTACGACATGCCCTGTGCCTTCACCTACGAACTGGTGAATGCCCTTCTGCGCGACCGCCGCTTCGGTCGCCAGTGCCCGCCCGAGCTGGCGCCCGAGATCCCGGCCCACCAACGCCCCTTCTACGACATCGAGGACCACTCGATGCTGGAACTGGACGGCGATGTGCACCGCCGGCTGCGCGGCCTCGTGCTGCGCGCCTTCACCTCGCGCCGCATCAAGGCCCTCGGCCCCGAGATCGAGGCCGTCTGCCACCAGTTGATCGACGCCTTCCCCGCCGAGGGCGACTTCGACCTGCTGCCCGCCTATGCGACGCAGATCCCGGTGATCGTGATTTGCCGCCTGCTTGGCGTGCCCGAGGAGATGGGCCCGCAGCTGCTGATCTGGTCCAACGCCATGGTCGGCATGTACCAGGCCCGCCGCGACCGCGCGATGGAAGAGGCCGCTGCTCAGGCCGCCGCCGATTTCGCCGCCTACATCCGTTCCTACGCCGAGGAACGCCGCAAGAGCCCCGCCGACGACCTGATCTCGGAGCTGCTGGCCGCCGAGGAAGAGGGCACCAGGCTGTCGACCGAAGAGCTGGTGACCACCTGCATCCTGCTGCTGAACGCTGGCCACGAGGCAACGGTGCACACCATGGGTAACGGTGTCGTCGCGCTTCTTGAGCACGGCGAGGCCCCGGCCTGGGTCACGCCCGACCGCATCGACGGCACGGTCGAGGAGATCCTGCGGTATGACCCGCCGCTGCACATGTTCACCCGCTACGCCCATGAGCCCTGCGAGGTCGCGGGCCGCCCCTTCGCGCGCGGAGACAGGATCGCCCTGCTGCTCGGTGCGGCCAACCGCGATCCCGAGGTCTGGGAGGACCCAGAGACTTTCGATCCGGCGCGCCCGATCCGCACCAACGCGGCCTTCGGCGCAGGTGCCCACTTCTGCATCGGCGCGCCGTTGGCGCGGCTGGAGCTGCAGGTTGCCCTGCCGATCCTGTTCACGCGCTGCCCTGAGCTGGCCCTGGCCGAGACGCCCAAGTATGCGGATCTCTTCCATTTCCACGGGTTGGAAAAGCTGATGGTGACCCGCTGAGGGGGCTCTGCCCCCCTCTCCTTCGGAGAGTCCCCCGCAGTATTTTCAGCCGTCGGATGGAGCAAGCGATCCTTGTGTCTATCCGACGGCTCCAAATACTGCCGCCGGAGGCTTCGCCCCTGTGAGGGGGCGAAATCACCCTCTCAGAGCGGCAGGGCGGTGGTCGACTTGATCTCTTCCATCGACAGCAGCGCGGTGACGTTGTGCACCTTCACCTCGGAAATCAGCGCCTGGTAGAAGGCGTCATAGGCGCGGGCGTTCTTGACGCGCACCTTCAGGATGTAGTCGATGTCGCCGGCAAGGCGGTGCGCCTCCTGCACCTCGGGACGGTCCTTCAGCGCCTTCAGGAAGGCCTGCTGCCAGTCGGCCTCGTGCTCGCTGGTGCGGATCAGCACGAAGAAGCAGGCGTCGAAGCCGAGGGCCTCGGCATCCAGCAGCGCGACCTGCGCGCCGATCACCCCGGCCTCGCGCATCTTGCGGATGCGGTTCCAGACCGGGGTCTTCGAAGACCCCACCTTTCGGGCGATATCATCCAGCGATTGCGCGGCGTCCTGCTGCAATTGCAAAAGGATTTTCCGGTCGGTCTGGTCGAGGCGGACAGCCATTCGCCTGATCCCTTCTTCTGTGGAACGCGGACCACCGGCGGGCGGCAAACCGGAACCGTTTTTCTTATTTCCCCGCCCCCATGGCGTCGGCACAGGAATATTTCCTATTTTAAGGGCAAGTCAACGTCATGACGGCAGCCCGGCGGCGAAAGTCGCCCGGCGCCGGCCACGCCAGCCCACGGGGATACAGCAGATGCGCCACTTTCCGATCTTCCTCGACATGGACCGCGCCCGCGTCGTCCTTTCGGGCGGCGGTGAGGCAGCGCTGGCGAAGCTGCGGCTGCTGCTGAAGACCAAGGCACGCATCACCCTGCATGCGGCGAGCGTCCTGCCGGAAATCCGCGCCTTTGCCGAGGCAGGCCGGATCACCTGGACCACCGAAGCGCTGAGCCCCGCCGCCCTGGCCGGGGCCGCGCTGGTCTATGCCGCCGACGAGGACGAACTGGCCGATGCCGCGACGGTCGAGGTAGCCAAGGCGGCGAGCGTGCTGTGGAACGTGGTCGACGACCTTGCAGCCTCGGCCTTCATCACGCCGGCCATGGTCGACCGCGCACCGCTGACCGTCGCCATCGGCACCGAGGGCGCCGCCCCCATGCTGGCCCGCGCCGTGAAGCGCCACCTCGAAGAGCACCTGCCCCAGAGCACCGCCGATCTGGCCCGCGCCGCCCGCGACTTCCGCGACCAGGCCGAGGCGCTGCCCCATGGCCTGCCGCGCCGCAACTTCTGGGCCGAGTGGTTCGAGACCGCAGGCCCCGCGGCCCTCTCCGCGGGCCAGCCGCTCGGGGCCGCGCTGCAGGGGCTGCTGGACCGTCACCTCGCTCGGCACGACGCGCCGGGCCGCATCACGCTGACCTTCACCGGCTCGGACGACCCCGACCTGATGACGATGAAGGCCCGGCGGGCGCTGGACCGGGCCGACGTGGTGGTGCATGACGCCGCCATCGCCCCAGCCGTGCTGGAACTGGCCCGCCGCGAGGCGCGCCTTGTCGCGCTGCGCCACCCGACCGAAGTTCCGCCACTTCACCAGTTGCTCATTCTGGAGGCTGACGCCGGCGCCCATGTGGTCTATCTGGGCGCCGAACAGCTGCCGCGCGGTCTGGCCCAGCAGTGTCGCCAGGCCGGTCTGACCGTCGACACCATTCCCGGCCTGCCCGCCTCGCATGCGGCCCAACTGAAGGAAACCGCCTGATGCCCCGTCCCTTCACCCCGAAAGTCATCACCGCAAACGCCCTGCTGGAAGGCGACGTGGTCTATTACACCGCCGACGACCAGTGGACCCGGCACCTGTCCGAAGCCGAGCTGCTGACCGACGAGGCCCATGCCGAGCTGCGCCTGATCGAGGCCTCGGCCCAGCAACACCTCGCTGTCGGCGTCTATCTCGCCGACATGGCCGCGGGCGAGAACGGCCCGGTCCCCACCCACTTCCGCGAGGACTTCCGCCGCACCGGCCCCTCGAACTACGCCCACGGAAAGCAAGCAGAGCTCTGAGATGTACAGCTACAACGATTTCGACGCAGCCTTTCTCGCCGAACGCAACAGCCAGTTCCGCCAACAGGTCGCCCGCCGCATCGACGGTTCGCTGACCGAGGACGAGTTCAAGCCGTTGCGCCTGATGAACGGGCTGTACCTGCAGCTGCACGCCTACATGCTGCGCGTGGCGATCCCCTATGGCACCCTCGGCAGCGCCCAGATGCGCCAGCTGGCCCATGTGGCCGACACTTGGGACAAGGGTTATGGCCATTTCACCACCCGTCAGAACATCCAGTACAACTGGCCCAAGTTGCCGGATGTGCCGGATATTCTCGACAGCCTGGCCGAGGTGCAGCTGCACGCCATCCAGACCTCGGGCAACACGATCCGCAACGTGACTGCCGACCATTTCGCCGGCGCTGCCGCCGACGAGGTCGCCGATCCGCGTCCCGTGGCCGAGCTGCTGCGCCAGTGGTCCACCGACCACCCGGAATTCCAGTTCCTGCCGCGCAAGTTCAAGTTCGCCGTCACCGGCTCGGAAACCGACCGGGCGGTGATCCGTGCCCATGACATCGGCATCCAGCTGGTCGAGAAGGACGGCAAGCGCGGCTATCGCGTGCTGGTCGGCGGCGGCCTGGGCCGCACCCCGGTCATCGGCAAGGTGATCCGCGACTTCCTGCCCAAGGAAGACCTGCTGCCCTACTCCGAGGCCATCGTCAGCACCTACAACGTGCTTGGCCGCCGCGACAACAAGTACAAGGCGCGCATCAAGATCACCGTCAACGAGAACGGCCTGGACACCTACCGCGCGCTGACCGAGAAGCGCTTTGCCGAGCTGAAGCCGCTGTTCAGCGGCGTCGACCAGGAGATGCTGGACGGCATCCGCGCGCATTTCGCCCCGCCCGCCTTCCGCAATGCCCCGACCGACGCCTATGACGCCGCGCGCGAAACCGATCCGGTGTTCCGCGCCTGGGCCGATACCAACCTCAGCGCGCACAAGGCGCCGGGCTATGCCATCGTCTCGATCTCGCTGAAGAAGCACGGACAGACGCCGGGCGACGCGACCTCGGCCCAGATGCGCGCAATCGCCGACCTGGCCGAGCAATACGGCCACGACGATATCCGCATCAGCCACGAGCAGAACGTGATCCTGCCGCATGTCCATGTGTCGGACCTGCCGGCGCTGCACGCCGAGCTGAAAAAGCACGACCTGGCGACCGCCAATATCGGGCTGGTCAGCGACATCATCGCCTGCCCCGGCATGGATTACTGCGCGCTGGCCACGGCCCGCTCGATCCCCGTCGCCCAGGAGATCGCCAAGCGCTTCGACGAACTGAAGCTCGAGCATGAGATCGGCCCGCTGAAGATCAAGATCTCGGGCTGCATCAACGCCTGCGGGCACCACCATGTCGGCCATATCGGCATCCTCGGCCTCGACCGCGCAGGCGTCGAGAACTACCAGATCACCCTCGGTGGGGACGGCAGCGAAGATGCCGCCATCGGCCAGCGCACCGGCCCCGGTTTCGCCTACGACGAGATCACCGGTGCCATCGAGACCATCCTGAAGACCTACCTGGGCCTTCGCGAATCCGAGGAAGAGACCTTCCTCGAAGCTTACCGGCGTGTCGGCCCCGATCCGTTCAAGGCGGCGCTCTACCCGGAGAAAGAGAAAGCGAATGCCGCCTGAAGCAGCCATGGATTTCGGCGCCGCCGAAACCTCGCCCGAACTGGATGCGCGGCTTGCCCGCCTGAACGATCGCTACCGTCACCACGGGGCAACCTCGGTGCTGGAAGCGGCATTGAAGGATCACGACGTGGGCGACCTCGCCATGGTCTCGTCCTTCGGGGCCGAGAGCGTGGCGCTGCTGCACCTCGTCTCGGTGATCGACAACACGGTGCCGGTGCTCTTCATCGACACCCAGATGCTGTTCGCCGAGACGCTGGACTACCAGCAGGAGGTTGCAGAGCGTCTGCACCTGAAGGACGTGCGCATCATCCGCGCCTCGGCATTCGACCTGTCGCGCCAGGACCCGGACGGGACCCTGCACCAGTTCGACACCGATGCCTGCTGCACCCTGCGCAAGACCGTGCCCCTGGAACGCGCCCTGACGGGCTTTGACGGCTGGATCACCGGGCGCAAGCGCTTCCAGTCCAGCACCCGCGCCGCGCTGGAGTTCTTCGAGGCCGACGGCGCCGACCGGATCAAGGTCAACCCGCTGGCCCACTGGCACCCCGAGGACGTGGTGGCCTACATGGACGAGAACCGCCTGCCCCGGCATCCGCTGGTGGCCAAGGGCTATCCCTCCATCGGTTGCGCGCCCTGCACCTCGCCGGTGAAACCCGGCGAAGACCCCCGCGCCGGACGCTGGCGCGGACAGGACAAGGTTGAATGCGGCATCCACATCGTGGATGGCAAGATCGTCAGAGGACCCCAAGCATGACCGTCATCGTCACCGACCAGGGCTTCGCGGCCGAGGACAGCGCCGCATCCCTTCCCGAGGCAGAGGTTCTGACCCTGCCCTCGGACACCAACCCGCATGAGGTCGACTTCGCCGGCGCTTCCATGGTACGGGTCGAATTCCCCTCCTTCGCCGACGGGCGCGGCTTTACCATCGGCCTCGTCCTGCGCCAGCGCGGGTTCACCGGACGGCTGCGCGCCTGCGGCCACGTGATTTCCGACCAATACGCCATGGCCCGCCGCCAGGGCTTCGACGAGGTCGAGATCCCGGATGAGCTTGCCGCCCGCCAGCCAGAGGAACAGTGGAAATTCCGGGCAGACTGGAAGGCCCACGACTATCAGTCGCGCCTGCGCGCCGGCTGACGCCCAGAAACCCCTTTGCAAGCGGCCCCGCCCGCGCTAGAGGATGGATTGAGAAATCCATTAGCACACAAATGACCGAGACCGCCACCGTGACCGAGCAAGCAGCCGCCCCGAAAGCGCCGACCCTGCCTGACGCGCAGAAAGTGACCTTCGTCAAGCACTGGACGGACCGCCTCTTTTCCTTCCGCGTGACCCGTCCCGCCTCGCTGCGCTTCCGCTCGGGCGAATTCGTGATGATCGGCCTGATGGGCGACCCGGACGAGAAGACCGGCCGCCAGAAACCGATCCTGCGCGCCTATTCCATCGCCTCCCCCTCCTGGGACGAAGAGCTGGAGTTCTACTCGATCAAGGTGCCCGATGGCCCGCTGACCTCGAAGCTGCAGAACATCCAGGAAGGCGACGAGATCATCCTGCGCCCCAAACCCGTCGGCACCCTGGTGCATGACGCGCTGCTGCCCGGCAAGCGGCTGTGGTTCTTCGCCACCGGCACCGGCTTTGCCCCCTTCGCCTCGCTGCTGCGCGAACCGCAGACCTACGAGGATTACGACGAGGTGGTGATCACCCACACCTGCCGCACCGTGGGCGAGCTGACCTACGGCGCCGAGCTGATCGAAAGCCTGAAGACCGACGAACTGCTCAACGAGCTGATCGGCGAGGGCTTCTGGAAGAAGATCCGCTACTACCCGACCACCACCCGCGAGGAGAGCCCGAAGATGGGCCGCATCACCGACCTGATGCGCTCGGGCGAGGTCTTTGCCGATCTGGGCATCGAACCGATCAACCCCGAGACCGACCGCGCCATGGTCTGCGGCAACCTGGCCTTCAACATCGACATCAAGGAACTGCTCGAGGGCTACGGCCTCGAAGAGGGCGCCAATTCCGATCCCAAGCAGTATGTCGTCGAAAAGGCCTTCGTGGACTGATCGGCGCCGCCTGCTTGCAGCAGCGCCACGCTTGGGCTAAGCCCTTGGGGAAATTGACGCGGACGGCAGGGAACCTTTGCCGTCCGCTAGCCGTTTTGCCCGGACACCGACCAATTGCCGCTTGAAAAGCGCCCGGACGGCGCTTATTTTGCCGCCTCAATTCGATCAACGATCAAAGGCGAAAACCATAGCTCGCAGACCCCACAACGCGCCGCCGACCCGTGACACCGGCCCCCGCGTGAACGACCGAATCCGTGCCCCCGAGATCCGCCTGATCGGCGCCGAGGGTGAAAACGTTGGCGTGGTCACGCCCTCCCGGGCCCTCGCCATGGCCGAGGAAGCCGGTCTCGACCTCGTCGAGATCTCTCCGAACGCCACGCCCCCGGTCTGCAAGATCATGGACTTCGGCAAGTTCAAGTACGAACAGCAGAAGCGCGAATCCGAAGCCCGGAAGAAGCAGAAGATCATCGAGGTGAAGGAGGTGAAGTTCCGCCCCGGCACCGATGTGCATGACTACGACGTCAAGATGCGCAACGTCATCAAGTTCCTCGAGCACGGCGACAAGGTGAAGGTCACCCTGCGCTTCCGGGGCCGCGAGATGGCGCACCAGAACCTTGGCCGCGAACTGCTCGAACGCGTCGCCGAGGATGTGAAGGAAATCGGCAAGGTCGAGAACATGCCGAAGATGGAAGGCCGCCAGATGGTCATGATGATCGGCCCCGTGTCTCGCTGATCCGCTCCGGCTTCCAGGATTTCAGACGCCCTCCCCTCCGGAGGGCGTTTTCTTTTGGCCCGACCCTCTGCCGGGGCGCTCCTCTCCCCACCTCCACCGCGCAATGGACCAGCTCGCCGGAGATCGCCTTGCGGCGACACTTGGAGGGGGCGGGGCGCTGCCCCTGTCTCCGTTCCGGAGACTCCCCCCGGAGTATTTCTTGCCATCGAATGGATACACTGCAGCGCGACCCCCGAAAGGGCGCGCCCCTGTTTCCATTCGATGGCTGAAAATACTCTCGCCGAAGGCCATCAGCCGCAGGCTGATCCCGGTGAGCACCGGCGCATCCGACCGGCGCGCGGCGCGTTAACCGGGGTTCCCCTGCCGACGGAACACCGACGCGATACCGACAGCCCGTCCCGCCCGGATCTGCTTGGTCAGCCGATGGCCTGAGCCCGGCTCACCGGCCCGGGGCGCAGAAGGTCAACGTCCAGGCGGAACGGTCTCCCGATCCGCTTCAGAGCTGGCCCGAGGCCGCAAGCGCGGCGCGGACGATGTTGTGATAGCCGGTGCAGCGGCAGATGTTGCCCTCGAGGTGGTCGCGGATCTCCTGCTCCGTCGGCTCGGGGTTCACCTCGAGCAGCGCGGTCAGCGACATCACCATGCCCGGCGTGCAGAAGCCGCATTGCAGCCCGTGCTGGTCCTGGAAAGCCTGTTGCAACCGCGTCAGGGCACCCTCCTGCGCCAGCCCCTCGATGGTGGTGACCGAGGCGCCCTCGGCCTCGACCGCGAAGATCGTGCAAGCCTTCACCTGCCGGCCGTCCAGATGCACCATGCAGGCGCCGCACTGGCTGGTGTCACAGCCCACATGGGTGCCGGTCAGGCCAAGCCCCTGGCGCAGGAAGTCGACCAGAAGCATGCGCGGCTCGACCTCGGCCGAGACGGTTTTCCCGTTCACCTCCAGGCTGATACTGTTCATCTGCTGCCTCGCCATGCTGGTTGCTGAAGCACTGAACCATGGCCAGGGCAAGGGAGCAAGCCCGGCGCAGGGGTTAGCTCGCAGGGGCTATTTCGGATCGCGGGGCTGCGGTCGCGAGGGGATTTCCTTCAACAGGCCCCCGACGCCCATGCCGGCGATATCCTCCGAGGTCACCTCCACTCCGCAGAGCAGCCGTTCCAGCACCCAGTCGGCGCCGTTCAGCGCCGGGCTGCGGGCACAGCCGGGCAGTCCGATCACCGGCACCCCCGCCAGCGCGCCGAGGAAAAGCAGGTTCCCGGGATCGACCGGCATGCCGAAGCGGGTCACCTGCCCGCCCGCCAGCCGCAGCGCCGCCGGCCCCACGTCATCGGGATCCGAGGTGGCAGAGCCGGTCAGCAGCAGGATCAGGTCGCTCTGCGCCACGTCCCGCACCGCCGCCAGATCCCGGGACAGGCTGTCCTCGGCATGGGCAACGTTGCTCTCGGCCACCAGCCGCGCACCCAGCCTGTCCAGCCGGTCCGAGATCGCCGCCACACCGCTCTCGTCCGGGGTCGCCCCGGTGAAGGTGCGGATCAACGTCACCCGGGGCCGCTGCACCCCTTGCAGACCAAGCGCGCCGCGCCCCGCCCCGCAGGCCGCCGCCAGCGCCTGTCCCGGCACCGCGTAGGAGATGATCTTGACCGTCGCCACCATGCCGCCATGGCCCATGCGCTGCCACTCGGGCACCGTCGCAACGGTGATCATCGGATGGATCCGGTTCACCGCATGAACCTGTGCCGCATCAATCCGCGCCAGCCCCGCCCCCTCGGCAAAGAGGTTGACCCGGCCCGTACCCGGCCGGCCGATCTTCAGCCCGGAGCCCTTGCGCGCCAGCGCCTGCGCCAGCTCCAGCGCGGCCGCGTCCTCATGCACATCACCGGGATCGAGACGCGCGGCGACGACCTCCGAGAGACCGAAATATCGCAATTTATCAATCGACTCCGCGTCGATCCTCATCCCCTTCCGCAACCGCCCCTCAGGCAGGTCTATGGAATGGGCGAGGATCACGCCAAGCGCCTCATCCAGCGCCAGCGGGCCGAACTTCATGTGCCGCGCCTCAGCGCCTGCACCATCTGGGCGAGGATCGAGACCGCGATCTCTGCCGGGTTCGCGGCCCCGATATCCAGCCCGACGGGGCCATGGATGCGGGCCAGGTCGGCCTCACTGACGCCCGCCTCGCGCATCCGCTCCAGCCGCTTTGCGTGGGTCCGGGTCGAGCCGAGCGCGCCGATGTAGAACGCCCGAGAGCGCAGCCCGGCCAGCAGCGCCGGGTCATCCAGCTTGGGGTCATGGGTCAGCAGGACCAGCGCGGTGCGCAGGTCCATCGGCTGGGCCGCGATGACCTCGTCGGGCCAGTCGTTGATCAGCCGGGTGTCGGGGAACCGCTCGGGCGTGGCGAAGCTGTCGCGCGGGTCGATGACGGTGGCGGCGAAGCCCGCCAGCCGCGCCATGGGCACCAGCGCCTGGGCAATATGCACCGCGCCCACCACCAGCAGCCGCAGCGGCGGAGTCTGCACGGCGATGAACCGTCCCGTCTCGTCAAAGCCCGACCGGTCGAGGCGGAAACGCTCGTCCCGCCCCTCGGTGGTCACCTCCTGCACCACCCCTTCGGGCGAAGAGATCACCGCCACCGCCTGCCGGGCCCGACGCGCCGCGACCAGCGCCTGCAGGTGGTCGGGCGGAAAGGCGCTGCCCACGGGCTGCACCAGGACGCGGATCGTGCCGCCGCAGGCGAGGCCGACGGCGAAGGCATCGCCATCGCTGACGCCGTATTCCAGCAGCCGCGGTGCGCCCTGTTCCAGCGCCTCGAGCGCTTCGGTCACCACCGCGCCCTCGACGCAGCCCCCCGAGACCGAGCCCGCCATCTCTCCGCTGCCCGAGATCACCAGCTGGCTGCCGATGCGCCGGGGCGCCGAGCCCCAGGTCTCGACCACCGTGGCCAGCGCCGCCTTGCGGCCCGACAGGTGCCAGTCCAGGGCCTGTTCGGGAATGTCGTCGAAGTGGTCCATGGCCTCTCCTCCCTCTTGGTCGGAAGTCTAGGGCCTGCCCCGGGCCGGGGGCAAGCGGCATCCCCGAAGCAACGCGCGGGCAGCAAAAAGGGCCACCCCGGGGGGCGGCCCTTCCCTTGCGTCCTGCGCGGGGCGGATCAGCTGCCCTGCAGCAGCTGGGTGATCCGGCGCACCACGGCGCGGCGGTTGGCACGTTCGGCCGAGCCGGTGGCGACCTTCAGGTCGCTTTCACCGTAGCCCTGCACCACCATGTTCTCGGGCGGCACGTCGAAGTACTCGGTCAGGGCCAGGGCCAGGCTTTCGGCACGACGGTCCGAGAGCGCGAGGTTGTAGCTGGCAGAGCCGACGGCATCGGTGTGCCCTTCGACCAGGAAGACCTCCGAGGGGTTTTCCTCGATCATCTGCGACATCAGCTGGCCGAGGGCCGCCAGGTCGCGCGCCTCTTCGGGACGAATCACGGCGCTGCCGGTCTCGAAGTTGACGTTGTCGACGGTGATCTCGGGCACCAGGTTGCGCACGGCGCGGATGTCACGCACCTGACCCAGCGAGAAGGCACGGTTGACGCCGGTCTGGTACTGGCTGAGCGCGCGCTCCAGCTCGGCCACGTCGCGATTGGACACCTCCAGCTCGCGCTGGCGCGGCGCTTCGGGCAGATCCTGGACACGCACCGCCTCGATCTGGCGGGTATCGTCGAACAGGCGCACCTCGGTGCCGTCGGCCAGGATCCGCGTGCGGCGCAGCACGGTGCCATCGGCGGCGCGGATGGTCACCACGCGGCTGCCGTCGTCACGGGTCACGGTCGAGCGCGTCGAGCCATCCGAGAAGGTCTCGGTCCGCACGTCGCTGCCGGGGCGGCGCAGCAGTTCGTCATCGTTCTTAAGCACCACGTAGCGGCCATCGCGTTCGACCACGACACGGTCGCCCGAGTTGCTGACCACGCGGTCACCGTTGTTCATGATCTTGCCGACCGCATAGGCGCCAAGACCCACCAGGGCCGCCTTGCCGAGGGCGTCGAGCAGCTGGTCTCGGTCGCTTTTCTCGGCGCGTTCCTCGGACTGCGTCTCGGCCTGGGCCCGCCGGGCTTCCTCGTTGACCTTGTTCTCGAATTCCTCGCCGGAAGAGCGGCTGGACTGTTCCGTCACCTCCTGCTCGTCGACTGCCTCGGCCTCGGCGCCTTCCTGGGCGGCGGCGGCGGATTGCAGCTGCTGCTGACGCGCGGCCTGTTCTTCGGCAGCACGTTCGTCCTCGAGGCGCTGTTGCTCGGCGCGCTCTTCCTCGGTTTGCTCAGGCGCGGGGTTGGCCTCCAGTTCGGCGGCCGGGGTGACCTCCTCGGCGGGGGCATCCTCGGCAGTGTCCTCTGCGGCCTCTCCTTCAGCGGGGGCCTCTTCGGCGGTCTCGGCTTCAAGCTGGCGGCGCAGCTCTTCCTCGGTGTCCGACGTACCTTCTTCCGCAGGCGCCTCAGGGGCGGCTTCCGCTTCGGCTTCCTGAGCAGGCGCCTGTTCCGCGTCCTCCACGGCCTCTTCTGCAGCGGGCGCCTCGTCTGCCGACTCCGCCTCAAGCTGGCGGCGCAGCTCTTCCTCAGCCTCCGAGGCAGTTTCCTCTGCCGGAGCCTCGGGCTCGGCAGCTTCGGCTTCAGACGCGGCCTCCGGCTCTGCGGCCGGCTCCTCGCTGGCTTCGGGCACGGTATCCTCTACAGGCGCCTCTGCTTCAGGGGCTGCTTCCTCGGCAGGCGCTTGCGCTTCGGGAGCCGCCTCTTCCACAGGGGCCGCCTCCTCCGCCGGGGCCTCAGCCTCGGGCGCGACCTCTTCCGCCGGGGCCTCTTCGGCAGCCGGGGCCTCTTCGCCCAGACCCTGCTCCAGCGCGCCGGCCAGGCATTCCGCCAGGGCGTCGCCGGTCAGTTCGCCACAGGCTTCGGGCGCTTGCGGCGCATCGGGGGTGGCATCTTGGGCCACGAGGCCGGCGGGCATGGCCAGCGAGAGGCTGAGCGCCAGCGCGGTGCCATTTCTGAGAAGTCGCATGGTCATTGGGTAGGTCCTTTCCTCTGGCCCGTCGCGGGCTTTGCAGGCACAACACCCAACCCCCGCCCCCGGTTCAATCGCAATTTGTGACAGCCCCGGATAACGCTGCACAATGGACCTACAAGGCTTTGATCAAGCGTGATTTTTCGCCCACCTCCGCGGGCGAGGACAGGGCCGTCGACAGCGCCTCGAGCGAGGCGAGAGAGTGGCCGCCGAGCAGGCAGTCGACATGAGGCAGCATGGCTGCCACACCGCCCGCGCGCGGCGCGAAGCCATCGTAGCGCAGCAGCGGGTTGAGCCAGATCAGACGCCGCGCCAGCAGGCGCAGGCGTTCGGTCTCGCGCCCGAGGGCGGCGGGGTCGCCGCTGCGGTCCAGACCGTCGGTGATCAGCAGCACCTGCGCGCCGCGCGCCAGCACCCGGCGGGCCCAGTCACGGTTGAAGGCGTGCAGGCTGTCGGCGATGCGGGTCCCGCCCTCCCAGTCCTGCGCACCGGCAGCGGCGGCCGCCAGCGCGGCATCCACGTCGCGCAGCCGCAGGTGGCGGGTGACATTGGTCAGCCGGGTGCCGAAGGTGAAGGCATGAACCTGCGCCCAGCCCTGCCCTTCGCGATGCGCCACCGCATGCAGGAAATGCAGCAGCATCCGGCTATAGGCGCTCATGGAGCCCGAGATATCGCAGAGCACCACCAGATCCGGCCAGCGCGTCGCCGGACGGCTGCGCTGCAGGCGCCCCGGCTCGCCGCCGCGCCGCGCCATCTCGCGCAGCAGGCGGCGGCGGTCGATGCCCGGACCATGCGGCGACAGGCGGTGGCGCCGGGTCACCAGCTTCGGTGCGGGCAGCGCCATGCGGGCCAGCATGCGCCGCGCCTCGGCGGTCTCGGCATTGCTCATCTGCTCGAAGTCGAGGTGGCGCAGGCGTTCCTCCTGCGAGGCGGTCTCGCGGGCGTCGATCTGCAATTCGACCTCTTCGCCCTCGGGCTGGGCGACGGGCTGCGGCCCCGTCAGCGCCTCGGCGGCGCGGCGTTCGGCGGGCTGCGGCGGCGGTTCCTCGGCCAGCCCCCGGACCGAGGGCAGCAGCATCGCCATCATGTGCTCCATGTAGCGCGGATCGCGCCAGAACAGCCGGAAGACCTGGGCAAAGAGGCGGCTTTCCTCGGGGCGCGAGACGAAACAGGCGTGCAGCACCCAGTAGAAATCGCGCCGCTCCGCCACACCTGCCAGCGCCATGGCCTGCACCGCCCCGGCGATCCGCCCCGGCCCTATCGGCAGCCCGGCGCGGCGCAGGGCGCGGGCGAAATGGGCGATGTTCTCGGCCAGTTTCGGCGCCTCGGGCAGCGGCAGGGGCAGGCTCTCCATCCCCTAGCCGCCCGGCAGCGCGGCGCGCGCCTCCTCCAGCAGGCGCTTCGCCTCGGAGCCTTCCAGCCGCGCGATATCGTCCTGGTACTTCAGGATCGCGCCAAGGGTGTCCGAGATCACCTCGGGGCTGAGCGAGATCACGTCAAGCGCCAGCAGGCATTTGGCCCAGTCGATGGTCTCGGCCATGCCCGGCGTCTTGAACAGATCCTCGGTACGCAGCCGCTGCACGAAGGCCACCACCTCGCGCGACAGCGCCGCGCTGGCCTCGGGGACGCGGGTGCGCAGGATCTGCAATTCGCGCTCGAAGGCCGGGTAGTCGACCCAATGGTAAAGGCAACGCCGCTTCAGCGCATCGTGGATTTCCCGCGTGCGGTTCGAGGTCAGGATGACGATGGGCGGCTCGGGCGCGCGGATCGTGCCGATCTCGGGGATGGTCACCTGAAAGTCCGAGAGCACCTCCAGCAGGAAGGCCTCGAAAGGCGCGTCGGTGCGGTCCAGCTCGTCGATGAGCAGCACCGGAGGGCCTTCGGGCGCCGGGCGCAGGGCCTGAAGCAAGGGGCGCTCGACCAGGTAGTCGGGGCCGAACAGCTCGGCTTGGAGGGCAGAGCGATCCGCGCCACCGGACGCCTCGGCGGTGCGGATGGCGATCATCTGGGCCGGAAAGTTCCAGTCGCAAAGCGCCTGGGCGCTGTCCAGCCCCTCGTAGCATTGCAGCCGGATCAGCCGCCGCCCCAACGCCCGCGACAGGGCCAGGGCGATTTCGGTCTTGCCGGTGCCGGGCGCCCCCTCAAGGAACAGCGGCCGCCCCAGCCGCAGCGCCAGGAAGGTCACGGTCGCCAGCGCCCGCCCCGGCAGGTAGCCCTGCCCGGCCAGCAGCGTTTCGACTGCGTCGATATCCTCGGGCAATGCGCCCCTGGTGTCCTGCATGGCGGACGTCTCCTCCCCTGCGCCCATGGGGCTAGGGTGCATCCGGCGCGCCGCAGGTCAAGCCCCCCGGTGCGGGCGAGGTGCGATGCGCGATTGACGCCCGATTGACCCAAGGGCGCGAAATTGCGATCTTTCCGCCGAACAAATGCCGGAAACGGCAGGCAGGTGACGGGGCAGGACCCGGACCCGCAGGGACGATTTGCAATGACCAGAGACATGACCCGCAGCGCCAGCCCGGCGACAGGTGCCTGATGCGCATCACCGCCGTGACCTGCGTCAAGAACGAGGGCCCCTTCCTGCTGGAGTGGATCGCCTACAACCGGGCGATCGGGGTCACCGACTTCCTGTTCTATTCCAACGATTGCAGCGACGGCACCGACCGGCTGCTGGACCGGCTGCGGGCCCATGGCGTTGTGCGCCACCGTCCGAACCCCGCCGAGGGGCGCAACTACCAGATGGAAGCGCTGAAGGATGCCGCCACCAAGCGCCCCGTCGTCAAGAATGCCGACTGGGTCTGGATCGCCGATGTCGACGAGTTCCTGAACATCCATGTCGGCGATCACACGATCCCGGCGCTGATCGCGGCCTGCGGTGATCCGCAGGCGATCTCGGTCAGCTTCCAGTTCTTCGGCAATGAAGGCATCGAGGCCTTCGAGGACCGCCCGGTGATCGGCCAGTTCACCCGTTGCCACAACCCCGACATCTGGTGCGGAGAGACCTCTATCGAGGTCAAGACGCTGGTCCGCAAGGACTTTCCCCTACGCTACTACGGCGCGCACCGGCCCTTCCTGCCCGGCAAGATCACCGAGGAAGAGCACCCGACCTGGACCGATGGCGGCGGCCGCCCGGTGCCGCCGAAGTTCCTCGTGGCCGACAACCCGCGCCGCATCCGCAAGTTCCCCGCCCAGGGCGCCCGCGCCTTCGCGACGCTGAACCACTACGCCCTGCGCTCACTCGACAGCTACCTGGTGAAGAACGACCGCGGCGACGTGAACCGCGAGCATCGCACCTTCGATGACACCTACTGGCGGGAACGCGCGGATGTGGCCTGGGAGGATCGCTCGATCCTGCGGATGATGCCCGCGCTGGAGGCCGAGATGGCACGCCTCAGGGCCCTGCCCGGCGTGGCCGAGCTGCATGACGAGGCCGTGCGCCTGCACTGCGCGCGCCGTGATGAGCTGCTGGAAACCGACGCGTATCGCGCCATGCGGGACCAGCTGCGCGAGGCCTCGACCCTGCCGCCGCTGGAAGAGGCGCTGCTGCAAGAGCTGGGGCTGGCCTGAGATGCACCGGATGCGCGTGATCAACCTCGGCCTGCCGAAATCGGGCACCACCAGTTTCGCCGAGGCGATGGCGAAGGCCGGCCTGAACGTCGCCGACCACCGGATCCGCAAGGGCCAGACCGCGAGGCCTGCCCTGGTGCGCAATTTCGTCGGGCAGGTGCTGTACCGGGGCTTTTACAACAGCGGCGATCCACTTGAAGAGCTTGACGAATTCGACGCCGTGGCCGAGGCCTCCTTTCTTCATGCGGGCCGTCAGGCCTGGCCGCAAATGGATCATGCGCTGCTGATGGCGATCCGGGCGCAGCATCCGCAGGTGAAGTTCACCGCCACCCGCCGCGATGCGGGCAAGCTGGCGAATTCGATGATGCGCTGGACCAACATGGCCGCCCGGCTGGAAGGCAACGCCCTGCCCGGCCTGCCTGTCGGCTTCGGCGGAACCGAGGCGCATCTGGCGCGCTGGATCGACGGCCATTACGCGCATCTCGCGAAGCTCTTCGAGGGGGATCCGAACTACCTTGAACTGGACGTGGCCGCCCCCGAGGCGCAGCAGCGCTTGCAGGCGTTCCTCGGGCTCGAGCTGCCCTGGTGGGGCCGCGCCAATGAAAACACCGCCCGCCCGGAAGAGGATGAGGCATGAAGATCATCCTGCATATCGGCACCGAGGCGACCGGCTCGGACGCGCTGCAAGAGACGCTGAACGTCAAGCGCAACCAGCTGCTGTCCAAGACCGGCATCCTATACCCGGTCACCCCCGGCAAGAAGAGCCACGCACGCCTCTACATGGCCGCCACCGACCCCGAACAGGTCGACCCTTTGCGCTTCAACCGGGGCTATATCACCCCGGACCGGCAGGCGGCGCTGCAGACCACGCTGATCACCGACCTCGAGCGTGAGATAGAGGTGGCAAAGCCCCACACCATGCTGCTGTCCGCCGGGCAACTGGCCACCGGGCTGACCCGCACCAGCGAGCTG
Source organism: Oceanicola sp. S124 (assembly GCF_000220565.1). GTDB lineage: Bacteria > Pseudomonadota > Alphaproteobacteria > Rhodobacterales > Rhodobacteraceae > Pseudooceanicola. The sequence goes on along the minus strand of NZ_AFPM01000208.1, from coordinate 26,975 downwards.
GAGCGCCTGCGCGACCTGCTCAGCCCGCTGTCCACGGATATCTCGCTGCTGATGCATGTGGGGCCGCAGACCGACGTGATGCTGCGCGCCTACATGCTGCAATTGCACGAGGGCCGCGCCCGCACGCTGGAGGCCGAGCAGGACATCCCACAGGATGCCGACTGGCGCGACGCCTGCCTGGCGAGGATGCCCGAGGCCGATCCCCTGCGCGGCCGTTTCCCCACCACCGAGGCGCCGCTGTTCTGGCTGGATTACGAGGCCCTGCAGGCCCATTGGGAAGGCACCTTCGGCCCCGGCAGCCTCACCTTCCGTCCCTACGACCGCGACCGCTTCTATTCCGAGGCGGTCATCGACGAGATCCGCGAGATGCTGGGTGTCTCGGAGACCCTGGGCCGGGGCGAGACAAAGCTGCTGCGCAAGGTCATGTCGCAGCCGACGCTGGCCCGCACCCGGCAGATGAACGCGCTGTTGCAGGCCTATCTTGACCAGTTCACCGCCATCGTACCGCGCAAGCTTTGGTCGACCTTCCTGGGGGAGGTCGCCATCGAGGGTCCCGCCGCCGATCCCGCCAGCCTCGCCGCGATCTGCGCCCGCTTCGCCCCCGGCAACGCCCGGCTGGTTGAGCATCACCCGGCGCTGGATGCCACCTCGCTCGCCCTGCCCGAACCGCAGGGGGCGTGGGAGGAACCGGACCCTCTCTTTGGCTACCGCCCCTCGCAGTACTTCATGGCGATGCGCTGGCGCATCGACCGCGCCACCCGGGCCGAGCGCGAGGGCAAGATCGAAGAGGCTCAGGCCCTGACCGGAGAGATCGACGCGCCGACGACCTCGAAAGCGATGCATATCGACCTTGCACCAGAGACCCGCGCCGTGCTGCCGCCAGAGGCGATCAAACGTCTGGATGCGCTCTCGGGGACCGCCTTCCTGTCCACCGCCTTCCTGCCGCGCAACGACCTTGGCCGCGACGATGCGCTGGCCGAGGGCGCGCCCTATGCCCCCGCCCCGCCGCGCGTGCTGCCCGAAGGTTCCTCTGGCCGCGTCGTCGTCGGCTGCATGAAGAACGAGGCGCCCTACATCCTGGAATGGGTCGCCTATCACCGCGCCATCGGTTTCGACACTTTCCTGATCTACTCCAACGGCTGCACTGACGGCACCGATGCCATCCTCGACCGGATGGCCGAGCTGGGCCTCGTCCAGCACCGCAACAACGACAACTGGGAAGGCGGCTCTCCACAGCAATACGCGCTGGAACGCGCGCTGGAAGAGCCGGTGATGCGGGATGCCGAGTGGATCTCGCATTTCGACGTGGATGAGTTCATCAACATCCGCACCGGCAACGGCACGCTGGACGATTTCTTCGCCGCCTGCCCCGAGGCCACGAACATCGCGATGACCTGGCGGCTGTTCGGCCACAACGGCGTGACGCGGCTGGAAGACGAGATGGTCATCGGCCAGTTCGACCACGCGGCGCCGAAGTACTGCCCCAAGCCCCATACCAACTGGGGTTTCAAGACGCTCTACCGCAATATCGGCGCCTATACGAAACTGTCCTGTCACCGCCCCAACAAGGTGGTGGGCGAGAAGGCCGAGGCGGTGACATGGGTCAATGGCTCAGGGCGCAAGGTCACGCGCGACCTGCTGCGGAACGGCTGGCGCAACAACACCGACAACATCGGCTACGACCTGCTGCAGCTGAACCACTACGCCCTGCGCTCGGCCGAAAGCTACCTGATCAAGCGCCAGCGCGGCCGGGCGCTGCACGTCGATCAGTCCATCGGCCTGTCCTACTGGGTGCGCATGGACTGGAGCGACAACCCCGACCGCTCGATCCAGCGCAACATTCCCCGGGTGCGCGCCGAGATGGACCGCATCCTGCAGGACGACAAGCTGCGCGCCCTGCACGAGGCCGGTTTCGCCTGGCACAAGGCCAAGGCCGAAGAGCTGCACGGCATGGCGGAATTCGAGGACCTCTACCAGCAGGCCCTCAACCTGAAACTGACCGAGCTGGAGCGCGTGGCCCTGTCGATGGCCATCGACGACGGTCTCTGATGCGGGTGCTGGCCATCCTCTGCGTGCGCAACGAGGCCGCCTTCCTGCTGGAATGGCTGGCCCATCACCGCGCCATAGGCTTCACCGATTTCCTCGTCTTCTCGAACGATTGCCAGGATGGCACCGACGCGATGCTGGACCGGCTGGCCGGGATGGGCGAGGTCACCCACATCCGCAACGATGGCCCCTATGACACGCGCGGCATCCAGTTCACCGCGCTGAAGCAATGCGAGAAGCTGGAGATCGTGCGGCAGGCCGACTGGATCCTGCCCTTCGATATCGACGAATTCGTCAATATCCATGCGGGCGAAGGCCGGGTCGGCGATCTGCTGACCGCCCTGCCCGAGGCCACGGCGATCACCCTGACCTGGCGGCTCTTCGGCAATGGCGGGGTGGTGCACTACGAGGACAGGCCGGTCACCCAGACCTTCCTGCGGGCCGCGCCTGCGGTGCTCTACTGGCCCTGGCGGGCGGCGATGTTCAAGACGCTCTACCGCAATGACGGCACCTACCGGAAGGTCGGGGTGCATCGCCCGCGCGCGCCGGTGAAGGAGCGGCTGGAGAGCGCGCGCTGGTTCGGCTCGGACGGGCGGGAGCTGCCCAAGAAGTTCCGCACCGAGCGGATCTTCTCGACCTTCGGCCAGCCGAACTACGGGCTTGCGCAGCTGAACCACTACGCGCTCGGCGCGATGGAAAGCTATGTGCTGAAGGCCGACCGGGGGCGCGCGGTGCATGCGGACCAGATGCTGGACCTCGACTACTGGGTCGAGCGCAACTTCGCCAGCGACGAGGACGGCTCGATCCTGCGCCGGGCGCCGGGGATGCAGGCGGAACTGGCGCGGCTGAAGGGCGATGCGCAGCTTGCCACCCTGCATGAGGCGGCGGTGAACTGGCGCCACGCGCGCTTCCGCGAGCTGATGCTGCTGGAACCCTTCCGGGCCCTGATGGGCCGCCTGCTGCTGACGCCGCCGACGCGTCCCCTGCCCCCCGAGGCCGCGCGCTTCCTGCAGCGTTTCGCGCTGAAGGCGCGCAGCGAGGCCGCGACCTCGCCAGACTGATCCGTCGCCCCTTGCCGAAGTGCCCGCCCGCACCAAATTTTCGCCCGAATCCGCCACTAGTCTTTGTCCAGAACCCCGCCGCAGGCGCGGGACGGGAGTATCCATGTCCGAGCAGATCACCGCCGCCCTGCCCCATGACCTGACGGCCTCTCTCGAGGGGCTGGGCAAGAGCGAGTGGCTGGCCCGTGTCTCGGGCATCGCGCGGGCGCGCGGCGCCTTCCGCAGCCTCGACCCGGCCCATTTCGCCGCCTACATCGAAGGCAATACCACGCTGCTGGTCACCTTCGAGACCCAGGCCGGCATCCAGGGCCTGACCGAGGAAGGGCAACCGATGGGCTGGCGCATGGTGCGCGAAGAGGGCTGGTCGCATCTCTGCCTGGTCTCGGACGGCGACACATGGTTCCGCAGTGCCGGGGTCTATGACTATATCGACGAGCTGATCGACGACGGCTTCTTCGAGCAGTTCGACCGGGTGCTGTTCTTCGGCGCCGGGCCCTGTGCCTATGCCGCCTGCGCCTATTCCGTGGCCGCGCCGGGCGCTCTGGTGCTGGCGATCCAGCCGCAGGCGACGCTGAACCCGACGCTGACCGAATGGGACGAGCGGTTCCGCGAGCATCGCCGCCTCGATTTCACCTCGCGCTATGGCTATGCGCCGGACATGCTGGATGCCTGCGCCCAGGCCTGGGTGCTCTATGATCCGGTCGAGCGGCTGGATGCGATGCATGCTGCGCTCTTTGCCCGGCCCAATGTCACCCTGTTCCGCCTGCGCCACCTCGGCGCGGCGCTGCAGGGGTCACTGCTGCGCATGGGGATGCTGCACACCCTGCTGCGGCTGGCCGGCGAAGGGCGTCTGGATGCCAGGGTCTTCGCCACGCTCTACCGCCGCCGTCGCCGTTATCCGCCCTACCTGCGCAATCTGCTGAGCGCGCTGGAAGTCGATGAGCGCGAGCCGCTGATCCAGGCGCTGTGCCGCAACGTGACCGCGCGCATGAATCTGCCGCGATTCCGCCGCCGGCTGCGCGAAAGCGCGCCTGACGGGGCACATCTGCGCCGCGCGATGGACGAGCTGGACTAGCCGCCCCGCAACCCTCTGGCGTGGCGGGCGCGCATGTCGTAAAGCCTGCCTCATGACCCAGAGCCTCACCATCCGCCGCCCCGACGACTGGCATCTGCACCTGCGCGACGGCGCGATGCTGGAAGCCGTCCTGCCCGAAACCGCCCGCCATTTCGGCCGCGCCATCATCATGCCGAACCTGGTGCCCCCCGTGGTCACCGGCGAGCAGGCTGGGCAGTACCGCGACCGCATCCTGAGGGCGCTGCCCGAGGGCATGAGTTTCGAGCCGCTGATGACGCTCTACCTGACCGAGAACACCGACCCCGAGGACGTGGCCGCCGCAGCCGCCTCGGGCCTCGTCAAGGCGGTGAAGCTCTACCCGGCCGGCGCGACGACCAACTCGGCCTCGGGCGTGACGGATTTCCGCAAGGTGGTGCCGGTGCTGGAACGCATGGCCGAGATCGGCCTGCCCCTTTGCACCCATGGCGAGGTGACCACCCCCGAGGTCGATATCTTCGACCGCGAGGCGGTTTTCATTGACACCGTGCTGGACCCGCTGCGGAAGGAAATCCCCGAGCTGCGCGTGGTGATGGAGCATATCACCACCTCAGAGGCCGCCGACTACGTGCGCGGCGCCGAGGCAGGCCTGGGTGCGACGATCACCACGCATCATCTGGTGATCAACCGCAACCACATCCTCGTCGGGGGCATCAAGCCGCATTACTACTGCCTGCCCGTCGCCAAGCGCGCCACGCATCAGCAGGCGCTGCGCAAGGCGGCAACCTCGGGCGATCCGCGCTTCTTCCTCGGCACCGACAGCGCACCCCACGTGGACCCGGCCAAGGAATGCGGCTGCGGCTGTGCGGGCTGCTTCACCGCCACCAACACCATGGCGATCCTGGCCCATGTCTTCGAAGAGGAAGGCGCGCTGGACAAGCTCGAGGGCTTCACCTCGCTCAACGGCCCGGCCTTCTATCGCCTCGCCCCCAACTCCGGCACCCTGACGCTGGAGCGCGCGCCCAAGGACTACCCGACGAAGATCGAGACCGGGGCCGGTGGTCCGGTCACCGTCTTCGACCCCGGTTTCACCCCCGCCTGGCACGTGGCTTCGGTCAGCGCGGTTTGATTGCACGGGCCTGCTGATTGGCAGGCCATTTCAGGACGCCCGAGGGCGCCCCGAGCCTCCGGCGGCAGTATTTTCAGCCATCGGATATGTAGAGATGATCAAGAGGACCCGACGATGATCCCCAGCTCCTACCCTTCGAAGGAAGAAATCGCCCGGCTGACCGCGGGGATGCTTCTGGATATCAAGGCCGTCGATTTCAACACCGAGACGCCCTTCACCCTGGCCTCGGGCCTGCCCTCGCCCTCCTACGTCGATTGCCGCAAGCTGATCTCCTTCCCGCGCATCCGTTCGACGCTGATGGATTTCATGACCTGCACCGTGATGCGCAACGCAGGCCTCGAGGCCTTCGACAATATCGCCGGGGGCGAGACCGCGGGCATCCCCTTCTCGGCCCTGGTGGCCGAGCGCATGGCGCTGCCGATGACCTATGTGCGCAAGAAGCCCAAGGGTTACGGGCGCAACGCCCGCATCGAGGGCGTGATGACCGAGGGCCAGCGGGTGCTGCTGGTCGAGGACCTGACCACCGACGGCGGCTCGAAGCTGTCCTTCGTCGATGCGATCCGCGAGACCGGGGCCTCGTGCAACCACACCGCCGTGGTCTTCTTCTACGACATCTTCGAGGGCACCCGCGAAAGCCTGGCCGAGCATGGCGTCAGCCTGCATTACCTCTGCACCTGGTGGGACGTGCTGGCCGAGGCCCGTGCCCGGGGCGCCTTCGACGCCGCGACGCTGGATGAAGTGGAAAACTTCCTGAAAGCGCCGCGCGCCTGGCAGGAGGCCCGCAAGGGCTGACCCGACTCGCCGCAGGGCCGAAACGGTTCGACGGGCGCCCAGCCGGGCGCCCGTTCGCGTTTCGCCCCGCCCCGGGTGCCCGCCCTGGGCGCACCCCGCCTTCCCGGCAGGCAGAAACTTGCACGCCCGGGAAAGCGAAATCAACTTATCTGGATATAGACCGGGCGGCCGACCACAGGATATGGTATCAAGAGGCCATACACAGCTTATCCACAGGGTTATACAGTTTGCTGTTCCCCGGCATTCGCGGCTAAGACCTCTGCCCACGGGGGACGATCCGGCACCAAGACCCGGACGGCCGAGGCAGGTCCGTCCCGCGGCAACAGCGCCGGTTGCCGCGGGATCGCAGACACCCCAGGGACACAGGATATCGGAAACGGGCATGAACGAGATCACCACCTTCAACGCATCCGGCACGAACGCCGACACCTCCGGCGGCGAAGACGGCGAACTGGGCAAGGTCATGCCGCACTCGGTCGAGGCCGAGCAGCAGTTGCTGGGCGCGATCCTGACCAACAACGATGTCTACGACCGCATCGCCTCGATCATCAACTCGGCGCATTTCTATGATCCGGTCCATGCGCGCATCTACGAGGTCGCCGCGGCGCGGATCGCCAAGAACAACCTCGCCTCGCCGGTCACGCTGAAGGCCTTCCTGGCCGACGACGAGGGGCTGAAGGAACTGGGCGGCGCCTCGTACCTGGTGAAGCTGGCCGGCGCGGCGGTGTCTTCCTACGCGGTGCGCGATTACGCCCAGATGATCTATGACCTGGCGATCCGGCGCGAGCTGATCCGCCTGGGGCGCGACATCTCGGACGGGGCGGCCCGCGTCGATGTCGACAACGACCCGAAGGAACAGATCGTCCAGGCCGAACAGAAGCTCTACAAGCTGTCCGAACAGGGCTCGTCCGAGTCGGGCTTCGTGTCCTTCCTGAAGGCCGTCACCGATGCGGTGAACGTCGCCAATGCCGCCTACCAGCGCGAGGGCGGCCTGGCGGGCGTGTCCACCGGGCTGATCGACATGGACCGCAAGCTGGGCGGCCTGCACCCCTCTGACCTTCTGATCCTCGCCGGGCGCCCCTCGATGGGCAAGACCTCTCTGGCGACCAACATCGCCTTCAACGTCGCCAAGGCCTACAAGCGTGGCATGCGCCATGACGGCACCGAAGGCGCCATCGAAGGCGGCGTCGTCGGCTTCTACTCGCTCGAGATGAGCGCCGAGCAGCTGGCTGCCCGTATCCTGTCGGAGGCCGCCGAAGTGCCCTCGGAACAGATCCGCAAGGGCGACATGACCGAAGAGGAATTCCGCCGCTTCGTCGAGGCCGCCAAGTCGCTGGAGGCCTGCCCGCTTTACATCGACGACACCCCCGCCCTGCCGATCGCCCAGCTGGCGGCGCGGGCGCGGCGCCTGAAGCGGACCCATGGGCTGGACCTGCTGATCATCGACTATCTGCAGCTCTGCCGCGGCACCGCCGACAACCGGGTGCAGGAGATCGCCGAGATCTCGATGGGCATGAAGGCCATCGCCAAGGAGCTGAACATCCCCGTCATCGCCCTGTCCCAGCTGAGCCGGACCGTGGAAAGCCGGGACGACAAGCGCCCGCAGCTGTCGGACCTTCGCGAATCGGGCTCGATCGAACAGGATGCCGACGTGGTGATGTTCGTGTTCCGCGAGGAATACTACGTCGAACGGGAGAAGCCCTCGGACGACCGGCTGGACGAAATGGCCGCCTGGCAGGAGCGCATGGAGCGTCTGCACGGCAAGGCAGAGGTGATCATCGGCAAGCAGCGTCACGGTCCCATCGGCACGGTGGAACTGTCCTTCGAGGGTCGCTTCACCCGCTTCGGCAATCTCGTCAAACCCTGGCAGCAGGATCACCACGACCACTAGGCCGCGCCCCCCTCAAGCCACTGAATTCAGATCGGAAGATCTGCCACGCCCCGGGTGCCTGCCACGCCCGGGGCGTCGGCCATCCGGCAGGATGGAGCGCCTCGAACAGGCCGCATGACAGGTGGCAGCCGCGACACACCGTGCAGTCGCAGCATTCCGTAATTACTTGACAAGTCAATTCATACGCATACGATTATGTCTGCGATATATGGACAATTTGCGACAGTCCGCAGGAGGAAAGCTCGCGTTAAGGTAAATTGGCTAGTTTTCTGTGCATCTGTCGCGGTCGTGACCGCCCACGCTTTCTGCATCGCAGCAAAGCACTGGACAGATCCGCCGAAACAACCGGACAGTTTGTCATGCGCCTGTTACAAGTTCTTCCTTTCCTGGTTCTTCCCCTCGGTCTTCCGGCCGCCGTCGCGGCGCAGGGGACCGATCTCTTCGCCTATGATCCAACCCTCGTCGAAGTCGATGTCGAGCTTGCGCTGATGGTCGATGTCTCGCGCTCGATGACCCCGCATGAGCTGGACATCCAGCGGCGCGGCTATGCGGCGGCGCTGACCTCGGACGCGGTGCTGTCGGTGATCGGCGACGGCTTCCTCGGGCGCATTGCCATCACCTACGTCGAATGGGCCGGGCCCGGATCGCACCGGGTGGTGGTCGACTGGACCACCATCGGCTCGGCCGATGAGGCCGCCGTGGTCGCCTCGGCGCTGATGGAAAGCCAGCCTTTCGGGATGCAGCGCACCTCGATCTCTTCGGCGCTGGACTACGCGGCGACCACGATCGAGGGCAACCGCTACCAGGGGATGCGCCGGGTGGTCGACATTTCGGGCGACGGGCCGAACAACTCGGGCGCGCCTGTGGTGCCGGCCCGCGACCGGCTGCTGGCGCGCGGCATCACCATCAACGGGCTGCCGCTGATGACGGATGAGGGCGTCGGCTCTCAATGGACGCTGGAATCGCTGGACAGCTACTATCGCGACTGCGTGATCGGGGGTCAGGGCGCCTTCGTCATTCCCGTGCGCAGCTGGGACGAATTCGCCGATGCCGTGCGCCGCAAGATCGTGCTGGAAATTGCGGCGATCCAGCCCCGCATCATGCAGGCCTCGGACGCGGTGATCGTCCCCGTTGCCGGGGTGACGCCGCAGTCCGACTGCCTCGCCGGGGAAAAGACCTGGGAACGGTTCCGCCAGCACTGGGATCCCTGAACACTGCCCCCCCTGAACACTGGGATCCCTGAGCCCTGCCGGGGCGGCACGGGTTGACTCTTGCCCCGCCCCCCGGCCTTCTCGGCGCAAAACGAGGAGTCCCCATGTCCAGCCCCTTCATGTCCAGCCCCTTCGCCGCCGAACTCGAGGACCGCCTGGTCCGCTACGCCGCCATCGACAGCCAGAGCGACGCGCTCTCTCCCACGTCGCCCAGCACCGCGATCCAGCTGGACATGATGCGCCTGCTGGAAGCCGAGCTTCGCGACATCGGCGCCGCCGACGTCACCCTGACCGAATACGGCGCCGTGCTGGCGACGATCCCCGGCACGACCGACGGCCCGACCCTCGGTTTCCTGGCCCATGTCGACACCGCGCCGCAGTTCAATGCCACCGGCGTCAAGCCGCGCGTCATCAAGGGCTACAACGGCGGCGACATCACCTTTCCCGACGATCCCGCGCTGGTGCTCTCGCCTGCGGAATTCCCCTACCTGGCGGACAAGCAGGGCCATGACCTGATCACCGCCTCGGGGACCACGCTGCTTGGCGCCGACGACAAGGCAGGCGTGGCGATCATCATGACCGCCATGCGGCACCTGCTTGCAAACCCTGAGATCCCGCACGGTCCGATCCGCATCGCCTTCACCCCGGACGAGGAGATCGGCCGCGGCGTCGATGCCCGGCTGCCGGCGGACCTCGGCGCGGACTTCGCCTATACCTTCGACGGCGGCAAGCTGGGCGAGATCGAGTACGAGACCTTCTCGGCCGATATCGCCCATGTCACCGTCACCGGCGTCTCGATCCACCCCGGCTTCGCCAAGGACAAGCTGGTCAACGCCATTCACCTGGCCTCGAAGATCGTCGAGATGATGCCCCAGGCCACCATGACACCCGAAACCACCGGCGGCCGCGACGGATTTGTCCATGCCACCGACATGACCGGCGGGTCTTCCGAGATGAAGCTGACCTTCATCATCCGCGACTTCGAGCGCGACGGCCTTTCCGCCAAGGGCGCGATGCTGGAACAGGTCTGTGCCGCCGTCGCCGCGACCGAGCCGCGGGCGAAGATCACCTGCAAGATCACCCCGCAGTACCGCAACATGCGCTACTGGCTGGAAAACGACATGACCCCGGTCGAGCTGGCCCGCGACGCCAGCCGGGCCATCGGCCTTGATCCCGTCTCGGTCCCGATCCGTGGCGGCACCGACGGCTCGCGCCTGACCGAGATGGGGGTACCCTGCCCCAACCTCTTCACCGGCATGCAGAACATTCATGGCCCGCTGGAGTGGATCTCGGTGCAGGACATGGCCGTGGCCACCGACCTCTGCCTGCAGATCGCGCAGAAGGCGGCGAAGTAGGTCCCCAGGGGGCGCCGATCCCCGGATTATCCGTGGCGCCCCCTGAGCAGGTTCTCCTGGTAGTGATCGCGCGCCGCATCGAGAGTGCGCAGCAACTCTTCGATCGAACGCGAGATATAGAGCGGATACTCGAAGTTCATGCTGACCCGCAGGCGCGGGTCGATGATGAGCGTCTTGCGGATGGTCGAATTCTCGTCCTGCAGCGGGTGGATCATGCCGAAGGTACTGGTCAGGATGCCCTCCGGGTCCGACAGGATCGGCAGCGTGACCTGGTGGCCGCTGCGGCGCGACACCTCCTGGCGCCAGCTGTGCAGCTCGGCGACCGTGTTGCGGGCGATGCCGATGACCTTCACCCCTTCCTGGCACAGCTCCTGCTGCACCCCTGACAGCTCGGCAAGTTCGACGGTGCAGGTTTCGGAGAAGGCCGCCGCAATGCTGAAGAAGATCGTCCAGTGGCCGCTGGTATAGGGGTGGAAGGTGATCCGCCCGTCGGTTGAGTCCCCCGAGAAGTTCGGGAAGTACTCTCCGATGCGGGGCGACCACCGGGCGGCGTCGGTGTAATCCGAGGGCACTTCGACCCAGGTCGAGGGCAACTCCCTGTGCACCCGCCGCGGGCGGACGACCGGCGCGGCCGGCTTTCGGAACTTGCTCAGCATCTTTGCTCTGTCACCTCGACCACCTTCTGACACACATCCACGACCAAGGTCGTAGACAGCCGAAAGGGCCGAAATGCGGACAAATTGCGGTGCTTTGACGGTCAGGTCCGCCATCTTCCTGCCGCAACTTCCGCGCAGCGGCCAGGGCCGCAAATGGGGACACCCGCGAAGGGCGGCCTGCCGCCGCACGCGCCGCAAAAGACCCTTGCGCCTTGCCGCGACAGGGCGCAGAAACCTGCCATGACCACCTCTCGCCTCTCCATCGACCTCGACGCGCTGAAAGCCAACTGGCGGGCGCTTGATGCAAAATCCGCCGCCTCGGTGGAATCCGGCGCCGTGGTGAAGGCCAATGGCTACGGTCTCGGGGCGCCGCGCGTGGCACAGGCCCTGGCCGAGGCGGGCGCCCGGCGCTTCTTCGTCGCGGCCGCCGAGGAAGGCCTGGCCGTGCGCCAGGCGCTTGGACCCGGCGTGCAGATCTGCGTCTTTTCCGGCCATGGCAAGGGCGATGCAGCGCTGCTTGAACAGGCCGACCTGGTGCCGATGCTGAATTCGGTCGAGCAGTTCCGCCGCCACCGCCAGGCCCTGCCCGGCGCCGCCTTCGGCGTGCAGCTCGACAGCGGCATGAACCGCCTGGGCCTCGAGCCCGCCGACTGGGCCGCCCTGCGCGACGAGGCGCTGGCCGCCGGTCCCGAGCTGGTGATGTCCCATCTCGCCTGCGCGGACGAGCCCGACCACCCGATGAACCGCCAGCAGCTGGCCGCCTTCCGCGACATGGTCGCCGGCCTTTCTGTGCCCTGCTCGCTCTCGGCCACCGGCGGCATCCTGCTGGGGCCCGACTATCACTTCCAGGTCACCCGGCCGGGCTGCGGCATGTACGGCGGCCTGCCCTTCGCCGAGGCCCGCCCCGTCGCCTACCTGGACCTGCCGGTGATCCAGACCCGCCAGGTCGCGGCGGGCGAATCCGTCGGTTACGGCAATACCTGGGTGGCCGAGCGCGTCTCGGTCATCGCCACGGTTGCGGCGGGCTATGCCGACGGGCTGCACCGCCTGATGGGTCCGAAGACCATGACCTATGCCGGAGAGACCGCCTGCCCCATCGTCGGGCGCATCTCGATGGACCTGATCACCGTCGATGTCACCGGGCTGCCCGAGGTGCCCGACTACCTCGCCCTGCTGAACGAGATCCAGACCGTCGACGACCTCGCCGCCAATGCCGAGACCATCGGCTACGAGATCCTCACCTCGCTCGGCGCCCGCTACGCGCGGCACTACCGGGGCTGAGATGGCGCAGCCGCTTCCCCTGCGCGGCCTCGCCGCGCTCGGCGCCATGGCGCTGGCGGTGCTGGCCTCTGTCGGACGGGTGACGCGCTTCGCGCTCTCGACCTTCCGCCACATGGTGACGCCGCCCTTCTACGGGCGTGAGTTTCTCGTCGCCCTCGGCAATGTCGGATGGCTGTCGCTGCCCGTCGTCGGCCTGACGGCCTTCTTCACCGGCGGCGCGCTGGCGCTGCAGATCTATGCCGGCGGCGCGCGTTTCGACGCCCAGGCGGTGGTGCCGCAAATCGTGGCGCTTGGCATGGTGCGCGAACTGGGGCCGGTGCTGGTCGGGCTGATGATCGCCGCCCGCGTGACCTCCTCCATCGCCGCCGAGATCGCCACCATGAAGGTGACCGAGCAGATCGACGCCCTGGTCACCCTCTCGACCCATCCGATGAAATACCTGACCGTGCCGCGCGTGCTGGCCGGGATCGTCGCGGTGCCGCTGCTGGTCGGGCTTGGCGACATCGTCGGCATCTTCGGCGGCTTCACCGTCGGGGTGAAGTCCCTCGGCTTCAACCCTTCCGTCTACATCCGCAACACCTGGGATTTCCTCGAACCGCTCGACGTGATCTCCTCGATGGTCAAGGGACTGGTCTTCGGCTTCATCGCCACCCTGATGGGCTGCTACGCGGGCATGGGCTCGGGGCGCGGGGCGCAGGGCGTGGGCCGGGCCACCAAGTCTTCGGTCGAGCGCGCCTCGGTGCTGATCCTGGCCGCCAACTTCCTGCTGACGGGGGTCTTCTTCTCGCTATGATCTCGATTTCCGGCCTGCAGAAGAGCTTCGGTTCCAACCGCGTGCTGGCGGGCGTCGACCTCGAGGTCGGGCGCGGCCGCTCGATGGTGGTGATCGGCGGGTCGGGCACCGGCAAGTCGGTGCTGCTGAAATGCGTGCTCGGGCTGGTGACGCCCGACGCCGGTCGCATCCTGGTCGACGGGGTCGATGCCACGGCGGGAGATCGCGACGCCTTCCTGGCGCGCTTCGGGATGCTGTTCCAGGGCGCGGCGCTGTTCGACAGCCTGCCGGTCTGGCAGAACGTCTCGTTCCGCCTGCTGCGCGGCGCGCTGAAACGCCCCCGCGCCGAGGCGCGCGAGATCGCCATCGAGAAGCTGCGCCGCGTCGGCCTGTCGCCCGATGTCGCCGACCGCTTCCCGGGCGAGCTGTCGGGCGGGATGCAGAAGCGCGTCGGCCTCGCCCGCGCCATCGCCGCCGATCCGCAGATCATCTTCTTCGACGAGCCGACCACCGGCCTCGACCCGATCATGTCCGGGGTGATCAACGACCTGATCCGCGAGATCGTGACCGAGATGGGCGCCACCGCCCTGACCATCACCCATGACATGACCTCGGTGCGCGCCATCGCCGACGAGGTCGCCATGCTGCACGGTGGCACGGTCCGCTGGACCGGCCCGGTGGCGCAGATGGATGCCTCGGGCGATGCGCATGTCGACCAGTTCATCCATGGCCGCGCCGAGGGGCCGATCGCCGCGCTGCGCTGACCCGCGCGGCGCGTCCGCCCCGTGGCGACGCGAAAGTGTTGCTGAAATGTTCTCATTTCATCACACACCGGCACCTTGGGGCCCCGTCCCCGCCGACCGGCACCGCAATCGCTTGCCCCCTCAGCGCGGCTCGGGCAGAACGGCGGCATGGCCAAACCCATCACCACCTTCTCCTGCGCCGAATGCGGCGCCACCTCGTCGAAGTGGTCCGGCCGCTGCGAAGCCTGCGGCGCCTGGAATTCGATCTCCGAGGACATCCCCCTGTCCGCCGGCCCCTCGGGCAAGACCCTGGGCACGGCGCGCGGCAAGCGCGTCGCCCTCAGCGACCTTTCGGCCAAGGAGGCCCCGCCGCCGCGCACCTCGTCCGGCCTGGATGAGCTGGACCGCGTGCTGGGTGGCGGCCTCGTGCCCGCTTCGGCGATCCTGGTGGGCGGCGATCCGGGCATCGGCAAGTCGACCCTGCTGCTGCAGGCGGCCGCCGCCTTCGCCGGCAAGGGCCTGAAGACCTTCTACATTTCCGGCGAGGAAGCCTCGGCCCAGGTGCGCATGCGCGCCGCGCGCCTCGGGTTGCAGAACGCCCCCGTCCAGCTTGGCGCCGATACCTCGCTGCGCGACATCCTGACGACGCTCGACGAGGAACGCCCCGACCTCGTGATCATCGATTCGATCCAGACCATGTGGTCCGACATCGTCGACAGCGCCCCCGGCTCGGTCTCCCAGGTGCGCGCCGCCGCGCATGAGCTGACGACCTTCGCCAAGCGGCGCGGCGCCGCCGTGATCCTGGTCGGCCATGTCACCAAGGAGGGCCAGATCGCCGGCCCCCGGGTGGTCGAGCACATGGTCGATACCGTGCTCTATTTCGAGGGCGAGCGCGGCCACCAGTTCCGCATCCTGCGCGCGGTGAAGAACCGCTTCGGCCCGGCGGATGAAATCGGCGTCTTCGAAATGACCGGCGCAGGCCTCTCCGAGGTCTCGAACCCCTCGGCCCTCTTCATGGGCGAGCGGGGCCGCCCCACCCCCGGCTCTGCGGTTTTCGCCGGCATCGAGGGCACCCGCCCCGTGCTGGTCGAGATCCAGGCCCTGGTCGCCCCCTCGCCCCATTCCCAGGCCCGGCGCGCGACCGTCGGCTGGGACGGCTCGCGGCTGGCGACCATCCTTGCGGTGCTCGAGGCGCGCTGCGGCATCCCCTTCGCCGGGCTCGACGTGTACCTGAATGTCGCCGGTGGCATGAAGGTCAGCGAACCTGCCGCCGACCTCGCCGTCGCCGCCGCCCTGCTTTCCGCAAGGGAAGATTCCGCCCTGCCCCCGGATTGCGTTGTTTTCGGAGAGATTTCGCTCTCTGGCGCGCTGCGCCCGGTGGGCCAGACGGAAAACAGGTTGAAAGAGGCGGCGAAACTTGGTTTCTCATCCGCGATCGCCCCCGAAGGCGGCAAGCCCGGCGGAAACGAGGGGCTGCGGTTGATGCGCATGGCGGATCTGACCAGCTTCGTGGGCGAGGTTTTCGGCGCCGGTTGAGGCGTATAACCAGGGTCTGTCCGGCCCGGAAGGACTGCGGAGACGGCGCGCATGGAAGGTTTCACTCTGATCGACGGGATCGTCGCGGCCGTTGTGCTGCTGTCGGCCATCCTGGCCTATTCCCGGGGCTTCGTGCGCGAATGCCTGGCGATCGTCGGCTGGATCGTGGCGGCCGTGGTGGCCTTCATCTTCGCCCCCGACATCCAGCCGCTGGTCAAGGAGATCCCCGTGCTGGGCGAATACCTGGCCGACAGCTGCGAGCTTTCGGTGATCGCCTCCTTCGGGGTGCTCTTCGCCGTGGCGCTGGCCCTGGCCTCGCTGTTCACCCCGGCCTTCGCCTCTTTCGTGCAGCGCTCGGTCCTGGGCGGCATCGACCAGGCGGCAGGCTTCCTGTTCGGCGTGGCCCGCGGCGTGCTGCTGATCGCCGTGGCCTTCTTCGTCTACAAAACCATGCTGACCAGCCAGTCGGTGCCCATGGTGGACAACTCGCGCTCGGCCGCGGTCTTTGCCAAGCTGACCACCAAGATCGAGAACGAGGACCCCGAGCGCGCCCTCGGCTGGATCACCGAGAAATACGAAGAGCTGGCATCGACCTGCGCCATCGAGGCGTAAGACCGACGCAGCCCACGATTGACCGACAAGGCGCCGGCGGATCCCGCCCGGCGCCTTTTTCATGCACGCACCCGCCCCGCTCCGGGCGTCCCGGGATCACGATTGCCGCAGTGACACATATCTGTCACGCTGCGCACGTGACACTGGCGCCCAAGGGACGTAAGAGGGGCGCGACGGAATGACCGGATTCGGAGCATCCCCCTTGCAGCCCAAGCATCTTGCCCAGGACGTCCCCCAGATGACCAAGGCCTCCTCAGCCGCCACGCCCCCCGCCCCCCTCTCGCAGCAGAAGCGGTTCCTCGCGCACCCCTTCGATGACGACAAGCTGAAGGAGGAATGCGGGATCTTCGGCGTCATCGGCGTGACCGATGCCTCGAACTTCGTCGCCCTCGGCCTGCACGCGCTGCAACATCGCGGCCAGGAGGCCGGCGGCATCGTCTGCCATGATCCCGACGTCGGCTTCAACTCGGCCCGACGCTTCGGCTATGTGCGCGACAACTTCACCTCGCAGGATGTGATGCAGACCCTGCCCGGGCCGCTCGCCATCGGCCATGTGCGCTATTCCACCGCCGGCAAGAAGGCCGCGGTGATCCGCGATGTGCAGCCCTTCTTCGGCGAATTCTCCCGTGGCGGCGCGGCGATTGCCCATAATGGCAACATCACCAATGCCGACGCCCTGCGCCGCGAGCTGATCGAGCGGGGCTCGATCTTCCAGAGCTCCAGCGACAGCGAATGCATCATCCACCTGATGGCCCGATCGCTGCAAAAGGACATCCCCTCGCGAATGGAAGATGCCCTGCGCCGGGTCGAGGGCGCCTTCTCGGTCATCGCCATGACCCGCACCAAGCTGATCGGCGTCCGTGATCCGCTGGGCGTGCGCCCGCTGGTGCTGGGCAAGGTCGCCGACGGGTACTGCCTGTCCTCCGAGACCTGTGCCCTGGACATCATCGGCGCCGAGCTGGTGCGCGAGATCGAGCCGGGCGAAATGGTCATCATCACCGAAGACGGCAAGCTGGAAAGCCGCCAGCCCTTCCGGCCCCAGCCCTCGAAGTTCTGCATCTTCGAACATGTCTATTTCTCGCGCCCCGATTCGATCATCGGCGGCCGCTCGGTCTACGAGACCCGCCGCCAGATCGGTGTCGAGCTGGCCAAGGAAAGCCCTGTCGAGGCCGACCTGGTCTGCCCGGTGCCCGACAGCGGCACCCCGGCGGCCATCGGCTACAGCCAGGAAAGCGGCATCCCCTATGCCATGGGGATCATCCGCAACCAGTACATGGGCCGGACCTTCATCGAGCCGACCGAGCAGATCCGCAACATGGGCGTGCGCCTGAAGCTGAACGTCAACCGGGCGCTGATCCGTGGCAAGCGGGTGATTCTGGTCGATGACTCGGTGGTGCGCGGCACGACCTCGCGCAAGATCAAGGAGATGATCCTGGATGCCGGCGCGGCCGAGGTCCACTTCCGCATCGCCTCTCCGCCGACGGCCTGGCCCTGCTTCTACGGCGTCGACACGCCCGAGCGCGAGAAGCTGCTGGCCGCGACCATGTCCGAAGATGAAATGCGCGACCACCTCAAGGTCGACAGCCTCAAGTTCATCTCTCTGGACGGCCTCTACCGCGCAGCCGGCGAGGCCTCGGGCCGCGACAACAGCTGCCCGCAGTATTGCGACGCCTGCTTCTCGGGCGAATACCCCGTGGCCCCCTCGGACCAGATCGAGAAGGGCTTCCAGCTGAAAGCAGCGGAATAAGCTTCGGGACATCCCATCAGAAAGGCAGCCCCCGGGCTGCCTTTTTCGTTGTCCCGGAGCTGGCCAACGGTGGCCAGGAAGGTGGTCAGGAAGGTAGATTGCCATCCACCCTACTCTCACCGCTGCCGTCCGCGTAGGGTGGATGCCAATCCACCTTCCTGAACAGACAGAGAAGCACGCGCTCGCCAGCCCGGCTAGTCCAGCGCCTCGGGATGCCGCGAGGGCGTTCCGTTGAAGGTCCCCGGCTTCAGCGGGCATCCGGCGTGCCCCTTCCGATGCTCGAAATGCGCCCGCTGCCCCGTGGTGCCTGCCTTGTGGGCGCGGAATTGCCCATGGCATTGCGGACAGCGCAGCGTCGGCCTTGGGTCCATCCCCAGGATCTCGTCGATGGAGCGAAGCTCCCAGGTCGTCACGCCGTCGCGGTCAAACCGGGCTTCGCAGAAATCTCTCTCGTCTGTCATGGAGTGACCTTAGGCGGGCCACCGCCCTGATGTACAGCGCCCCGACAGCGCCCGCATCCGCCTCGCCCTCTCCGGCCATCCCTGCTAGACCAAGGCAAAACCGAAAGGACCCGGCCCATGACCCTCCTCGCCCTCGACGCCCGCTGGCGCCGCCTCCAGGACAAGTTCGGTGGCGTTTTCGACATCGGTTTCGACATGCCCTCGGCCTGGCCCCATGCCGCGCCGAGCGAAGAGGCGCCCGAGGTCCGCGCCGGCGAGGACCGCCTTGCCCCCGAGCTCTGCCGCCTCGGCGAAAGCCGCTTCCTCCACGCCATCCTGCCGCTGCCGATCCGCGGCGCCGAGGAGGTGCTCTACCTCGCCCCCTGGGTCGAGGTGCCCCCCGCCACCTTCTACGCCTATCTCGACCATATCTCCGAAGGTGCCCCCTTCGCCCCCGGCGCGGCGACGCTGGCCAATGACCTGCCCCTCTTCCCCGGCAGCCTCGGCGCGCCGGTCACCCTCGAGCCCGGCGGCGAGGGCGCCCGGCCGCTGATCCTCGCCAGCGAGGGCGCCCTGGCCGAGGCCCAGGACGAGGGGCTCTCGCTGGAACAGCTGATCGACCTCTACGAGGCGGCGGGACAGGATATCCGGCAAGCTCTTGCCAGTGACTGAAGCGCCCCGGGCGGCAAGGCGCCGAGGGACGTGACGTCCCCGGCCGCCCCCCTTCCGCCGCCCCGCGTTCCGTGACAGGGGAAGCTCCGCAACCACGACGGAGCTATCCCATGGCCAATGATCCGGCCGCCCTCGCCACCCAGGAAGAGGCCCTGCCGATGCGCGAACTGGCGCTTCTCGGCACGCTGACAGGCCCCGCCGGCCCCGAGGCCCTGCTGCGCCTGCCCGGCGGAGGCATCACCCGCGCCCGCCCCGGCGACAAGCTGGAGGGCGTGCAGATCACCGCCATCACCAATGGCGAGCTGCTGCTGCTGGCCCGCGGACGCAGCTTCAGAATGACGCTGCCGGGAAGCTGAGCACCCTCTTGACCGCCCCCGGCAAAAGCCGCACACCCGGATCATGAGCATGACAGAAATCTCCCCGCCCGTCGCCCTGGTCACTGGCGCCTCCCGTGGCCTCGGCGCCGCCCTGGCGCTGGAACTGGCGAAGACCCACCATGTCGTCGCCGTGGCCCGCACGGTGGGCGCGCTGGAGGAACTGGACGACCGCATCAAGGCCCAGGGCGGTGCCGCCACGCTGGCGCCGATGGACATCTGCCTGGCCCCGGCCATGGCCCAGCTCTGCCGCTCGATCCATGACCGCTGGGGCAGTGTCGCGCTCTGGGCCCATACGGCCGTCCATGCCGCGCCGCTGACGCCCGCGGCCCATCTCGACTCCAAGGATTGGTCCAAGTCGGTGGACACCAACGTGACCGCCATGGGCCACCTCGTCCCCTATGTCGCGCCGCTTCTCGGCAGCACCGGCCAGGCGCTGTTCTTCGAGGACGCCCCCGCACCGGGCGCCAAGTTCTTCGGCGCCTACGGGGCGACCAAGGCGGCGCAGATCGCCCTGGCCCGTTCCTTCGCCGCCGAGACCGAGAAGACCGGCCCCCGCGTCCATGTCCTCTCTCCCCGACCGATGCCGACAGCCACCCGCGCCCGTTTCCACCCGGGCGAGGATCGCATGAAACTCGCCGATCCCATGGCAGAGGCACAGCGCCTGCTTTCGGGCCTTCTCTGAGCGACGGCCCCCGACCTTCGGGACCACTTTGGCGCCTGCCTGTCCTCGCGGGCGGTATGCTGAAATCTGCCATGCCTCCGGCGGGAGTATTTTCAGCCTGGTGATGATGCGGGACAGGGCCCGGAGAGGCGCCCTCCTTCTCCACTGAGGGCTTGCCACGCTCCTGACGCAAAAGGAGGAGGCCTCTCCGGGCCCCTCTTCCTTGATCATCACCAGGCGAGAAATACCTCCGGGGGACTCCGCGCAGCGGAGGGGGGCAGAGCCCCCTGCGCCGGCCGCCATCTGGACCTCCGATGAAGAGAATTGTTCCACAGGGCCGCCGCGTCTTGCGTCGGGGCACCGCAAGTCCCGGATAGACTGCCCCCCAGCCACCACCGTCGGCTGCACCTGCTTTCGAACACACGCGCAGGATGCCTCCCCTGGCTGCCCGCTCCCCTGCCCGGCGGCTGGAAACATCGGCTGGACCAGGCCCCCAACCTCTCTTGCCCGGGCGCCAATCGCTTGCCCCCTCCGCGCCCCTCCCCTATGCAGGGCGAAATCGACATTCCGGGGCAAGGGCAGGCACATGCGCATTCTGATCACCAATGACGACGGCATCAACGCACCGGGTCTGCAGACCCTCGAGGCCATCGCCACCGAGCTTGCCGGCCCCGGGGGCGAGGTCTGGACCGTGGCGCCTGCCTTCGAGCAATCCGGCGTCGGCCACTGCATTTCCTATGCCCACCCCACGATGATCTCGCAGATGGGCGAGCGCCGCTTCGCCGCGGAAGGATCGCCTGCCGACTGCGTGCTGGCCGGTGTCCATGACGTGCTGGCGGGCCAGCAGATCGACCTGGTGCTTTCCGGCGTGAACCGGGGCAACAACTCGGGCGAGAACGCGGTCTACTCGGGCACTCTCGGTGGTGCCATGGAGGGCGCCCTGCAGGGGCTGACCGCCATCGCCCTGTCGCAGTACTTCGGCCCCGGCAACGTGGCACTCGACGATCCCTTCGAGGCCGCTGCCGCCCATGGCGCAGACGTGGTGCGCCGCCTGCTGGCCCGGCACAAGCCCGTGTCCACTGGCTATGCCACCTTCTACAACGTCAACTTCCCCGCCACCGCGGCTGCCGAGGTCAAGGGCATCCAGGTGGTGCCGCAGGGGCTGCGGCCCGATACCTCCTTCTCGGTCAGCGCCCAGACCTCGCCCTCGGGGCGGCGTTTCCTCTGGGCCCAGGGCGGCAACCAGCATGGGCAGGTGCCCGAGGGCTGCGACATCGCCGCGAACCAGGCCGGCTATGTCTCGGTGACGCCGATGCGGGCGGATCTGACCGCCCATGACCTTCTGGACACGCTTCAGGGCCTGTAATTCCTTCGGGGGCGTCACAAGCCTTTCCATGCGGCCCGGTTTGGGCAATCGTGCCGCAACGGCCCAGGGGGCCATGAAGGACTTTGCCCGCATGAACCAGGACGAACTCGACATCGCGGAACGCAAGATGCAATTCCTCTTCGCGCTGCGCTCGCGCGGGGTGACCGACAAGCGCGTCCTCGAGGCCATGGAGAAGATCGACCGCGGAGCCTTCATCCGCGGCCTCTTCGCCGACCGCGCCTACGAGGACATGCCGCTGCCGATCTCCTGCGGGCAGACCATTTCCCAACCCTCCGTCGTGGGGCTGATGACCCAGGCGCTGGACGTGCAGCCACGTGACAAGGTGCTCGAGGTCGGGACCGGCTCGGGCTACCAGGCGGCTGTGCTCTCTCAGCTCGCGCGGCGGGTCTATACCGTCGACCGCCACCCTCGCCTCGTGCGCGAGGCCAAGGCCGTGCTCGACTCCATGGGGCTGGTCAACGTGACCACCTTTGCCGCCGACGGCTCCTTCGGGCTGCCCGAGCAGGCGCCCTTTGATCGCATTCTCGTGACCGCAGCGGCGGAAGACCCGCCCGGGCCGCTCTTGGCTCAGCTCAAGACGGGGGGTATCATGGTCCTGCCCGTCGGCCAGTCGGACACGGTTCAGAGCCTGATCCGCGTGCGCAAGACCGAGACCGGGCTGGACTACGACGAATTGCGCCCGGTGCGCTTCGTGCCGCTGGTCGAGGGGATGGGCAAGGACGGCTGATCTCCGCCGACAGGCTGGTACTGGCCGCCACTTTGAGATACCCGGCACGAGACCGGAGAGGGAAAGCCCCAGAGAGGGCCGCGGATGAGGATCGAACAGATGACCGGACAGAGACGCAACCCTTCCCGCCTGCTGGCGGCCACCTGCCTTGTGGCCCTGGTGGCCGGATGCACTTTCGACAGCGACCTGCGCGGCGGGCTTGATGCCTTCTCGACGGCGGATGCGGCGCGCAGCGCCTCGGCCCCCCGGCCCCAACCCGACAATCGCGGCATCATCTCCTATCCCAACTACCAGGTCGCCGTGGCCCGGCGTGACGACCGCGTCGCCAATGTGGCGCAGCGGGTCGGCACCGACCCGGCGGCCCTTGCGCGCTACAACGGCCTCGAGGTCGACTCGCTCCTGCGCGAAGGCGAGGTGCTGGCCCTGCCCTCGCGGGTGGCGGAACCCTCGCCCGCCACGGGGGCCGCGGGCACCGGCCCGATCCTGGCGCCGGGCCAGGTCGACATCACCACCATGGCCGGCTCGGCCATCGACCGTGCCGCGGGCAACCAGGTGGCCGTGGCCACCCTGCCCCCCGCCGCGCCCGGCGAACCCAGCCGCCAGGTCGGCAATGAGCCGGTGCGCCACCAGGTGCAACGCGGCGAAACCGCCTATACCATCGCCCGGGCCTACGGCGTCTCGGTCCGCGCCCTGTCGGACTGGAACGGCCTGGACAGCCAGTTCACCATCCGCGAGGGCCAGTTCCTGCTGATCCCCCTGGTGGCCGAGAACGGCCAGGTCAGCGCCGCACCCGCCCCGACCGAGCCCCCCGGGGCGGGATCGGCCACGCCCGTGCCGCCCTCGGCCTCGCAGCCGCTGCCACAGGAGCAGCCCCTGTCCCAGGCCGAGGCCCAGGCGCAGGCCAACGAGGCCAAGCAGGAGCTGGCGCCCGATCTCTCCTCGGAACAGGCCCAGGTCTCGACCCGCTTCGACTACCCGCTGCGCGGGCGGATCATCCGCGAGTACGAGAAGGGTCGCAGCGACGGCATCGACCTGGCAGCCGATCCCGGCACCGCGGTGAAGGCCGCCGGCGCTGGCTCGGTCGCGGCGATCATCGAGGATACCGACAGCCGCGCCGTCATCGTCATCAAGCATGACGACAGCCTGCTGACGCTCTATTCCAACGTCTCGGCGATCACCGTGGCCAAGGGCGACGCCGTCAGCCGCGGCCAGAAGATCGCCCAGGTGCCCGGCGGCAACGATGCCTACCTGCACTTCGAGGTGCGCCGCGGTCTGGAGACGGTCAACCCGATGGACTTCCTGCCCTGAGCGGCACCGGAGAACGCGCCGCATGACCGACTGGACCCGCCTGCTGTCAAGCGAGCGCCTTGGCGATGCCAGCTATCGTGGCGCCGCCAGCCGTTCGGTCTTCGTGCAGGATCACGACCGCATCGTCTTCTCCGCCCCCTTCCGGCGCCTGGCCAACAAGACGCAGGTGCATCCGCTCTATGATCACGACCATATCCACCACCGGCTGATCCATTCGATCGAGGTCGGATCCGTCGGCCGCTCGCTGGCGATGCGGATCGGCCAGTGGCTGGTCGACCAGGGTGAGCTGCCCCCCGGCGACGATTATGCGCTGGCCAATGTGGTGCAGGCAGCCTGTGTCGCCCATGACATCGGCAACCCGCCCTTCGGCCATTCCGGCGAGGAATCCATCGGCGACTGGTTCGCCGGGCGCTTCGACCTCGGGCGCGGGCTGGCCGCCGACCTGGACCCAGCCCTGCAGAGCCAGTTCACCGCCTTCGAGGGCAATGCCCAGGGCTTCCGCATCCTGACCCGGCTTGAGATGTACCGCAATCGCGGCGGCATGCGGCTGTCCAAGGCCGTGCTGGGGGCCTTCACCAAGTATCCCGTCACTGCCCGCACCCGCGACAGCCTGTCCGACGCGCAGCGCGCCGGGCGGCGCGGCCTGAAGAAGTTCGGCCTGTTTTCCAGCGAGGAGAGCTACTTCGCAGAGGTCGCCGAGGCGCTTGGCCTGCGCGCCGAAGGGCTGCCCCAGGCCCGCCACTGGCACCGTCATCCGCTGGTGCTGGTGGTCGAGGCGGCCGATGACATCTGCTACAACATCGTCGACCTCGAAGACGCCTTCACCTCGGGCGACCTCGACTACGACACCGTCCGGGCGCCGCTCGAAGCGCTGATCGACAGCAGCGGCAAGGACAGTTCCCACCAGACCCGGGCCGAACATATCGCCACCCTGCGCGCCGTGGCCATCGGGCGCGCCATCAGCGCCTGCGTCGAGGCTTTCGAGCAGAACTACGATGCCATCCTGAACGGCACCTTCCCGGGGGCGCTGATCGAGGCCTCGGACCGCGCGCAGCAATTCGAGAAGATCGAGGATCTGGCCCGCAGCCGCATCTTCACCTCGCCCCGCAAGACCGAGCTGGAAGTCTCGGGACGTCGCGTGGTGCAGAACGTGCTGGACGGGGTGCTTCCGGTTTACGAGGACCTGGCGGCAAAGGGCTGGGATGCCGGGCGCCTCTCCGGCCCGACCGAGCAACTGCGCCGCGCCATCTCGCTGGACCTGCGCGATGTCACCGACGCCGAATCCGCGCTGCACGGGCTGGCCGATTTCACCTCGGGGATGACCGACCGCTATGCCCTGCGCATCGCGCGGATGCTTTCGGGCACCTGAGCCGAGGCTCAGCCCAAGGTCACGCCCTGCCGCCCGGCGAGATCGACGAAGAACTGCCATGCCACGCGCCCCGAGCGCGCGCCGCGCGTCGCCTGCCATTCGATGGCCTCGGCGCGCAGGACCTCGGGATCGACGCGCAGCCCATGGGCCGCGCAATAGCCGTCGATCATCGCCAGGTACTCGTCCTGATTGCAGGGGTGGAAGCCCAGCCACAGCCCGAAACGGTCCGACAGCGAGACCTTCTCTTCGACCGCCTCGCTGGGATTGATCGCCGAAGAGCGCTCGTTCTCGATCATGTCGCGGGGCATCAGGTGGCGGCGGTTCGAGGTGGCATAGAACAGCACGTTCTCGGGACGGCCGGCGATGCCGCCATCCAGCACCGCCTTCAGGCTCTTGTAGTGCTGATCATCATGGCTGAACGAGAGGTCGTCGCAGAACAGCAGGAAGCGGCAGTCGCTGCCCGCCAGAAGTTCCAGCAGGCGCGAGACCGAGGGCAGGTCCTCGCGTTGCAGCTCGACGATCTTCAGCGGCAGGCCCTGGCGCAGCACCTCGGCATGCACGGATTTCACCAGCGACGACTTGCCCATGCCCCGCGCGCCCCAGAGCAGGGCGTTGTTGGCCCCGTGGCCCCGGGCGAACTGCAGCGTATTGGCCAGCAGCGTATCGCGCGAGCGGTCGACCCCGACCAGCAGCGAGAGATCGACACGGGCCACCCGGGTGACCGGCACGAGCCGCTCGGGCGCGGTATGCCAGACGAAGGCCTCGGCACTGTCGAAATCGGGCGCCTCCAGAGGGGCGGGCGCCATGCGCTCCAGCGCCTCGGCGATCCGGGTCAGCTCGTCGCTCATCACGTGCCCTTCCTCGGCTTACTTGTCCTTGTCGGCGTCGGGATCTGCCTCGGGGGCGGCCACATCACTGGCGGCGCCGTCGATATCCTCGTCCCAGAGGCCCTCGGCCTTCAGCCGTGCCTCGCGGGACTTCTCGACCCGGCGGACCATGAAGATGGAGATCTCGTAGAGACCGTAGACCACCGTGAACAGCACCACCTGGGTCACCACGTCGGGCGGGGTGACCAGGGCGGCAAGGATCAGGATGCCGACGATGGCATATTTGCGGACGTTCTTCAGGCCCTCGGCGCTGACCAGCCCGGCCTTGCCCATCAGGGTCAGCAGAACCGGCAGCTGGAAGCACAGGCCGAAGGCGACGATCATCTTCAGCGTGATGTCGAGGCTTTCGTTGACCTTGCCGTTGAAGACGATGTCGATGCCGCTGCTCTCGACCGCCTCGCCGACGCTGTCGGCCCCCTGGGCCAGGGCAGCCACGAGGCTGGGCACATCAGCAAAGCCCAGGAAGAAGGCCATGGCCATCGGCACGACGACGAAATGGGCGAAGGCCGCGCCCAGCAGGAACAGCAAGGGAGAGGCGACGAGGAAGGGAAGGAAGGCCGACTTCTCGTTCTTGTAGAGGCCCGGCGCCACGAACCGCCACATCTGGTAGCCGATCACCGGGAAGGACACGACGAGGCCACCGACCATCGAGATCCGCACCAGGGTGAAGAAATACTCTTGCGGGGCGGTGTACTGCATCACCGGGTTCGGGTTGCCGAGCGCCCGCATGGTGTGTTCGATCGGGATCAGCAGAAAGTCCAGCAGCGGCCCGCCGACCGAGAAACAGGCCACCATGGCCACGGTGAAGGCGAGGACGCAGCGGATCAGCCGCGTGCGCAGCTCGGCCAGGTGCTCGATGAGGGGGGCAGAGCTGTCCTCCAGCTCGTCCGTCTCGATCTGCTCAGCCATGGGGGGTGTTCCTTGTAAGGTCTGGCGACACGTCCGGCCCTCAGCCCTTGCGCAGCGGGCGGCGCGGGTTGCTGCCGGCGCGCTGGCTGCCACGCGGCGCCGGGCGGCGGGCGGCACCGGCGGCGCGCTGGCCGGCGGTCTGTCGCAGGCCCTGCGGCTGCGGGGCCTGGGCAACCGGGGCGGCCTCGGGTGTCGCGGCAGGTTTGCTTTTCGGCAGTTCGGGAACGGGCAGCGGGCTGGCCTTGGCAGCAGCCTCGCCGTCCAGGCGCTTCTGGGCTGCCTTGGCGGTGGCTTCCTGGATCTTCTTCGAGGCCTCGGCGCGTTCCTCGGACAGCTTGGCGGTGTTGCTGCCGGC
>NZ_AFPM01000209.1 GCF_000220565.1 Oceanicola sp. S124 | reverse complement strand
GATCGGTCGCGAGGCCGAGGATTTCGCCATGCAACTGACCGGCGTCGAGGCCGAGGTCTGCACCGACATGGCGACGGCGGTGGCCCGGGCCGTGGCCGAGGCAGAGCCCGGCGATACCGTGCTGCTTGCTCCGGCGGCGGCCAGTTTCGACCAGTACGACAGCTTCGAGAAGCGCGGCGAGGATTTCGTGGCGCAGGTCGAGGCGGTGCTGGCGCGGGGCTGAGCAGGGGTGGGATATCTCCCACCCTACGCAGCTTGCAGGGGTCTGGTCCGGGCATAGGGTGGGTGGCAACCCACCTCTGGCCGCCCGGGGCCATCTGGGGGTGACTCAGCCCTCGCGCAGCGCGCCTGCACAGGCCATGGCGCTCGCCCAGGCCCACTGGAAGTTGTACCCCCCCAACCAGCCTGTCACATCGACGCATTCGCCGATGAAATAGAGACCCTGCCGGGTCCTGGCCTCCATCGTCCGGCTGTCGAGCCCATCGGTGTCCACCCCGCCAAGCGTGACTTCCGCCGTGCGATAGCCCTCGCTGCCCGAGGGCAGCAGGCGCCAGTCGGTCAGCCGCTCTGCCAGCGCGCCGAGCGCCTTGTCGGACTGGTCGGCCAGGTTGCCCGAAAGCCCCCACTCAACCCCGAGGAAATCCGCCAGCCGTGCTGGCATCAGCGCGTCGAGGCTGCGCAGAAGGCTGCGCCGCCCGGCCTCGGCGCGCAGCCGACGCAGCGTCGCAAAGGGATCGGCGCCGGGCGCGAGGCTGACCGCCACCTCTTCACCCTCGCGCCAGTAGGACGAGGCCTGCAGTACCGCGGGCCCGGACAGCCCCCGGTGGGTGAACAGCAGCGCCTCGTCGAAGCTGCGCGCGGCGGTGACGCGGGCGGGCAGGGACAGACCCGACAGCGCCGCGAAGCGACCCTCGGTGAAGGTGAAGGGCACGAGACCGGGCCGCGTCTCCGTCACCTTCAGCCCGAACTGGCGCGCGATGTCATAGGCCAGCCCGGTCGCGCCCATCTTGGGGATCGACTTGCCCCCCGTCGCCACCACCAGCCGCCTTGCCGAGACCTGCCGCTGGGTGCCGCGCCCGGAGAGGGTGACGGCATAGCCCTGCGCGCCGTGCCGCACCGCCTCGACCGAGGTTTCCAGCGCCAGGTCCACCCCGGCGCCCTCGCAGAGCCCGGTCAGCATGGCCACGATCTGCTTCGCGCTGTCATCGCAGAACAGCTGGCCCAGGGTCTTCTCGTGCCAGGCGATGCCATGGTCGCTGACCAGCGAGACGAAATCCCATGGTGTGTAGCGCGCCAGCGCCGACTTGGCGAAATGCGGGTTCTGCGACAGGAAGTTGCCCGGCCCGGTGCCGGTATTGGTGAAGTTGCAGCGCCCGCCGCCCGAGATGCGGATTTTCTCGCCGGCCCGCCTAGCGTGATCCACCAGCAGCACGCGGCCGCCGCAATGGGCGGCGCACATCAGGCCGGCGGCGCCCGCTCCGAGGATGATCGTGTCGAATTCCATCTCCTCCCCTTGCGCGAAAGCGGGGCAGGGCGCAAGTCGGAGGAAGGCCAACATGGAGGGAGCCGAGGATGAGCGAGCTTGAGATCACCCGTGACGAGGGCGAGACGGGCGGGCGGTACATCTACCGCGATGGCGCGGACGAGGCCGAGATGACCTATTCGCGGGCCGGAGAGAGCCTGATCATCATCGACCACACCGGGGTGCCCGATGCCTTCCGGGGCCGCGGTGTCGGCGTGGCGCTGGTCACCCGCGCGGTCGCGGATGCGCGGGCCGAGGGCAGGAAGATCGTGCCGCTCTGCCCCTTCGCAGCGGCGCAGTTCCGCCGGCATTCCGACTGGCACGACGTGCTGAACCGCTGAGCCCAGCTCTGCGAGGGCAGCTCATGCGGAGAGGCCGGGGCAGCCCCCGGACCCCCGGCCGACTTTTGGCAACCTGAGAGACAGGGCCGTACCGCCTGCTTTCAGCCTGCCGAGACTATGCCCGCAGGGGGCGATCCCGGCCTCTGGGCCCTCGCGGCGCTCGCCTCGGGCCGGGGGACACGCTCAGGTTGAGGGGGCGCGCGAAACCTCAGCATTCCTGCTGGTCACATCACGGGAAAGAGGTTAGACTTTCGGCCAGAGGTTCCACAAAAGGAACCCATTGAGGCAACAGCGCACCGGGAAACCCGGGCATCGAGCGGACAGCATGACCGAGATGGTATATGGCGCCATCCCGATAAGGGATGGCGAACCGGTAATCCCCAAGTGGTGGCGAACCGTCGACAAGTTGACACTCGCCTGCATCCTTGGGCTCTTCTGCATCGGCATCCTGCTGGGCTTCGCGGCGTCGCCGCCGCTGGCCGAGCGCAATGGCGAGGCCCCCTTCCACTACGTCTGGAAACAGGCCACCTTCGGCGGTGCGGCGCTGATCACCATGGTCTGCGCCTCGATGATGCGCCCCGAGATGGTGCGCCGCATGGCGACCATCGGCTTTGCCCTGGCCTTCGTGGCCCTGGCGGCGCTGCCGGTCTTCGGCACCGACTTCGGCAAGGGCGCCGTGCGCTGGTACTCGCTGGGCTTCGGCAGCCTCCAGCCCTCGGAGTTCATCAAGCCCTGCTTCGTGGTTGTCGCCGCCTGGATGATGGCCGCCGCGCAGGAGATCAACGGCCCGCCGGGCAAGCTCTATTCCTTCATCATCATGTGCACGATCGTCATCATGCTGATCCTGCAGCCCGATTTCGGCCAGGCCAGCCTGGTGCTCTTCGGCTGGGCGGTGGTCTATTTCGTCGCCGGGGCGCCGATGCTGATCCTGATCTCGGTTGCTGCGCTGGTGGTGCTGACCGGTACCATCGCCTACGAGCATTCGGCCCACTTCGCCCGCCGCATCGACGGTTTCCTGGCGCAGGACGTCGATCCGACGACTCAGCTGGGCTTCGCCGCCAATGCGATCCGCGAGGGCGGCTTCTTCGGCGTCGGCGTCGGCGAGGGGCGGGTGAAGATGTCACTGCCCGATGCCCATACCGACTTCATCATTGCCGTCGCCGCCGAGGAATACGGCCTCGTTCTGGTGGCGATCATCATCGCGCTCTATGCCACCGTGGTGCTGCGCAGCTTCACCCGGCTGATGCGCGAGCGCGATCCCTTCATCCGCCTCGCCGGCACCGGCCTTGCGGCCATGTTCGGCGTGCAGGCGATGATCAACATGGGCGTCGCCGTGCGCCTGCTGCCGGCCAAGGGCATGACGCTGCCCTTCGTCTCCTACGGCGGCTCCTCGCTGATCGCGGGGGGCGTGGCCCTGGGGATGCTGCTGGCCTTCACCAGAACCCGGCCCCAGAACCAGATCGCGGATCTTCTGGCCAGTCGCGGACGTTAGAAAGACCGATGAACCTGAACGCTCCTCTTCTTGTCATCGCTGCCGGAGGCACCGGTGGCCACATGTTCCCCGCCCAGTCCCTGGCGGAGGAGATGCTTGCCCGTGGCTGGCGCGTGAAGCTGGCCACCGATGCCCGCGGCGCGCGCTATGCCGGCGGCTTCCCCCGCGAGGTCGAGATCGAGCAGCTCTCGTCGGCCACCTTTGCCCGTGGCGGGCTTTTGGCCCGTGCCGTCGTGCCGCTGAAGATCGCCGCCGGGGTGCTGGGGGCGACCTTCCGCATGTGGCGCGACCGACCGGCGGCGGTGGTGGGCTTCGGCGGCTACCCGGCGATCCCGGCCATGGCGGCGGCCTTCCTGCTGAAGAAGCCGCGCATGATCCACGAGCAGAACGGCGTGCTGGGCCGGGTCAACCAGGCCTTCGCCAGTCGCGTCGATGCCATCGCCTGCGGCACCTGGCCGACCGAGTTGCCCGAGGGCGTCGAAGGCACCTATGTCGGCAACCCGGTGCGCGGCGCCGTGCGCGACCGCGCGGGCGCGGGCTATATCGCGCCGGGCGACTACCCGATGTCGGTGCTTGTCATGGGCGGCAGCCAGGGTGCCCGCATCCTGTCGGATATCGTGCCCCAGGCCATCGCGCTGCTGCCCGAACCGGGCCGCTCGCGCATCCGCGTCGCCCAGCAGGCCCGGCCCGAGGATCACGACCGCGTCGCCTCGTTCTATGCCGAGCAGGGCATCGACGCCGAGGTCGAGCCCTTCTTCCAGGATGTGCCGCGCCGCATGTCAGAAGCCCAGCTGGTCATCACCCGTGCCGGGGCCTCGACCATCGCCGACCTCTCGGTGATCGGGCGGCCTTCGATCCTGGTGCCCCTGGCCATCGCCATCCGGGACGAGCAGACCGCAAACGCCCGTGGTCTCGTCGAGGCCGGCGCCGCGATCATGATGCCGGAAAGCAAGTTCACCCCCGAGGCCCTGGCCGAGAACATCCAGCTGGTGCTGGATCACCCGGAAGGGGCCGAGCAGATGGCCCGCGCCGCGCTCTCGCTCGGCAAGCCCGAGGCCGCCACCACCCTCGCCGACATGGTCGAGGCACTCGCCGCGCAAGCGCGCAAGCCGCAGGAGTAAGACATTGAACGCTGCCACCAAGCTGCCCGGGGACGTCGGTCCCATCCATTTCGTCGGCATTGGCGGGATCGGCATGTCGGGCATTGCCGAGGTCCTTCTGAACCATGGCTACGTGGTGCAGGGCAGCGATCTGAAACGCTCGAAGATCACCGACCGGCTGGAAAAGCTGGGGGCGCTGATCTTCGAGGGCCAGCGGGCCGAGAACCTGGAGAACGCCGAGGTGGTGGTGATCTCTTCCGCCATCAAGCCGGGCAACCCCGAGCTGGACGAGGCGCGCCTGAAGGGCCTGCCGGTGGTCCGCCGGGCCGAGATGCTGGCCGAGCTGATGCGGCTGAAGTCCAACATCGCCGTCGCCGGTACCCATGGCAAGACCACGACGACCACCATGGTCGCCACCCTGCTGGATGCGGGCAAGTTCGACCCCACCGTGATCAACGGCGGCATCATCCATGCCTATGGCAGCAACGCGCGCGTTGGTCTGGGCGAATGGATGGTGGTCGAGGCGGATGAAAGCGACGGCACCTTCAACCGCCTTCCCGCCACCATCGCCATCGTCACCAATATCGACCCCGAGCACATGGATCACTGGGGTGACTTCGACACCCTGCGCAAGGGGTTCCTGGATTTCGTCTCGAACATCCCGTTCTACGGTATCGCGGTCTGCTGCACCGACCACCCCGAGGTGCAGAGCCTCGTCGGCAAGATCAGTGACCGCCGCGTGGTGACCTATGGTTTCAACGCCCAGGCCGATGTGCGCGCCATAAACCTGACCTACAAGGCCGGCGTGGCGCATTTCGACGTGGCGCTGCAGGGCGAGGACATGGTGATCGAGGGCTGCACCCTGCCGATGCCTGGGGATCACAACGTCTCCAACGCGCTGTCGGCCGTCGCCGTGGCGCGCCATCTCGGCATGAAGGCGGACGAGATCCGCGCCGCCCTGGCCGCCTTCGGCGGCGTGAACCGGCGTTTCACCCGCGTGGGTGAGGTCAACGGCGTCACCATCATCGACGACTACGGACACCATCCGGTCGAGATCACCGCCGTGCTGAAGGCCGCGCGCCAGGCCAGCGAGGGCCGGGTGATCGCGGTGCACCAGCCGCACCGCTACTCGCGGCTGCATACGCTGTTCGAGGATTTCTGCGCCTGCTTCAACGAGGCCGACGTGGTCGCCATCGCCGAGGTCTACGGCGCCGGCGAAGATCCGATCCCCGGCGCCACCCGCGACGATCTCGTCGCCGGGATGATCCGCCATGGCCATCGCCATGCCCGCGCAATCACCTCGGAAGACGACCTGGAACGGCTGGTGCGTGAGCAGGCCCAGCCGGGCGACATGGTCGTCTGTCTCGGCGCCGGCACCATCTCGACCTGGGCGAACCGCCTGCCCGAGCGCCTGTCGAAGTAGCCGTCATCGCTGAGCGGGCGTCGTCGCGCCCGTTCGACGGCGGCAATCTGCTGATAATTCCTTCGTGAACTGTCCAGAACTTTCTTGTTCGGGCAGGCTCTTGCGGGTAATGTCTTGCAAACAGGCAACAGATGATAAAAAAGTGACGGGGTCCGGGCGGCAGCAAACCGCTTACCAGGAAGATCTCGGAAGAGGAGGCGGCACGATGAGCGAATCCATCCTACTTGCGGCCCTCTGGGGCGTCGCGGCCAACATCCTCGCGATGATCCCGTCCCGCGATCAGCACTGGTCGCGCGCCTATGTGCTGATCGCCTGCGGCATCCCCATCCTGGGCTTCGTCACCATGCAGCATGGCCCCTGGGCCGGGCTGATCGTGCTTCTGGGTGGCATGTCGATCCTGCGCTGGCCCGTTGTCTACCTGACCCGCTGGCTGCGCTCGCGCCTCGGCTAGGGCCCGGGCCCCGCGATGGACCTGCTGCTCTTGCTTCTGCCGCTGCTTGTCGGGCTTGTCACATTGGTCATGGTCATCCGCTGGCTGCTCGAGGACGAGATTGTGCCCGCCCTCGGACTTCCCCTCTTCGGTCTCTTCATGCTGGGCGCATTTTGGCTCGTCGGTCCCTTTGATCAGGTTCCAGGGCTGAACCGGAACCCGGGCCCGGTCCTCGGCTACATGAGCGCGCTGGCGCTGTCGGTCTTCGGCGTGGCGGGGCTTGGCCTTTGCCTGCTCTGGCTCGGCGTCCGGGCGCTGGTGTGCCGGCGCCGCTGACTTGTCGCCCCGGTCTGCGGTTGCTATCTGCGGGGCGGGGAGGGGCGCTGCCCCTGTCGGCCGGTCCGGCTTTCCCCGCAGATGTTCGGCAAGCTGACAGCAGGAGTCCCCATGGCCCGACCGCAGGAGATCGAGATCAGGGGCGCGCTGACGCCGGGGCGCGACCTGTCGCGGCTGACATGGCTGCGCGTCGGTGGTCCGGCCGAGTATCTCTTCCAGCCCGCCGATCTTGAGGACCTGCAACATTTCCTTGCCGAGCTGGACAGCGATGTGCCGGTCTTCGTGATGGGTGTCGGCTCGAACCTGATCGTGCGCGACGGCGGTATCCGCGGCGTGGTGATCCGGCTGGGCCGGGGCTTCAACGGCGTCGAAATCGAGGGCACGCGGGTGACGGCCGGGGCGGCCTGCCCGGACAGCCATGTGGCGCGCAAGGCGGCGGATGCGGGGCTGGACCTGACCTTCCTGCGCACCATCCCCGGCTCTGTCGGCGGCGCGGTGCGGATGAACGCGGGCTGCTACGGCAGCTACGTCGCCGACGTGCTGGTCGAGGCCCGGGCGGTGACGCGCGAGGGCAGGGCGGTCACGCTCTCTCCTGCCGAGCTGGAGTTCGCCTATCGCCACAGCGCCCTGCCCGAGGGTTGGGTGCTGACCGGCGCCACCTTCGAAGCGCCGGAGGGCGCGCCCGAGGCGCTGGTGGCGCGGATGCAGGCGCAGCTTGACCAGCGTGACGCCAGCCAGCCGGTGAAGGACCGCTCGGCCGGCTCGACCTTCCGCAATCCGGCCGGCTTCTCCTCGACCGGGCGGGCCGATGACGTGCACGACCTCAAGGCCTGGAAGCTGATCGACGAGGCGGGATTGCGCGGATTTTCCATCGGCGGCGCGCAGATGAGCGAGAAACATTCGAACTTCATGATCAACACCGGCGCGGCCACGGCGCGCGACCTGGAAGATCTGGGCGAGGAAGTCCGAAAAAGGGTTTTTAAAAGCCGGGGAATAGAGTTACATTGGGAAATCATGCGGGTGGGTGAACCGGCCCCCGGTCCCGAAGGGGGCGAGAGCACCTGAAAATCCGCTGGAAAGCACAGATAATCACGCCGCAAGGCGGGCAGTTTCGCCGAAGGCCGGGCAAATCGGTCAAGGCGCCCGGGATTTCCCCGGGGAACGAGAAGGGCCGCAAAGGTCCGGGACATTGAGGCACATGGGTTCGTCGAGCAGGGCAAACCCGAAAGTGGCACTCCTGATGGGCGGACCCTCGGCTGAGCGCGAGGTGTCGTTGTCGTCGGGGCGTGAATGCGCCGCCGCTTTGCGGGACGAAGGTTTCGAGGTCGTGACCGTGGATGCGGGCGACGACCTTGCCGCGCGTCTTGCGCAGATTTCTCCCGACGTCGTCTTCAACGCGCTCCACGGTCGCTGGGGCGAGGACGGCTGCGTGCAGGGGATGCTGGAATGGCTGCGCCTGCCCTATACGCATTCCGGGGTGCTCTCCTCCGCACTGGCGATGGACAAGGAGCGCACCAAGGCCGCCTATCGCGCCGCCGGCCTGCCGGTGGTCGACAGCCTGCTGGCCGACCGGACCGAGGTCGAGGCCGATCACGTCATGGCCCCGCCCTACGTGGTGAAACCCTATAACGAAGGCTCCTCCGTCGGCATCTACATCGTGCAGGAGGGCGCCAACCGCCCGCCGCAACTGGCGCCCGAGATGCCCGCGAGGCTGATGGTCGAAGCCTATGTGCCGGGGCGCGAGCTGACGGTTTCGGTGCTGGGCGACCGCGCCCTCTGCGTGACCGAGATCGTGACCGAGGGCTGGTACGACTACGCCGCCAAGTACACCCCGGGCGGATCGCGCCACGTCTGCCCGGCCGAGCTGCCCGCCGAGATCACCGACGCCTGCATGGCCCATGCGCTGAGCGCGCATCAGGTGCTGGGCTGCCGCGGTGTCTCGCGCACCGATTTCCGCTGGGACGACAGCCGCGGCCTTGACGGCCTCGTGCTGCTGGAGACCAACACCCAGCCCGGCATGACGCCGACCTCTCTGGTGCCCGAACAGGCGGCGGCCATGGGGATGAGCTTCGGCAAGCTGTGCCGCTGGATGGTGGAGGACGCCTCATGCGAGCGCTGAGAGCCACGCGCCGCAAGGCGGCGCGACCGGATCCGGCCCCCTCGCGCTGGTCCTATCGGCTGCAGCGTTTCCTGCTGACGCCGGGCTATCGCCTGGCCCTGCGCATTGTCGTCCCGGCGGTGGTCTGCTTCGGCTCGGTCCATCTCTACATGGCCGACGAGATGCGGCGCGACAACGTGGTGGCGATGGTGCGCGGCTGGAAGGCCGACTTCGAGACCATGGATCAGTTCATGGTCCGCGCCATGGAGGTCACCAATGCCTCGCCCGGCACCGAAGAGGATATCCGCGAGATCGCCGAGCTGGACCTGCCGCGCTCGTCCTTCCATATCGACCTGGCCGGGCTGAAGGAAACCGTCGAAAGCCTGCCCTCGGTGGCCGAGGCCGCCTTGCAGCTGCGCGATGGCGGGGTGCTGCGGATCTCGGTGGTCGAGCGGGTGCCGGTGGCGATCTGGCGCGGCATTGACGGCTACGACCTGGTGGATCCCACGGGCGCGGTGACCGGCGCAATCCGCAGCCGCAGCGAACGGCCCGACCTGCCGGTGCTGGCGGGGGCGGGCCAGCCCGCCGCCATTCCCGAGGCGCTGGCCCTGATCGCCGCGGCCGAGCCGATCGCCAGCCGCCTGCGAGGCCTCGAGCGGATCGGCGAGCGTCGCTGGGACCTGGTGCTGGACCGTGACCAGCGGATCATGCTGCCGGAAGAGAAATCCGTGCAGGCACTGGA
Source organism: Oceanicola sp. S124 (assembly GCF_000220565.1). Taxonomy (GTDB): domain Bacteria; phylum Pseudomonadota; class Alphaproteobacteria; order Rhodobacterales; family Rhodobacteraceae; genus Pseudooceanicola. The sequence goes on along the minus strand of NZ_AFPM01000209.1, from coordinate 3,093 downwards.
ACGTGTGCTGGCCCTGGACGAGGCACAGGAGCTTCTGGGCCGCGACGTGCTGGCGGTGGACATGCGGCTGGCCGACCGTCCGACCCTGCGCCTGACCGAGGGCGCGGTGACCGACTGGCGGCGCATCCGATCCCTCGTCATCGAGGCGGGGCGGAAAAACTGACGATGCAGATCAACGAGAACCGGCCACAAGGTCGACAGGAAGAGGCAGCGGACGGCAGATGATGATGGAGCTTTACGAATCCCAGCGGGCGATGCGCAACATGCGCAAGGCGGCGATGCAGCGGGGCGTCGTGGCGGTGCTGGATGTCGGCACCTCGAAGATTGCCTGCCTGATCCTGCGTTTCGACAATGCCGGACGCGGCGCGTTGCCGGGCGATGGTGTCGGCTCTCTTGCGGGGCAGGCGGGCTTCCGGGTCATCGGGGCCGCCACCACCCGGTCCCGCGGGGTGCGCTTCGGCGAGATCGACGCCATGCCGGAAACCGAGCGCGCCATACGTACCGCCCTGCAGGCGGCGCAGAAGATGGCCAAGGTGCGGGTCGACCATGTGATCGCCTGCTTCTCGGGCGCCGGGCCGCGCAGCTACGGCCTTGCCGGCGAGGTGCAGGTCGAGGGCGACCTGGTCACCGAACAGGATGTCAGCCGCGTGCTGGCGGCCTGCGACCTTCCCGATTACGGCGAGCGCCGCGAGGTGCTGCACGCCCAGCCGGTGAACTTCGCGCTGGATCACCGCTCGGGCCTGTCGGATCCGCGCGGCCAGATCGGCCGGACGCTGGCCACCGACATGCACATGCTGACCGTCGATGCGGCGGCGGTGCAGAACCTCGCCCATTGCGTCAAGCGCTGCGACCTCGAGCTGGCGGGCATCGCCTCGTCTCCCTACGTCTCGGGCATCTCCAGCCTCGTCGAGGACGAGCAGGAGCTGGGCGCGGCCTGCATCGACATGGGCGGCGGCACGACCTCGCTGTCCATCTTCATGAAGAAGCACATGATCTACGCCGATGCGGTCCGCATGGGCGGCGACCACGTGACCGGCGACATCTCGATGGCGCTGCAGATCCCCTTCGCCAATGCCGAGCGGCTGAAGACCTTCTACGGCGGTGTTCATGCCACCGGGATGGATGACCGTGAGCGGATCGAGATTGGCGGCGAGACCGGCGATTACGAACACGACCGCCGCTCCTGCACCCGCGCCGAGTTGATCGGCATCATGCGCCCCCGGGTCGAGGAGATCCTGGAAGAGGTGCGTCTGTGCCTCGATGCGGCGGGTTTCGATCACCTGCCCAACCAGCAGATCGTGCTGACCGGCGGCGCCAGCCAGATCCCCGGCCTGGGCGCGCTGGCCTCGAAGATCCTCGGCCAGCAGGTGCGCCTTGGCCGGCCCCTGCGCGTGCATGGGCTGCCCCAGGCGGCGACGGGCCCGGGCTTTGCCTCGGCGGTCGGCATGTGCCTCTTTGCGGCGCATCCGCAGGACGAGTGGTGGGACTTCGACCTGCCGCTGGACCAGTTCCCCGCGCGCTCTCTGAAGCGGGCCGTGCGCTGGTTCCGTGACAACTGGTAAACGCAACATCATGTGCTTTCGGCGAGATACCGCGAACGGCCCCTGAATTCGCGCCAGATTTGGTGTTTTTCGCTTATTTTGGGGTGACGAGCCTCCGGGAAAGCGTTAATGTTTTACGTGATAGGCAGAAAAAACCCCGCAAAGGGGCCAAGCAGGCGGAAAATCGATGACACTGAACCTCAGCGTTCCCGGCATGGGAGAAGAGTTGAAGCCGCGCATCACCGTGTTCGGTGTGGGCGGGGCCGGCGGTAATGCCGTCAACAACATGATCGACAAGGAGCTTGAGGGGGTCGATTTCGTCGTTGCGAACACCGACGCCCAGGCGCTTCAGCAGAGCCGCGCGCAGGCCCGTGTGCAGCTCGGCGTCAAGGTGACGGAAGGTCTGGGCGCCGGGGCGAAAGCCTCCGTGGGTGCCGCCGCCGCCGAAGAGAGCATCGAGCAGATCGTCGATTACCTGGCCGGCGCACACATGTGCTTCATCACCGCCGGCATGGGCGGTGGCACCGGCACCGGCGCAGCCCCGATCATCGCGCAGGCCGCGCGTGAGCTGGGCGTGCTGACCGTGGGCGTGGTGACCAAGCCCTTCCAGTTCGAAGGCGTGAAGCGGATGCGCCAGGCCGAAGAGGGCGTCGACGCCCTCCAGAAGGTCGTGGACACGCTGATCATCATCCCGAACCAGAACCTGTTCCGCCTGGCGAACGAAAAGACGACCTTCACCGAGGCCTTCTCGATGGCCGATGACGTGCTCTACCAGGGCGTCAAGGGTGTGACCGACCTGATGGTCCGCCCGGGCCTGATCAACCTCGACTTCGCCGACGTCCGCGCCGTTATGGACGAGATGGGCAAGGCCATGATGGGCACCGGCGAGGCCGAGGGCGAGACCCGCGCGCTTCAGGCGGCCGAGAAGGCCATCGCCAACCCGCTGCTGGACGAGATCAGCCTGAAGGGCGCCCGCGGCGTGCTGATCAACATCACCGGCGGTCACGACCTGACCCTGTTCGAGCTGGACGAAGCCGCGAACCGCATCCGCGAGGAAGTGGACCCGGACGCCAACATCATCGTCGGCTCGACCCTGGACGAGAGCATGGAAGGCGCGATGCGCGTCTCGGTGGTCGCCACCGGTATCGACGCCGTCGACAGCCACCAGGAAATCCCGGTGCCCCGTCGCCGCATGGCCGAGCCGCTGAAGGCCGCCGTGCGGATGGAAGAGGAAGCGCCCGCCGAGGCCGCCTACCAACCCCAGCCGGCACCGCAGCCCGCGCCGCAACCGGCCGCACAGCCGGCCTACCGGTCCGCTGCGCGCCAGCACGGCTATGCGCCGATGGAAGAGGATCTGGACAACGCGCCGACCCTGTTCGACGACCTCGAGCGTCAGCAGCCCGCGCCGCAGCCGGTTCAGCATCGCCCCGCCGCGTCGCAGGGCTATCAGCAGCAGCCCCAGCATCACCAGCAGCCCCCAGGGCGCAGCCGGCCTACACGGCCCGTCCGGAGCAGCGTCAGTACGAAGCCCGNGACGACCTGCCGCCGCCCG
>NZ_AFPM01000210.1 GCF_000220565.1 Oceanicola sp. S124 | reverse complement strand
GGGCGGGCGCCGCGACCGCCAGCTTCTGCGCGGTGCCGCGCTGCGGGTCTACGAGATCCACGCGGGCTTCGCCTTCGTCGAGGCCGAGGCGGATGGCTATACCGGCTATCTCGCCGCCGGAGCGCTGGCGGCAGCGGATCAGCCTGCCCCCAATGCTTCCGTTGCCTGCCGCGAGACCCTCGTCTGGGAGGCCCCCAGGGCCCGTGCCATGGCCGTGGCGCGTCTGGCCTTCGGCGCGCGGCTGCATGTCTTCGAGGTGCAGGACGGCTGGGCGCGCTGCGATGCGGGCCATGTGCCGGCCAGCCACCTGAACCTTGGCGAGACCGTGCAGCCCGATCCGGTCGAGGTGGCCGAGCGCTTGCTGGGGATGCCCTACCTCTGGGGCGGTAACGGTGCCGGGGGGATCGACTGCTCGGGCCTCGTGCAGGGCAGTTGCCGGGCCTGCGGCATTGCCTGCCCCGGCGACAGCGACATGCAGGCCGCCGAGCTGGGCGAGGCGCTGCCCGAGACGGCAGAGCTGTGCCGCGGCGACCTGGTGTTCTGGAAGGGCCACGTGGCCTGGGTCAGCGGGCCGGACCGGATCCTGCATGCCAATGCCCACACGATGTCGGTGGCCCACGAGAGCCTCTCTGGCGCCATCGCGCGGATTGCAGCGGCGGGAGAGGGGCCGGTGACCGGGCGGCGGCGCCTCTAGTCGGCGCTGTCGACCGCGCGGATCAGCTTGCGTTCCAGCACCCGCAGCACGGTCTTCAGGTCATGGCCCCGGCGCAGCACCTGCCCGTCCATGCCGACGACGGCATACATGCCCTGGCGCGTGCGCAGCTTGGGGCGCTTTTCGATCCGGTAGAGGGGGAATTCGGCAGAACGGCGGAACACCGAGAAGACCGCCACCTCGCGCAGCGAGGATATCCCGTAGTCGCGCCATTCGCCCGCGGCCACGAAGCGACCGTAGAGGGAGAGGATCACGCTCAGCTCGGTCCGGTGGAAGGCCACCTGGTCGGCGGAAACCCCCGGGATCGGGGCTTGGGGCTGCATGTTCATTCTTCGAATCTGCGCCTGCAGGGGGGTAAAATCAAGGTGCTTCTGAGGGGGCCGCGGGCCGTGGGACCTGCCGCATGCGGGCCGTGCCGCGGGAAAGGCGTTTCCCTGGGCGGCCGGCGGCAAGTTTCCCCCAGCCTGCGGGGAAACTCCTGACCATTTCGTGAGAAGCCATCTCGGCCCTTGGCGGATAAGCTTTGCCGGGTAGTCTGTCCGCAGTTCGCAACGTGGAGCATTTCCGATGAAGCCAAGAACCGCAGCAATTGTCGCCGTGATCGCCCTGGGCACGGCCGCGCTGACGCCGATGACGCCGCTGGCCCATGCCGAGGCGTCCAACCCCGCCGTCAAGGAGCGCATCGCCCTGATGGGCGAGATCCGCGGCAACTTCGCCGTGATCGGGGGCATGGCCCAGGGACGGGTCGACTTCGACGCGGCCAAGGCCGAAGAGGCCCAGGCCGCCCTGGCCGCCGCCGCCGCGATGATCCCCGAGAAGTTCGAGCCGCAGGAGACGGATCCCGAATCCGAGGCCTCTCCGGCGATCTGGGAGGACTGGGATCAGTTCACTGCCATCGCGGCCCAGCTGGAGCAGGCCGCCCTGGCGCTGGATGTCAGCAGCCTTGACGGCATCAAGGCCGGTTTCGGAAGCGTGGGGGGCAACTGCGGTGCCTGCCACAAGGCCTTCCGGGTGGAGTGATCCGGGTGATGGGAGGGGGCGTCCGCAAGGCGCCCCGTTTCCCTGGCTGCAGCGTTCCCCTAGCCGCAGCGCAGCTCGCTGACCTTGCCGTCCTTGGCGACATGGATGTTCAGCCGGTCGGGCCGGTGGTCCATGGTCGCCATCGAATCCGGGTGCAACACGCGAACCGGCCCCTCCCGCTGCGGGGTCATGTCGTCGGACCATTGCTGACCGACGAGGTCTTCGTGGAGTTCGCTGCCGCAGGGCGTCGCCTCGGGCGCGCGCGACATGGCGGCAAGCGTGGTCAGGGCCAGCAGGGCCAGGGTGGGGGCCAGGATGGGGGCGAGAGCGGGTCGTTTCATTCGGTATCCTCTTTTGGTCCGTAGCGGGCCATGAAGGTCTCAACCGCCTCGCGGGCGACAAGTTCCGCCTCGGCGTCAGGCACCTTGTCGATGATGCCGAACAGCAGCTTGGGCATCAGCCCGGCCTTGCACAGCTCGGCGAACTGGGCGGCGGCCATGTCGGGGTTCTCGATCCGCAGCTCGCCGCGCTCGGCGGCGCCGCGCAGGTAGCCCGAGAGCAGGCGATGCGCCATCTGCGGCCCCTTGGCATAGAAGTCGCGTGCCAGCTCGGGGAAGCGCCCGGCCTCTGCGGCGGCCACCCGGAACATCGAGATCATCATCGGCGAGGACAGGTTGCCGACCATCTTGCGCGCCGCGCCCATCAGCAGGGCGCGCGGAGGCAGGTCGGGCATGACCACGTTCTGCGCCGCCTCGGCCTGACGGGTGCATTCGCAGCGGGCGATCTCGAAGAACAGCAGCCGCTTGTCGGGGAAATAGCTGTAGAGCGTCGCCTTCGAGACCCCGGCCTCGCGGGCGATCTCGTCGACATTGGCGCTGTCGAACCCGTCTTTCAGGAAGACGCGGCGGGCGCCCTCGAGAACCTGGTCGTATTTGCGCCCCCTGCGGGTTGGCGCCTGCTGCGTATCCATGTGGCCTCCGAGCTACGAGCGGATAATGCAGACTTGCCCGCCCCCCGGCAAGGCCCGGCCATTGACGGGACCACGCTTCCTGCGATGATCCTGCTTCCAGAGGGAGGAGAGCCAGAATGTACAGCACCGGAAAGATCGCCTACGAGCCGCTGCCCCTGCCGCCGCGCGACGAGATCGGTGACGCGCAGATGCTGGAGGCGGCGCGGGCCTTCCACGCGCTGATGAAGACCCGCCACACGATCCGCGATTTCAGCGACCGTCCGGTCGATGCGCAGGTGATCCGCGACTGCGTCGCCGCGGCCGGGCTGGCGCCCTCGGGGGCCAATCACCAGCCCTGGCATTTCACCGCCATCGCCGCGCCCGCGCTGAAGGCGCAGGTCCGCGCCGCCGCCGAGGCCGAGGAAGAGAAGTTCTATGCCGGCGCGGCGGGGGACGAATGGCTGCAGGCGCTCGAACCGATCGGCACCGGGGTCGACAAGCCGCACCTGGAACAGGCGCCCTGGCTGATCGTCGTCTTCGCGCAGCGCTACGGCATGACCCGGGACGGGACCCGCTACAAGAACTACTACGTGCCCGAAAGCGTCGGCATCGCCACCGGCTTCCTGATCACCGCGCTGCACAATGCCGGCCTGTCCTGCCTGACCCATACCCCCAACCCGATGCGCTTCCTCAACGATCTGTGCGACCGTCCCGAGCACGAGAAGCCGGTGATGATCCTGGCCGTCGGCCACCCTTCGCCCGAGGCCACCGTGCCCGCGGCTGCGAAGATCAAGAAACCCCTCGATGAGATCCTGACCCTGCTGACATGACCGCCATTTACGTCGATGCCGATGCCTGCCCCGTGAAAGCCGAGGCCGAAACCGTGGCGACCCGCCACAGGGTGACCGTCTGGATGGTCTCCAACGGCGGGCTGCGGCCCTCTCAGAACCCCTACGTGCGTCACCAGATCGTCGATGCCGGGCCGGACGAGGCCGACAAGTGGATCGCGGAACGCGCCGGGCCCTCCGACGTTGTGGTGACGGGTGACATCCCGCTGGCGGCGAAATGCGTCGCCGCCGGGGCCACCTGCCTGCGCCATAACGGCGAGAGGTTCACCGAGGCGAACATCGGCCAGCAGCTTGCCATGCGCGATCTGATGGCGGACCTGCGCGCCGCCAATCCGCTGGGGGCCGGGGGCGGGGGCAAGGGCTTTACAAAGGCCGACCGCTCTCGTTTCCTGAGCGCTCTGGAAACCGCACTGCGCAGCGCTGCGAAAAAGGGAAATTGATCTCCAAATGACGGATACCCCCATCAAGGCTGTCGTCTTCGACATCGGCAACGTGCTGGTCGAATGGCACCCCGAAGCGCATTACGACCGCAAGTTCGGTGAAGAGCGGCGGCGCGAGGTCTTCGCGGCGGTGGACCTGCACGCGATGAACGACCGCGTCGACCGGGGCGGCGACATGGCCGAGCTGACGGCGCTGCTGGCCGAGGATCACCCCGAGTACCGGGACGAGATCCTGACCTGGCACGCGGACTGGCTGACCATGTGCGCCCCTGCCATTCCGCACAGCTGGCGCCTGCTGCGTGCCCTGCGGGCCAAGGGCATCCCGGTGTTCTCCCTGACCAACTTCGGTATTGGCACCTACAGGATCGCTGCCGCCGAATACCCGGTGCTGAACGAGTTCGACCAGGATTACATCTCGGGCCACATGGAGGTGATCAAGCCCGATCCGCGCATCTACGAGATGCTGGAAGAGGGCTCGGGCCTGTCGGGGGCCGAGCTGATCTTCACCGATGACCGCTCGGACAATATTGCCGCCGCCGCTGCGCGCGGCTGGCGGACGCATCACTTCGAGGGCCCCGAGGGCTGGGCCGCGCGCCTGGTGGCCGAAGGCCTGCTGAGCGAAGCCGAGGCGAAGTGAGCCTCGCGCCGCTGCTCTGGCTGGCCGGTGCCGGCGGGGCGCTGGCCCTTGCGCCCTTCCTGCGCGAGGACATGCGCCCCAAGGTCGCCGAGCGGCGAGGCAGGGTGCCGGGCGAGATCGCCGAGCTGCCCGCTGGCCGCACCCGTTTCCGCTGGTACGGCGAGGCGGGTGACCCGGTGGCGATCTGCATCCATGGCCTGACCACCCCGGCCTATGTCTGGGACGCGGTGGCACCGCAGCTGGCGGGCATGGGCTATCACGTGCTAACCTACGACCTGCTGGGGCGCGGCTGGTCGGACCGTCCCGGCGGTGCGCAGGAGGCGGGCTTTTTCACCACCCAGCTTTCGCAGCTGATGGCCGCGCTGGATATCGACGGCCCGGTGACGCTGTTCGGCTATTCCATGGGCGCGGCGGTGGCGACGGCCTATGCCGCCGAGCACCCGGGGCGGATCGAGAAGCTGGTGCTGGTCGCACCCGCGGGCATGGGCGGCTATCCTGCCGGGCTGATGCGCTGGATGCGCGACGCGGGCTGGACCGGACGCTGGCTGTTCCAGGCGCTCTATCCCGGGATGCACCGCCGCGCCGCCCGCCGTGCCGTCGCCGAGGGGGTCCCGGATCAGGTGGCGAAGCGGCAGGCGGGCGAGGCGCTGTGGCGCGGCTTCACGCCGGCGGTGCTGGCCTCGCTGCGCGGCATCCTGCGCGATCCGCAGGAGCTGGAGCATCGCCGCGTCGCCAAGGCGGGCGTGCCGATGCTGACGATCTGGGCCGCAGAGGACCGCGCCATCCCGCTTGAGGGGATGGGCGTCATCTCGCGCTGGAACCGGGCCTCGGTGCAGAAGCAGGTGGCGGGGGCGGGGCACTGGCTGCCCCTCTCCCATCCTGACGCGCTGGTGCGCGCCTTCCGCACATGGCTTTGGGAAGACGGCGAGATCTGACTCCGCTCAGCCCCGGGCGACTGACATCGGCGCTTCGCTGCGGTTCTCGCGCACCGGCAGGTGGATCAGCGCCGAGAAGGCACCGACGCCGACACCGATCCACCAGACCAGCGTGTAATCGCCGTGGATGTCGTACATCTTGCCGCCCAGCCAGACCCCCATGAAGCCGCCGATCTGGTGGCTGAGGAAGACGATGCCGTAGAGCGTGCCCATGTAGCGCATCCCGTAGATATGGGCGATCAGGCCGCTGGTCAGCGGCACCGTCGCCAGCCACAGCCCGCCCATCAGGGCCGAGAACAGCAGCACCGAGCCGGGCGTGATCGGCATCAGGATGAAGACCCCGGCGACGATGGTGCGCAGGGTGTAGATGCCCGCCAGCAGGTACTTCTTGGGCAGCGTCTTGCCCAGGTAGCCCGCCAGCAGCGTGCCGCCGATGTTGAAGACCCCGATCAGCGAAATGGCGATGGCACCAAGGGCCGAAGTGGTCTCGATCCCCATGTTGGCCAGGATGCTGCCCGAGGCGATCGGGCCGCAAAGCTCTGTCACGAAGGCGGGGAAGTGGGCGGTGATGAAGGCCAGCTGGTAGCCGCAGGAGAAGAAGCCCAGGAAGATCATCGCGAAGGTCGGATCCTTGCCGGCGCGGACCAGGATCTGGCCGAGGGTCTCTTCCAGCTCGGCCTTGGTGGCGGGCGGCGTCTGGGTGCGCATCATCGGCAGCAGCAGAAGCACCAGCAGGATGGCGGCGGCGAAGACCAGGAAGACGTTCTGCCAGGGCATCAGGCCCAGCAGGAATTCCGCCGTGGGCGCGCCGATGACCTGCCCGGCGCTGCCCGCTGCCGTGGCGATGGCCAGCGACATCGAGCGGTTCTCGGGCGAGGCGGCTCGGCCCACCACGGCGAGGATCACGCCGAAGCCGGTGCCGGCGATGCCGAAGCCCACAAGGATTTCCAGGCCCCAATGCGCCTCGGGTGTCACCGCGAAGGAGGACAGCACGAGGCCGAGGGAATAGATCACCGCGCCGAGGATGATGGCCCTGCGGTCGCCCAGCTTTTCGGCGAAGGCGCCGAACAGCGGCTGGCCGATGCCCCAGGCGAGGTTCTGGATCGCGATGGGCCAGGCTGAAGTCGGCGCGCATCCAGTTGAACTCTTCCGCGATCGGGATCTGGAAGACACCGAAGCTGGCGCGGATGGCGAAGTTGATCAGGATGATCACGCAGCCCGCGATCAACACGGGGGTGAAAAGGCGGGCTGTCGGTTGCATGGGGCTCCTCCCGTTGGTTCGCGCAGATTAGGCGGGATCGCTGACAGGTCAATTCAGCCTTTGTGAACGCCGCTATTCCGCATTGTGCGCTTTCCCGGGGCGCGGGGCCGTATTATCACCGGCACATGAAGTGCCTGTCCGATCTCTACAAAGCCCGCGTCTCTGCCGGAGACATCCGCCCCGACCCGGCGCAGGAACATGTCCTGCCCGAGTTCGACCGCATCGGCGAGGGGCTCTCGGCCCCGGTGAAGCGCGGCTTCTTCGGGCGTCGGAAGGCCCCCGAGGCGCCGAAGGGCCTCTATCTCTGGGGCGGGGTCGGGCGCGGCAAGTCGATGCTGATGGATCTCTTCGTCGAGGGGCTGGAGGTGCCGGTGCGCCGGGTCCACTTCCACGCCTTCATGCAGGAGATCCACGAGGGGATGCATGCGGCGCGCAAGGCCGGTGTCGAGGACAGCCTGAAGCCGGTGGTCGACAAGATCACCGCAGAGCTGCGCGTGCTGGCCTTCGACGAGATGCAGATCACCGACATCACCGATGCGATGATCGTCGGCCGCCTGTTCGAGGCGCTCTTCGAGGCCGGTGTGGTGGTGGTGACCACTTCGAACCGGGTGCCGGACGACCTTTACAAGAACGGGCTGAACCGTCAGCTCT
>NZ_AFPM01000211.1 GCF_000220565.1 Oceanicola sp. S124 | reverse complement strand
GGCGAATTCGACCCTCGTGCAGATGATCAATGACCTGCGAGAGCGGGACCTGCCGGGCGACTGGTCGGGCTGGTCGGCGGCGACCCATCTCCGGCACTCAAGCGTCGATCACCTGGAAATGGCCGCCGCCGTCGCGGTGCGCGATGCAGAGCGGCTTCGCGCGCTGACCCATCAGCACCTGACCCGCTGGAAGCAGGGCTGAGCCCGGGCGCGACCGGGCAGGCATCTTACCCCCCTCCCGGGGCCGGGGGCGCCGCGAGGGGGGGCGGTCCGGTCTGATCCGGCGGGTTCTCCGGAAGAACCTTTGGCGTGGTTCGACAGCCTCCTCCAAGCAGGTGGGTGGCGCGTTCCACGCCTCGGGCCAGCGCGGCCAGTCGAGCGATACGCGCGTGTGGTCACATGAGGCTGACCAACGCCAGGGGACCGGAACGGGTCATGCCCTGTGAACCAGGATGGCCGCCTCAGCCATCACGACAGCCCTTGCTTGCCGGCGCGCGCCCGATCGCTCCGATCAGATCGCGGGCAATGGCCATGAGGTTCGCGCGCGGCGGCACGGCCACGTAGATCGGCTGCCACTTCGGGCCGAACTTCTGCTTGAAGGAGCGCAATCCCTCGAAGTTGTAGAACTGTCCGCCATGCCGGTAGACGAAGGCGCCAAGATGGGTGCTCATCCGCACGCCGCGGCGGGCTTCGAGACCGGACAGCGGCGCGTTGCCAAGGGAAAACTCGGCGTGACCGTCTTCCTTGAAATGCAACAGGAGAGAGGTGAACAGGAAATCCATGACGCCATTCGGGATGTCGTCGTGATGCCGCATCAGGTCGACCGAGGCGCGCGCCTTGACCTCGGTGAGCCAGAGATTGGCGAAGGCCACGATCCGCCCTTCGTGCCGGACCACGGCGATCGGGGTCCGGTTCAGGTAGTCGGGATTGAAGCTGCCGACGGAGAAGCCCTTCTCCTTGCCGATCTTGGATGCCAGCCAGGCATCCGAGATCTCCTTCAACTCGGACAGCAGGTCCGGATCATGCGGGGCAGGGAGCAGGTCGAACGTCAGCCCGTCCCGCCCTGCACGGGCGAAGGCCGCGCGCAGCTTCTTGCGGTCCGGCCCCTCAAGGGTGAACGCGCGCAGATCGACCACCGCCTCTTCGCCGAACTTGTGGGCGACCATGCCCATGTCGATCCAGGTCGTGGCGGAGGCCGCCGAGACCGAGTAGAACACCGGTCGCGCATTCGCGGCATAGGCAGCATCGTGGAAGTCCCAGGCCAGGGCCTGCAATTCGTCGGGACGGCCAATGGGGTCATGCAGGGCAATCCAGCTGCGCCCCTGCGTGCGATACATCAGGAAGCTGTTGCCCGAGGGCGAGAACAACAGGGCCTTGTCCCCGGTCAGGGCCACGGTGGCCTCGGGGCGCGGCTGGCCGGCGATGATCGCCTGCGCCCGGTCCAGCGTCTCTGCGTCGGGCAGCACCTCTGCCAGGCGTCCGGGACGCAGGGCATAGCGCAGCAGCAGCAATGTCAGGACCAGGAGCCCGACCAGCCCCGCCCGCATCGAGCGCGGCGCGCCGCGATCCGAGGCGAACTGCCACCAGAGGCTGGTCTCGTAGGGCACGGCCTTGTGCGCGAAGAAGAAGACCCCGGCAAGGGCGCCGACCAGGCAGGCCATCATCAGGATCCAGCGCAGGCCAAGCACGTTCCGGGTCAGACGGGTGGCGCGGTAGAACTCGTGCCGCGCAGGCAGCAGGATGAGCGCAGCCAGCCCGAGGATCACCGCCCGGTCATAGTCGATCCCGTGAACGAGGCTGACGACGGCCCCTGCCAGAAGGGACCCCATGGCAAGCCACCAGGCGCCCTCGACCCGTCGCAGCAGGCCATGCGCCACCACGAGAAGGCAGGCGCCGAGGGCGCTGGACAGCAGCGCGCCCCCTTCGACGAAGCCAAGTGGCAGCAGGATTTCAAGCTCTTCGGTCCATGCGCTCGTGGGGGGCAGCAGGGAGGCCAGCATCATGACGGCACCGGAGGCGAAGACCATGGCGGACATGGCCAGCGGCATGAGGGCCGAGATGGCCTTTTGCACCGGCGCCATGGCCGGCCCGAAGCGTTTCCCCAGGAAACGCGCTTCCCCAAGCGCCATGAGCGCGAGGGCCAGCGCGAAGGGCAGCAGGTAGTAGACGACGCGGAACAACAGCAGGCCCGCGGCAATCTGCGACACCGCCACGTTGCCGGGAAGGGCCGCGATGATCACGGTCTCGAAGACACCGACGCCGCCCGGGACATGGCTGATGACACCTGCCAGGACGGCGGCGGCATAGACGGCAAGGAAGCTGGCAAAGCCCACCCCGTCCGACGGCAGAAGAAGGTAGAGCGTGGTGGCTGCCATCAGCGTCTCGACGGCCACGAAGACGAATTGCCCCGCGATCAGGCCCGGCGTGGGCGCAGAGAGGGTCACGCCCCGCAGGGTTAGCGAGCCCTTGCGCGTCGCCAGCAGGACGATCACCGCGAGCGCCGCTGCCGCCACGGCCAGTGCCGTCCAGCGGATCGTGTCGGGCGACCAGGACAGCAGGTCGCCAAGGGCGTCCGGATGCCAGGCCAGCGCCAGCAGACCCACCAGGGTCGATCCGATCCCGAAGGAGACGGAGCTGAAGATCGAAATGCCCGCGATATCCACCGGCGACAGTCCGAGGGCCGAGTAGATGCGGTATCGTACCGCGCCCCCGGTAACGGGGCCAGCGCCCACGGTATTGCCGATGCCAAAGCCCAGGAACGATCCCGCTGCGGTGACCGAAAACGGCAGTCGGTGACCGATGTAGCGCAGGGCCGACCAGTCATAGCCGATCAGCGCCACGTAGCCCCCGAAGGTACAGAGCAGCGCCAGACCCAGAGTCGTGGCGGGCGTGCTCCGCACCATCGCCATGACATCCCGCAACTGCACGTCCCGCAGCAGGTGATAGAGGGCATAGCCGCCCAGGGCGAACAGGGCTGCCGTCACCAGATATGGCAGCAGCAGGCGAAGGTGGGACTTATTCTCGGTCATCTGGGTTCCTGTCTCTCCGTCGTGAGGAGTTGCCACCTTGGGCAAGCCAAGATCAATCCTTTGCAAGCGTTGTGCGGTGTTTCACGGACCACATCTCATGGATGTCGAAACCGGTCAGCAGGTGTGCCAGGACGGCCATGGCTGCCTGTCCTATCCGGTAAACCCGGACCAGGTTGGCGAGCGGTCTATGGACGAACATGATCCAGCCCGAGGCCTCCGGGCTGCTGGCCCCGGACAGCAGACAGAGCGTGCCAGTCCCGTCCATGACAGCGACAAGACACAGGCCCAAACCGTGAATGCCAGGGACCAGCGGGGTCTCGGGCCCATGTTCGGGAAGTGACATATGGCGCAGGCGGGCCAGGTGCAGGCGGATGTCGGTGCCTGACGAGCAGATTGATTATCCGTAATACGGCCTGCCCGCAGATTACCGATTTGCAATCTTGCCGTCAGGCGGGGGCGAAGATGCGCCCCCGGAACCGCCTCGTCCCTTCATGTGCCGAGATCCTGTCTCATGAAACAATTTCTGCTCGCCACGGCTCTGATCGCGGTTTCCGTCGCGGTCTTCTCGGGCGTGGAACACCATATACCGGCATTTGTCGCGGCCACCACGCAGCCCTTGCTGGGGACCATGTCGCTGTTCCAGACCATGGTGGTCGACACGCAGGCCATCGCGGCCAGCGGCGATCTGGTCGCGGCAGGCAAGCGGATCACCGATCTGGAGACCACCTGGGACGAGGCCGCGCCGACAGCAATGCCCGCCAGACCGGATGGCCCCGCCGCCTCCGGACCTGTCGCGCAGGTTTCGGGCATCGCCGTGACGGAGGCAGGCGGTCGCCCGATCGCCTGTGAAGGGATGCCGGGCGAGCTGAGAGAGGGCATGACCGCAGGCCGTGTGCCCACCGGGGCCAAGGCGCAGGTGAGCGACCTGCAGTCGAAGGCAGTTGAACGCTGCATTGCCGATGACGACCGCCGCGCTGATACGTTTTCGGCTCACGCGCTGGCACTCCTGACCCTGAAGGGACCCTCGACATGACCAGGCTGGCTTCAGAATGAATGTTCTGGAAGAGCTGCGGTCTACCACTCGAAATGCAGATGCTTTGGCTCCTGGCTGCATCGATGTCGTGGTCTACTCGCGGGCGCATGGGGGTGGCATTTACAACCGGCCCTGAAAGTGAGGGAGAGTGTGCAACGTTGGTGGGCAGTTGACCGCGAAGCTCATGCCGTGGTCGTGGAGTAAATCGTGAACGCAGGGGGCACCTGCGAAACAATTTGCGAAGCCGCCAACGGTCGGCATGTCCCGGGCAAAGGCGTTCTTGAGAAAGTCTTCTGAAATCAATGTGGTGCGGGTGAAGGGACTCGAACCCCCACGCCAAAGGCGCCAGAACCTAAATCTGGTGCGTCTACCAATTCCGCCACACCCGCATCCCACAGCGCGCGGGCGCTGCGTGGGCCGTGTACTAGCAAAGCCCCGGCGTGGATAGAAGAGAAAAACGTGCCCCCTCGCGTGCTTCTGCGCTGCCGCCGCGCCGGGCGCGCAAGCCGGAGCTTCCCCGGCGCGCCCCTTTGGGCTATCTGCGGGACATGCCGATCAAGCTGACTTCCCTCTCCGACCTCGCCCTGCTGGACTTCGACGAGATCATCGACGTCCGGGCCCCCGCCGAATTCGCCGACGACCACCTGCCGGGCGCCATCTCGCTGCCGGTGCTGGATGACGCCGAGCGGGCCCGTGTCGGCACGATCTACAAGCAGGTGTCGCCCTTTACCGCGCGCAAGGTCGGCGCGGCGCTGGTGTCGCGCAATGCGGCGCGCCATCTCGAGGGGCCGCTGGCGGATCGTGACGGCAGCTGGCGTCCGCTGGTCTATTGCTGGCGGGGTGGGCAGCGCTCGGGCTCCTTTGCGATCATCCTGCGGCAGGTCGGCTGGCGGGTCGAGACCATCGAAGGGGGCTACAAGGCCTTCCGCGGACTGGTGGTCGATGCGCTTTACGAACAGCCCTTCCCGGCGCCGATGGTGCTGCTGGATGGCAATACCGGCTCGGCCAAGACCGAGCTTCTGCACCTGCTGAAGGCGGGGGGCGTGCAGGTTCTGGACCTCGAGGGGCTGGCAAATCATCGCGGCTCGCTTTTCGGGGCCATGGGGCCGCAGCCGCAGCAGCGCGGCTTCGAGACGGCGGTGGCGATGGAGCTGGCGCGGCTGGATCCTACGCGGCCCGTGTTGGTCGAGGCTGAAAGCTCGAAGGTGGGCAACTGCCGGGTGCCGCCAGCGCTGTGGACGGCGATGAAATCCGCGCCGCGCATCGTTCTGAACGCTCCGCTGGACCAGCGTGCGGCCTATCTGACGCGCGCCTATGGCGACGTGATCGCCGATGAGGCCCGGCTGCACGATACGCTGGACAGCCTGCGCCCTTACCTTGCGGGTGAACAGGTCGATGCCTGGCACGCCCAGGCCCGCACCGGAGACTTCACCGCACTGGCGCGCAGCCTGATGGAAGTCCGCTATGATCCGGGCTATGCGCGTCACCGCGCCCGCATGGATCCGGCCCGGGTGTCCGAAATCGAGGCCCCCAGCCTTGCCCCCGAAGACCTGCCCGGACTGGCCGCCCGCATCGCGGCGCGCGTCACCGAGCTTTCGACAGGAGAGACCTGATGTCCGATACCAAGCATCCCGCCGAACCCCGCCTGACCTCGCTCAGCCATGGCGGCGGCTGCGGCTGCAAGATTGCGCCCGGCGTGCTCTCGGATCTGCTGAAGGGGACAAAGGCGCTGCCGGTGCCCGAGGAACTGCTGGTCGGCATCGGCTCCAGCGACGATGCGGCGGTGTTCAAGCTGTCCGAGGATCAGGCCATCGTCGCCACCACCGACTTCTTCATGCCCATCGTCGATGATCCCGAGCACTTCGGCCGCATCGCGGCGACCAATGCGATCTCGGATGTCTATGCCATGGGGGGCCGGCCACTGTTCGCGCTGGCGGTGGTCGGCATGCCGGTCAACACGCTCTCGGGCGAGACCATCGGCAAGATCCTGGAAGGCGGTGCCAAGGCAGCCGCCGACGCGGGCATTCCGGTCGCCGGCGGGCACACGATCGACTCGGTCGAGCCGATCTACGGGCTTGTCGCCATCGGCGTGGTCGATCCCCGCCGCATGAAGCAGAACGACACGGCGCAGGCCGGCGACGTGCTGGTGCTGGGCAAGCCGCTTGGCGTCGGCATCTACTCGGCGGCGCTGAAGAAAGAGGCTCTGGCCCCCGCGCTCTATGACCGGATGATCGAGACGATGACCCGCCTGAACACCCCGGGCCCCGAGCTGGCGGCGCTGGAAGGCGTCCATGGGATCACCGATGTGACGGGCTTCGGCCTTGCCGGGCATACGCTGGAGATGGCGCGCGGTTCGGGTTTGCGGGCGCAGATCGACTGGGCCTCGGTGCCGATGCTCGACGAGGTGCGCGCGCTGGCCGAGGCCGGGAACATCACCGGCGCCTCGGGGCGCAACTGGGCCAGCTACGGCGAAGAGATCACCCTGGGCGAGAGCCTTGACGAGATCGACCGGGCGCTGGCCTGCGATCCGCAGACCTCGGGCGGGCTGCTGGTCGCCTGCGCCCCCGAAACGGTCGAGGCGGTGCTGGAGACTTTCGCCCGCCATGGATTCGACGCCGCCGCTTCCGTGGGCCGCATGGCCCCCGGCGCCGGTGTCAGCATCGCCTGAGCCGTCGGCCGGGCACCTGTGAAAGTCCGCGCAAGCGGCGCAAGCGGGGCAGGGCGCCCCAGCCGAAACCCCTACCAGAGAGAGGTCCCATGATACGCCTTGCTGTCCTCCTGTCGCTGCTGGCAAGCACCGCCAGCGCCGAAACGCTCTATTTCTCGGCCATCCCCGATGATGACGAGACCAAGCTGGTCGAGCGCTTCGGCGCCGTGGCCGATTACCTCTCGGAAGAACTGGGCGTCGATGTCGCCTATGTGCCGGTGAAGAACTACGCCGCCGCCGTGCTGGCCTTCCGCAACGACCAGATCCAGCTTGGCTGGTTCGGGGGCCTCTCGGGCGTGCAGGCGCGCGCGCTGGTGCCCGGCTCGACCGCCATCGCCCAGGGCGAGGAAGACCAGAGCTTCGTCACCTATTTCATCGCCAACGAGGCCACGGGGATCGAGGCCTCGGAGGACTTTCCGGATATCGCGGGACGCAGCTTCACCTTCGGCTCGCAGGGGTCGACCTCGGGCCGGCTGATGCCGGAATTCTACATCCGCGAGAAGACCGGGCAGGCGCCGGAGGCGCTGTTCTCGGAGGTCGGTTTCTCGGGTGATCACGGTCAGACGCTGCGGCTGGTCGCCTCGGGCGCCTACGAGGTCGGGGCGCTGAACTACACCGTCTACGATCAGGCCAAGGCCGAGGGCGCGCCGGAAGCGGCGCAGGCTCATGTGATCTGGCAGACCCCGCCCTATCCCGACTATAACTGGACCATCCGGGGCGACGTGGATGCGCGCTTTGGCGAGGGCTTCACCGCAAGGGTGCAGGAGGCGCTGCTGTCGCTGACAGACGAGGACCTGCTGGCCTCCTTCCCGCGCGCGGCCTTCGTGCCGGCTGACAACAGCTTCTACCAGCCCATCGAGGACACGGCGCGCCAGCTCGACATCATCGACTGATGACGCCGCTTGTCGCGCTGCGCGGGGAACGGCTGGGATGGGGCGACAGCGCCGTCCTGGCCGATATCTCGCTGGAGATACGGCCCGGAGAGCGCATCGCGCTTCTGGGCCGCAGCGGGGTGGGGAAATCCACCCTGCTGGCGGCGCTCGGCCAGAGGATCACGGGCGCCCGAGTGGCTCTGGTGCCGCAGGATCAAGGGCTGGTCGGGGCGCTGTCGGTCTTTCACAACTGCTGGATGGGGCGGCTGGACGACGCGGGCACGGCACGCAACCTGCGGATCCTGCTGCGCCCCTCGGCATCCGAGCGGGCCGAGGTCGAGGCGGTGCTGGAGCGGGTCGGTCTGGCGGGCCTCGGGCGGCGCCGGGTCGCGGAGCTGTCGGGCGGCCAGCGCCAACGTGTCGCCCTGGCGCGCGCGCTGCTGCGCGGGGGCGCCGTGGTGCTGGGGGACGAGCCGGTCTCGGCGCTGGATCCTTCGCAGGCGGCGGCCCTGCTGGCCGAGCTTTCGGGGCAGTTCGAAACCTCGGTTCTGGCGTTGCATGACCTTGATCTTGCACGGGACTTTGCCACGCGGATCATCGGCCTGAAAGCCGGCGGCCTGGTGCTGGATGCGCCGGTGGCCGCCTGTGACCGCGCCCGCCTGATGGAGCTTTACGCATGAGTCCGCCGCGCCGCATCGCCCTGGGCCTTGTGGCGGCGACCCTGCTGGCGTTCTGGCTGGCGGACCTTTCGGCGTCGCGCCCTGATCCCTGGCTGACGCTGGCGCGGATCGGGCAGGGGCTGGTCTCGCCCGACTTTTCCGACCCCGCCAGCCTGGCCCATGCGGCGCTGCTGACCGTGGCCTTCGCGCTCTGCGGCGTGGCGCTTGGCGCCCTGGCGGGTCTTGTGCTGGCGCCGCTCTACCACCTGCGCGCGGTGCGGCTGCCCTGCATCGCCATCCGCGCCCTGCACGAGCTGTTCTGGGCCCTGCTGCTGATGAACCTGACCGGGCTGTCGCCGCTGACCGGCGTGCTGGCCATCGGTCTTCCTTACGCGGGGATCTTCGCCAAGGTGTTCTCGGAATACCTCGACGAGGCCGATGCCCGCTCTGCCGCCGCCCTGCCGCCGGGCACCGGGCGCGTCACCGCGCTGGTCTGGCAGCGCTATCCGCAGGTGCTGGGGCAGGTGGCCTCCTACACGCTTTACCGGCTGGAATGCGGGCTGCGCAGCTCGGCGGTGCTGGGTTTCATCGGCCTGCCGACGCTGGGGTTCCAGCTAGAGACCTACTTTCGTCAGGCCCAGTACGACCGGGCCGTGGTGGTGCTGGGGGTCTTCTTCCTGCTGATCCTGCCGATCCGCCACTGGGCGCGCTGGCGGCTGATGCCGCTCTACCTGCTGGCAAGCCTCTGGGCGCTGGCGCGCATCGAGGTGCCGCCCATGGGGTCGGGCGCCCTTGGGCGCTTCCTGTCCGACATCACCCCGGCGCCGCTGCGCACCGGTGCCGAGTGGGGGGGATTGGCTGGACAAGGTCTTGGTGCAGCAGGCCTGGCCGGGCGTGGTCGATACACTGGTGCTGGGACAGCTGGCGCTGGTGCTGGCCGGCGTGCTGGCGGCGCTGGCCTTCCCGCTGATCGTGCCGCGTGTCGCGGGGCGGATCGGGGCGCAGCTTGGCCACGCCCTGCTGGTGCTCTTCCGCTCGACACCGGAATACATGCTGGCCTTCCTGCTGCTGCAGATCCTCGGCCCCTCGATGCTGCCCGCCGTGCTGGCGCTGGCGCTGCACAACGGGGCGATCATCGCGCATCTGCTGGGGCGCCAGGCCGAAACGCTTCCTCTGCGCACCGACGCGCCGCGCGGCCTGACCCTCTGGGGATGGGAGCTGCTGCCGCGCCTTCAGGGCAATTTCCGCGCCCTCTGCCTCTATCGCTGGGAGATCATCCTGCGCGAGAGCGCCATTATGGGGGTGCTGGGCCTGGGAACGCTGGGGTTCTACGTGCAGAAGACCCTGGAAGAGCTGCGGCTGGACCGGATGGCGGCGCTGCTGCTGGTGACGGTGCTGCTGACTCTGGCGGTGGACAGCCTGTCCCGCTCCCTGCGCCGGGCAGTGCTGCCACAGGACCGGGTGCGGATAGAAGGCGGGCGGGGGCGCGCCTAGCCGCCGGTGGCCGGGCCCAGCAGGTCCATCAGCCAGCCATGCAGGTCGAGCCCCAGCCGGTCATCGTAGATCAGCCATCCGCAGGCCACGAGGCCGGCCCAGAGCAGGCTGAACAGCGAGCCGACAAGGAAGTATTCCGCGAAGGTCTTGTCATCCAGTTCCTTGAAACGGCCGACGGTCTTCAGGGCGATGACGGCAGCCATGACGTTCCACGACTGGGTCAGGATGCCGAGGGCCAGGATCAGTCGCTCCAGCGTGCCGATGACGCGCCCGGCGCGGGCCTTGCCGCCCTCTGCCGCTGTCGTCTCGGGGCCGGTTGCTGCGGTGGCGTCCATCTCGTCGGCCACCTCTGCGGCCGTCCCGTCCCTGCCAGGCCGCGCAGGGGGCGTGTCCGGGCCGGGGCGGGGCCCGGCGCTGAGCCCGGTGAGACGGAACAGCAGTCGGCAGGCGGCATTCCCGCCCCACCCAAGCAGTACCAGCGCCACGAGGGTATAGAGCACCGCATGGAGCACGGCGTAGAGCATGTCCGGGGTCTCGGGTGGTGTCATGGCGTCATCCCCAATTGCATGTCCAGGGCGGCCAGCGTGCTTTCCAGCGCCTTCCACTGCATCTCGTAGGCATCATAGCTGCCCGAGCTGCGCACCTTGTAGATGCTGTGCACCCCGACGCCGCGCCGGGCCGCCAGCTCCTTCGGGGTCAGCCCCGAGAGCAGGGCCTCGATGTCCTGGCGCTGGCGGTCGGTCCAGCCGGTCTCGATGGCGGTCATGCCGGCGCCGATGGCTTCGAGCAGGGTTTCGGTGCCCGCCGCCTCGGGCAGCGAGAAGCGGTAGAGCGTGACCGGGGTCTTCAGTTGCAGCTTCTCGCGGGCCCGCGCCAGTCCGGGGCCCATCATGTTCCAGGCGCGCTCGGGGTTCACGGCCGTCTGCAACTGCACCACACCGAGGACAAAGCGGCAGTCCACCCCGTCCTGCTTCAGCCCGAAGCGCAGTGCCCGCAGGATCGGCAGCGCCGAGGAGAGGCTGCGGGTCAGCCCCTGGAATTCATCCCCCAGCGTGATGGTCAGCGGCGAGGCCAGCGCCCCGGCATGGGCGGCGTTCTGCGCGTCGATTGCAGCGTTGAAGGCCGCGTGCAGCGCCCGGGCCGAGAGGGCCCGTTCGCTCTGCACGATGTCGCCCATCAGCACCGCATGGGGAAGAGAGGTGGCGTCGGTCATGGCGGGAGGATGTCATGTAACCATATTTGGGTCAATTGTGATTTGTGCCCCTTTATGGGTACATTCCTGTTTCGACCCGTTTTCGGGACAACCGCGCGGCTGCGCGGGCCTCAGTGGAAATCCCGGCTTGGAAACAGGCGCTTGGCCTGCTCACGGGGATGCCGCGCCGAGGGCCCCAAGGGGCGGGGGCGCGGCGCGTCATCGCCCGCTGGATGGGTCACGCCGACCTGCTCGCTGAGGGGGTGGCCCATGTCGGACAGGCGATGCGACAGGTCCTCGACATGCTCGGCGATCAGGTGGACGACGATGCCCTCACGCTCGATCCGCCCCGTGACGCGCAAGAGGCGCCCGCCCATGACCGCACGGCGGTAGCGTTCATAAAGCTTCGGCCAGACCACCACGTTGCAGACCCCGCTTTCATCCTCGAGCGTGATGAAGATCACGCCTGAGGCGGTGCCGGGCCGTTGCCGGGTGATCACCAGCCCGCAGACCGAGATCCGCCCGGGCGCGATGGTCTCAAGCTCCCGGTGCGGGGTCAGGCCGGGGAGGGCCGGGCGCAGCAGCTCCATCGGGTGGGCGCGCAGGCTGAGGCGCAGGGCGACGTAATCCTCGACCACCTCTTCGCCCAGGTGCATGGGCGGCAGGGTGACGGCGGGCTCCACGCCGCCCTCGCCATCCAGCGCATCGTCGAACAGCGGCAGCGGCTTGGGCGCGCGGATCGCCCGCACGGCCCAGAGCGCATCGCGCCGGGTCAGGCCCTGGACTGCGAAGGCATCCGCCTCGGCCAGGCGCTCCAGCGCGGCAGGCGCAAGACCCGCGCGCAGCCAGAGGCTTTCGGGATCGGGATAGCCATTGCCACGCGCCGCGACGATCCAACCCGCGTCCTCTTCGCGGAAGCCCTTGATCTGGCGGAACCCGAGGCGCAGGGCCAGCGCACCATCGGTGCGCCGTTCCAGCTTGTTGTCCCAGTGCGAGGCGTTGACGCAGACCGGGCGCACCTCGATCCCGTGCTCGCGGGCATCGCGCACGATCTGGGCGGGGGCGTAGAAGCCCATGGGCTGCGAGTTCAGCAGCGCGCAGGCGAAGACCGCCGGATGGTGCCGCTTCAGCCAGGACGAGACATAGGTCAGCATGGCGAAGGCGGCGGCATGGCTTTCGGGGAAGCCGTAATCGGCGAACCCCTCGATCTGGGAGAAACAGAGCGCCGCGATCTCGGGATCGTAGCCGTTGGACAGCATGCCGTTGATGAACTTGTCGCGGAAGACGCCGATGGTGCCCATGCGGCGGAAGGTCGACAGCGACCGGCGCAGGCGGTCGGCCTCTTCGGGGGTGAAGCCCGCGCCCACCACGGCGATCTGCATCGCCTGTTCCTGGAAGAGCGGCACGCCGAGGGTCTTGGCGGTGACCTCGGCCAGGGCGGGGCCGAAGGGCTCGGGCTCTTCGCGGCCCTGGCGGCGGCGGATGTAGGGCTGCACCATGCCGCCCTGGATCGGGCCGGGGCGGACGATGGCCACCTCGATCACCAGGTCGTAGAAGGTGCGCGGGCGCATCCGGGGCAGGAAGTTCATCTGCGCCCGGCTTTCCACCTGGAAGACCCCGATGGCATCGGCGCGACAGAGCATGTCGTAGGTCGGCCCGTCCTCCTGTGGCACGCTCTCAAGCGTCAGGCGCTGCTTCTCGTGTTCCTCGATCAGCTCGAAGCTCTTGCGCAGGCAAGTCAGCATCCCGAGGCTGAGCACATCCACCTTGAGGATGCCAAGCGCGTCGATATCGTCCTTGTCCCATTCGATCACGGTGCGGTTCTCCATCGCCGCGTTCTCGATCGGGCAGAGGGCATCCAGCCGCCCCCGGGTGATGACGAAGCCGCCGACGTGCTGGGACAGGTGACGCGGAAAGCCGACGATCTCGCCGATCAGGCGGATGGTCTGGGCCAGGCGCCGGTCCTCGGGGTCCAGCCCCAGTTCACGGATGCGGTCGGGGTCGGCGCCCTTGTCGGACATGCCCCAGATCTGCCCCGCAAGGCTGGCGGTCACGTCCTGGGACAGCCCCATCACCTTGCCGACCTCGCGGATCGCCGCGCGCGAGCGGAAGTGGATCACCGTGGCACAAAGCCCGGCGCGGTCGCGGCCGTAGCGTTCGTAGATCCACTGGATGACCTCCTCGCGGCGCTCATGTTCGAAATCCACGTCGATATCCGGCGGCTCGCCGCGGTGGCGCGAGATGAAACGCTCGAAGACCATGCCGATCATGTCGGGGCTGACATCGGTGATGCCGAGCGCCCAGCAGAGGATCGAATTGGCCGCCGAGCCGCGCCCCTGGCAGAGGATGCCGATACTGCGCGCATAATCCACGATATCGTGGACGGTCAGGAAATAGGCCGCGAAACCAAGCTCTTCGACCAGCGCCAGTTCCTTTTCGGCCAGGGCATAGTAGTGGTCGGGGATGCCATCCGGGCAGCGGCGGCGAAGCCCTGCGCGCACCAGCCGGTCGAGGCGGTCCTGGGCGGGTTCGCCCTGGCTGGCCTCGTCGGGGTATTCATAGCTGAGGTCCGAGAGGTCGAAGGCGCAGCGGTCGGCGATCTCCAGGCTGCGGCGCAGGGCGGCGGGGTGGCGGCGGAAGAGGCGGGCCATGTCGGCGGGCCCCTTCAGGCGGCGTTCGGCATTGGGCAGGGCGCGGGTGCCGATCTGGTCGATGGTGCAGCCCGTCCGCAGGCAGGTCAGCACATCGGCCAGCTGGCGCCGCGCGGCCTGGTGCATCAGCACGTCGCCGACCGCGACCATGGGGGCCGAGGCGCGCAGGGCGATATGCGCGCAGGTGTCGAACCACTGCTGGTCAGAGCCGTCGTAGCGCGGTGCCGCGCCCAGGAAGACATGGCCCGGAAAGCGGCGCTGCACGGCCTGCACGGGGCGCAGGGCAAGCTCGGGATCGCCGGGCAGGGCGATCAGGATCAGCCCCTGTCCATGGGCCAGCAGGTCGTCGGTGAAGAGGGTGCATTGCCCCTTTTCGGCGCGCCGCTTGCCCAGCGTCAGCAGCTGCGAGAGGCGTTCATAGGCGCCACGGTCGGTGGGCAGGGCGATCCACTCGACCGGGCAGTCCTGCAGCACCAGACGGCAGCCGGTCAGCAGGCGGGGCAGCGCAGGCGCAGGGGGCAGGGGCAGGTCGGCGCCGCCGTAGTTCCGGCGCGACGAGGGGTCCTGGCGCTGCTGCGAGCGGATCGGCAGGCCCGCTTCGCCCTCTTCGGCGGCGCGCTTCAACTCCTTCAGGGCCGAGAAGGCGCGCACCACCCCGGCCAGCGAGTTGCGGTCGGTGATGGCGATGGCGGAAAGGCCAAGCTCGGCGGCGCGGGTGACCAGTTCCTCGGGGTGCGAAGCCCCTGTCAGGAAAGTGAAATTCGAGGTGACGCAGAGCTCGGCATAGCCTGTCTCCTGCGTATCCGGCGGGGTGACGAGGGGCGGCAGGGCCTGCCCCGGCTGCGCCCCGCGCCCGGCCCCAAGGGGCGAGAGATGCTGGTGCAGGACGGCTTCGGAAAGCAGCGCGAAGGGCGGCGGGGTGTCGGGCAGAGCGGGCGCAGGGACGGGTGTCGGGGTCATGCGAATTCCCCCTCGACGAACCAGCCCGGATCCTGCGGGGTGTGAAACAGCCAGAGGCGGCGCCCTTGCCGGGTCTCCACCAGCCAGTAGTCGCGCAGGCCCCTGCGCCAGTCGGGGTCGTCGAACCACCATTCCGGGGCGATACGCTCGGGGCCCGTGGCGCGGGCGGTGACAAGGGCCATGCGGCGCCAGCGGAAACGTTCTGGCGGGCGGGCGCCCTGGCCGGCGATGGGTTCGGGGGAGAACAGGCGCAGGGGGCGCGGGCGGGGCGGCACCCAACCCTGGCCGGGGGCGGACCATGCGGCGGGCAGGGTGCGGAAGGCGCGGGTCGGGATATGGCTGTCGGCGGGCTGGAAATGCAGCACGTTCTCCAGGCCGATGCGGGTGCCGATGCGGGTCAGAAGATCCTCCAGCCGGGCGTTCCCGCCACCTTCACTTCGCACTCCAAGTTGTTGGGCGGGAAGGGGTTCCACCTGCGTCGCCTCAAGCCGCATCTGGTCGATGCCAAAGCCCGCGTCGATGCCTTCCAGCCCGCGCTGGAACAGCGGCAGGATGCGCGCGGCATCGCGCATCGGTGCGGCCAGCCGCAGCTCGACCTGGCGGCTGTCACGATCGACCCGGCGCAGGGTCAGGCAGAGACGGCGGGCGCCGGTCTCGTGCTGCTGCAGCGTCTCGCAGAGGCGGGAAAGCAGGCGACGGGTGCCCTCGGTCACGTCCTCGAGCAGGCCGATGGGGTCGGGCAGGGTCAGGCGGGTGGCGTAATGGGGCGGCTCGGCCCCGGGGCTGACCGCCTCGCCCTGACGGCCCATGGCCTGATCCAGGCGGGCCAGCGGGCCGGGGCCGAAGCGACGGGCCAGGGGCGCGCGGGCTGTGGTTTCCAGATCGCCCACATGGCGCAGCCCGAGGCGTTCGAGGCCGGTGATATCGGCGGCCTCAAGCCGCAGGGCGGCGACCGGCAGGGGCGCCAGCGCGGCGGCGGTCTGCCCCGGCGCGGCGCGGCCCGGGGCGTGATGCGCCAGAGCCCAGGCCGCACCGCGCGTATCGGCCAGCCCGACCTGCAGGGAAAGCCCGGCCCGGGCCGCGCGGTGCTGCATGTCTGAGAGCATTTCTTCTTCTCCGCCAAGGAGATGCGCGGCGCCGCTAATGTCCAGCATCAAGCCGTCGCGGCCATCGGTGGCCACCCAGGGGCAATAGCGCATGGCCCATCTGCGCAGCACGGCAAGGAAGGCGGCATCACGGTCGGGGCGCGCCGGATCGGTCATCAGCCCGGGACAGAAGGCGCGCGCGTCGGCCAGGCTCATCCCGCGCGACAGGCCGGCGGCCTCGGCGGCACGGTTGAGGCAGTAGAGCCGCTCGCTGTTAGCTTCGAGCAAGGTCAGCGCGAAGGGGCCCTCCAGCGGGCGCGCCCGCAGAACCCGGTCGCTGGGCAACCGGGGAAACCACATCGAGACGATACGTCTTCCGGTTCCAGCGCACATCCCAGGCCCCTGTTGTTCCTGATTTGTTCTTTATAAGGGCCCAGTGCATCAAAGTCGAGTCCCCGGGGGTGGTGCCGGGCATGGTGCGGGCCTCTCTGCCCGGGCCCTGGTCCAGCAGCGGGGTAACGCGCCAGCGGCTCTCGGCGGCGTTGGAGCCCATGCCCTCGGGGATCAGGCAGAGGCCGGTGGTGCCCCCGGCCCGGGCCGCCAGTTGCATCCGTCGCCCCTCGCGCAGGTCGAGGGGCCGGGTGATCTCGATCACCGCCAGGGCCACGGCGCCGTCGCGCAGCGCCTCTTCGGCCACGGCCAGAGCATCGACGGCCGAGGCGGCATTGGCCAGCACCAGCCGGGCGGGGTCGAAGAAATCGACCAGTCCCAGCGGGTTGAGGCGGTCCGGCTGCCAGGCCTCGCGGATCCAGATCAGCGCGCCGGCGCGGGCGCGGGCGCAGGTGACGGCGGCAAAGGCGGTGGCGCCGGGGCCGCAGACCTCGTGCACGCGGGCGGGATGCAGGGGGAAGGCATTCTGGAACATGGCGACGGTAAACGGACAGGGGCGGACGCAGGCAGGGTGAGCGAGGGTGGGTCGGCGCGACGGCGAATCGCCGCGCCGGTTGTTCTCACTCTGTTCTACATCCGGGAAAGGCCTGCTCCAAGCCCTGAAGCCTCACCGTGCCGTGACGACCCGTGCCAGCAGGGGCACCAGGGTGACCAGCAGCGCCAGGCCCCAGAAGGCCGCGCCAAGGCTGGTGGCCTCGGCGACGAAGCCGATCACCGCCGGCCCCATGAGGATGCCCGCATAGCCGGTGGTGGTGACGGCGGCGATGGCCAGCGAGGGTGGCATGGCGCGCTGGCGCCCGGCGGCAGAAAAGAGGATCGGCACCATGTTGGCGATTCCCAGGCCGATCAGCGCGAAGCCCAGCAGGGCCAGCACCGGCCAGGGGGCCAGCAGCAGCAGCCCGAAGCCGCTCAGGGTCAGCCCGCCGCCCAGCACCAGCACGCGGCGGTCTCCGAGGCGGGTGATGATGCGGTCTCCGGTCAGCCGGGCCAGCACCATGGCCGCCGAGAGGGTCATGTAGCCGAGCCCCGCGCTTTCAGGGCTGAGCAGCCCGCGTTCCAGCACCAGTAGTGCCCCCCAGTCCAGCATGGCGCCCTCGGTCAGGAAGGCCACGCCCGCCAGCACCGCCAGCACCAGCACCAGCCCGCGCGGCAGCACGAAGGGCTCGGGCGCGCCGCCACGGGCGCGCAGGAAGCGGGGCATGGCGTAGATCACCGCAAGGAAGGTCAGCACGGCCCCCAGCAGGGCGGCAGGCAGCGGTGCGGTGCCCAGCGACAGCAGCAGCGTCGTCATTCCCGCCCCGGCGAAGTTGCCGAGGGAGAAGAGGCCGTGGAAGCCCGACATCAGCGGCCGCCGCGAGCGCTCCTCGACCTCGACGGCGTGGATGTTCATCGCCACGTCGATCATCCCCAGAGAGGCCCCGAAGAGCGCCAGCGCCGGGGCCAGCAGCCAGATCGAGGGGGCCAGCGGCAGCAGCGGCAACACCAGGGCCATGCCGAAGCCGCCGGTCAGGATCAGCGCCCGCGCGCCGATGCGCGAGACCAGCAGCCCGGTCAGCGGCATGGCGGTGACGGACCCAAGGCCGAGGCAGAGCAGCAGCAGCCCAAGCTGGGCCTCGTCGGCGCCGATCCGCGTCTTGACGAAGGGGATCAGCGGCGCCCAGCAGGCCACGGCGAAGCCCGAGGCGAAGAAGGCCAGCCGGGTCGCCAGGCGGGCGGCGGCGGTGCGGTTGCCCTCGATGGTCTCGGAGGGCTCTCGGGTCAGGTCGGTCATGGCGCATCCAGTGTCTGCCGCAAGGACATGAAGGTGGCAGGAAGGGGGCCGGAAGGGGCCGGGATCAGGGGGAAGAGGCGCGCTTGGCTCACCTCGGGAAACGACAGATCACGGCGGCGGCAAAGGCGCAAGCCCGGGGCGGCGCAGGGGCGGCGGCGCGGGCGGGC
>NZ_AFPM01000212.1 GCF_000220565.1 Oceanicola sp. S124 | reverse complement strand
CACGGCCTCGGGGCAGCGCGAGGGCTACGTGGTGGCCTTCGATGACGTGACCGACCTGGTCTCGGCCCAGCGGATGGCGGCCTGGGGCGACGTGGCGCGGCGCATCGCGCATGAGATCAAGAACCCCCTGACGCCGATCAAGCTGTCGGCGGAGCGGATCAAGCGCAAGTTCGGCCGGTTCCTCGAGGAAGAACAGGAAAACGACCTGGTCAGCCTGACGGATGTGATCATGCGCCAGACCGACGACCTGCGCCGGATCGTGGACGAGTTCAGCAAGTTCGCGCGGATGCCCGAACCGACCCGGCGCGACGAAGACCTGGTAAAGCTGCTGCAGGATGCCGTGGTGCTGCAGCAGGCGGGGCAGCCCGGCGTGACGATCACCGCGGAGCTGCCTGCCGGCCAGCTTCCGGCCGAGCTGGATGCGACGATGATCAGCCAGGCGCTGACCAACCTGATCAAGAATGCCGGCGAGGCGACGGAAGTCCTGGCCGAACGGGGCGCCCCGGAAGGCTGGGCGCCCGAAATCCGCGTCAGCCTGGTGCGGATCGAGACCGAGGCGCAACCCGAGGCCGAGATCCGGATTGCGGACAATGGCGTCGGTCTCCCCGAGGACCGGGCGCGTCTGTTTGAACCCTATGTGACGACGCGGGACAAGGGCACCGGCCTTGGCCTGCCGATCGTCAAGAAAATCATTGAAGAACACGGCGGCACGCTGTCGCTCGAGGATGCGGCGCCCTTTGTGACGGGCGCCCATGCCGGGGCGATGGCCGTGATCAGGCTGCAATTGAAGCCGCAGGTCGCCGAATGACTGTAAGAGGACGATATGAGTGACATTCTGATCGTGGACGACGAGCGCGATATTCGCGAGCTGATCTCGGATATCCTGAAGGACGAGGGCTACGGGACGCGGCTGGCGGCGAACTCTCAGGAATGCATGCGCTCGGTGACCTCCGAGACCCCGGCGCTGATGATCCTCGACATCTGGCTGAAGGACAGCGAGATGGACGGCATCGACATCCTGAAGACCGTCAAGCGGGATTACCCCGAGGTGCCGATCATCATCATCTCGGGCCATGGCAACATCGAGCTGGCGGTGGCGGCGATCAAGCAGGGCGCCTATGACTTCATCGAGAAGCCCTTCAACATCGACCAGCTGCTGGTGGTGATCCGGCGCGCGATGGAGACCTCGCGCCTGCGCCGCGAGAACACCGCTCTGCGCAAGAAGGGCGGCGACAGCGCCGAGATGATCGGCAGCTCTGCCGCCTTCCGCACCATGCTGGGCCAGCTCGACAAGGTGACGAAATCCAACGGGCGGGTGATGCTCAACGGCCCCTCCGGCTCGGGCAAGGAGGTGGCTGCGCGCTACGTCCATGCCAATTCGACCCGTGCCGAGGCGCCCTTCGTGGTGGTCAACTGCGCCCAGATCGAGGCCGACCGCATGGAGGAAGTGCTGTTCGGGCGCGAAAGCGCTGAGCGCGGCATCGAGCCGGGCCTGCTGGAACAGGCCGACGGCGGGGTGATCTACTTCGACGAGGTCGCCGACATGCCCCTTGGCACCCAGTCCAAGATCCTGCGGGTGCTGGTCGACCAGCAGTTCCTGCGGGTCGGCGGCGCCGAGAAGATCAAGGTGGACCTGCGGGTGCTGTCCTCGACCTCGCGCGCGCTCGAGGCCGAGATCGACGCCGGGCGCTTCCGCGAAGAGCTGTATCACCGCCTGAACGTGGTGCCGGTGGCGGTGCCTTCGCTGTCCGAGCGGCGCGAGGATATCCCGGTGCTGGCCGATCACTTCATCGAGGTGCTGAACCGCTCGCAGGGGCTGCCGATGCGGCGTCTGTCGGACGAGGCCTCGGCGCTGATGCAGACCATGACCTGGCCCGGCAACGTCCGCCAGTTGCGCAACATGATCGAGCGGATCCTGATCCTGGGCGAGGGCACCGACGAGATCGACGTGACCGAAGTGCCAGCCGACGAGGACCGAGGCGGCGACCGTGAAGGCCGCGTGGTGCTGTCGGGATCGCTGGCCATGCTGCCGCTGCGCGAAGCACGCGAGGCCTTCGAGCGCGAGTACCTGCTGACCCAGATCAACCGTTTCGGCGGCAATATCTCGAAGACGGCGCAGTTCGTCGGCATGGAACGCTCGGCGCTGCACCGCAAGCTGAAGAGCCTGAACGTGGTGACCACCAGCCGAGCCGGTGGCCGGATCGCGCGGATCGACGAGTATTCGGAAGATACTGCCGCCGAGTGACCTCGTGCGGAACTCCAGCTTCTTCGCGTAATAATTTGATATAAAATGACAAATTGACGCCTCTCACGCGTTTCGTGAGGGGCGTTCTGCTATCGGGTCAGGCGCAGCGCCTGTCCGGTGATCTCGATATGCGAGAAGCGGCTGAGGTAGGACATGCCCAGAAGCGGCATGTCCAGCTCTCCGTCATTGACCGAGGCGCGCACGTCCTGGTCGGTGACCGGGCCCAGCGTGACGCTGCGCAGCCGGACCGGCGCAACCCGCACCATGCCGTTGGCCGTGCTGGCGCGGCCCGAGAAGACCAGGCTGTCAAGCGGCAGACCGGCGGCGCGGGCGGCCTCGCGGGTCAGGACGATGTCGGTGGCGCCTGTGTCGACAAGGAAGCGGACCGGCGTGCCGTTCAGCTCGACCATGGCATAGTAGTGGCCGTCGGCCTGTTGCGGCAGGGTGATGACCTCGCCCGAGACACTCTGCATCGGGGTCAACGTGTTGCGTACCTGATCCCACATGCCGATGCCGGCAATCACCGCGACGAAGATCAGCGCCCAGAGCAGGGCATGGCGGGCCATCTGGCCCAGCTGATCGCGATGCGAGACGAAGAAATAGCCGCCAATGGCAGCCAGCAAGAGGGCCAGGTAGGCCAGATGTCCGTAGTCGGTTCCGCTCATGCCCCGCATATAGGGGCAGGGCGCGGGCCTGTCACCTGTCGTGCGGCTGCGGCCGGCTCACGATGCGGCGAACCCGAAATCCCGCAGCCCTTCCAGCACGAACTGCACCGAGAGCGCGGCCAGCAGCATCCCCAGAAGCCGGGTCACCACGTTGATGCCGACCCGTCCCAGGGCGCGCTCCATCAGCCCGGCGGTCAGCGCCAGGGCGAAGACGAGGACCAGCACCGCCAGCACCACGGCCAGCACCAGCAGAAGGCCGGTGAGGCCCGGATGCTGCCCCGCCAGCAGGATCACCGAGGCGATGGCCCCGGGCCCGGCGATCAGCGGGATGGCCATGGGAAAGACCGAAGGGTCGGCCTCTTCGGGATCCGCCTCGACCTCGGCCTCGGCTTCTTCGCTGGTGCTCTCGCGCCGCTTGCCGCGCCGCTCGAACAGCATGTCGAGCGCGGTCAGGAACAGCAGCAGCCCGCCGGCGATGCGGAAGGCGGGCATGGAAATGCCGATGAAGCCCAGCACCTGTTCGCCGAACAGCGCGAAGACCGCCAGGATGGCGAAGGCGATCAGGCAGGCGCGCGCCGCGATCTCGCGCCGCTTGCGCGCGCTCTGGCCCTGGGTCAGCGCGGCAAACAGCGGGGTCAGCCCGATCGGGTCGATGATCACGAAAAGCGTGACGAAGGCGGTGATCAGGAAGGCGGTGTCCATGGGGCGCTAGCTCCGGCAGTTTCGCCCAGACTGGCGGCTGCAACGCGCCGGGGCAAGCCCCGGCTGCCCCGTCCCCAGCCACCCCGGATCGGGCGGATCAGGCCTCGGCCTTCTCCAGCTTCTCCAGGGCCGCCATCCACATGCTCTCGGCCTTGGCGGTGGCGTCACGGACCTCGGCGTACTTGCGGTTCCAGACCTCCAGCTCGCCC
>NZ_AFPM01000213.1 GCF_000220565.1 Oceanicola sp. S124 | reverse complement strand
GTCCAACGGCCCATTTCGGGCTATCTCGGGCGTCAATGTATCGCGCCACAGGCAGGGGAGGGCCCAAGTGACGACATTGCTTCTGATCCCCGGACTGGTTTCCGACGCCCGCGTCTGGCGCGCCCTGGCGCTGGCCTCGCCGCTGCCCTTGCCCATGCCGATGTCAGCCGGGACGACCGTATCGAGGCGATGGCCGCCCGCCTGCTGGACCGGCACCCCGGCCCACTGGTCCTTGCCGGTCACTCGATGGGTGGCCGCGTCGCCATGGAAATGGCCCGCCAGGCCCCCGAACGGATCCGCGGCATGATCCTGGCCAACACCGGCCACGACAGCCGCAAGGAGGGCGAAGAGCCCAAGCGCCTCGCCAAGATCACCCTCGCCCATGAGGACATGCAGCGCCTGGCCGCGGAATGGCTGCCACCGATGCTGGACCCGGCGCGCACCGGCGATATCGCCCTGATGGGCGACCTGACCGAAATGGTGCTGAAGATGGGCCCCGAGGTGCACGAGCGCCAGATCGTCGCCCTGCTGCACCGCCCCGACGCCAAGCTGCACCTGCCCGACGTCACCTGCCCCGTCCTGCTGATCACCGGCGCCGGGGACGGCTGGTCGCCCGCGCAGCAACACCATGAAATCGCGGCCCTTCTGCCGCATGCCGAGGTTCACGTCATCGACGACGCGGGCCACTTCCTGCCCGTCGAACGCCCCGAGGAGATGATGCAGGTCATCTCCCCCTGGCTCGACGCGCATGTCACCGCAGGACAGGAGACCACCTGATGACCGGCCCCGCCATTCCCGAAACGCCGCTGTTCGACCGCCAGGGCTCGATCCGCGGCTACAAGCTGAACAAGATGGCCATGTCCCTTGGCCGCCCCGAGAACCGCGAAGCCTTCAAGGCCGACGAGGACGCCTTCCTAGCCAGCTACGGGCTGAGCGACGAGGAAAAGGCCGCCGTGAAGGCGCGCGACTGGCACGGCATGGTGGCGCTTGGCGGCAACCTCTTCTTCATCCTGAAGATCGCCGCCATCGACCCCGCCGTGATGACCGAGATCGGCGCCGCGCAGGCGCAGATGGAGCACGGCGATTTCCTGAAACAACGTCTGGGGAAAGTGTAATGGCCAAGATCATCGGCGGCGTGGGCACCAGCCACGTACCCTCCATCGGCATCGCCATCGACAAGGGTCTGACCGAGACCCCCGACTGGAAGCCCTTCTTCGACGGCTACATCCCCGGCAAGCAGTGGATGGCAGACCAGAAGCCCGATATCGCCGTGGTGGTCTTCAACGACCACGGAAATACCTTCTTCCTCGACCGCGTGCCGACCTTCGCCGTCGGCGTGGCCGAAAGCTACAAGCCCGTCGATGAAGGCTGGGGCCCCCGCGCCGTGCCCGACTTCCAGGGCGCGACGGATCTGTCCTGGCACTTCGTCGACAAGCTGGTGGAACGCCATTTCGACCCGATGGTCTGCCGTGAGATCGAAGTGGACCACGGGCTGCAGGTGCCGATGGAGCTGTTCTTCGGCCGCCCCGAGAACTGGCCCGTCAAGGTCGTGCCGATCTGGGTCAACACGATCCAGTACCCCATCCCCACCCCGCAGCGCTGCTGGGAAATGGGCAAGGTGCTGCGCGAAGCCATCGAAAGCTTCCCCACCGACGAGCGCGTCGTGATCATGGGCACCGGTGGGTTGTCGCACCAGCTGCAGGGCAGCCGCGCCGGCTTCCTCAACCGCGAGGCGGACGAGGCCTGGCTGGACGGCATCGCCAATGACTTCGAGAAGTACCGCGACATGTCCCGCGAGGATTACGTCGAGCAGTTCGGCTCGGAAGGGGCAGAG
This sequence comes from Oceanicola sp. S124, assembly GCF_000220565.1. Taxonomy (GTDB): domain Bacteria; phylum Pseudomonadota; class Alphaproteobacteria; order Rhodobacterales; family Rhodobacteraceae; genus Pseudooceanicola. The sequence goes on along the minus strand of NZ_AFPM01000213.1, from coordinate 23,036 downwards.
CTGATCATGTGGCTGGTCATGCGCGCCGCGATGAATCCGCAGGTCGAGCTGAAGCATCGTCACTACTATGCCCCGGCCTCGATGACCGGCGCCGGCATGGTCGTTCTGGAGAACGCCTGATGGCCTATTTCCTGATGCGCTGCCTGCATCACCCCGGGGTGGACGCGAAGCGGGACGAACACCGTCCCGCGCATCGCGCCTGGGTGCAATCGGGCGGCGAGGGGCTGGCCCGGGTGCTGATCGGCTCGGCCATCCTTGGGGAGTCGGGCGGCATCGGCAACTTCGGCGTGCTGGAAGCGGCAAGCCTGGCCGAGGCCCGCGCCTTTGCCGAGGGCGATCCGCTCAACCGCGAAGGGCTGGTGGCCGAGATCGAGATGACCCCCCTGCCCGACAGCTTCCAGGCGCACCGGATCAGCGATCCGATGACCCCAGCCCCGGGCGGCAGCTGAAGGATGCCTGACGGGTTGCCCGCCGCCGGCCTCTCGCTGCGCACCCGCGTCTTCGTCGAGGGGCTGGAGGTGCAGGCCCTGATCGGCGTGCTGGGCCATGAGCAGGGCCAGACGCAGCCGCTGATCCTCGACGTCGAGCTGGACGTCACCTCGCCCCGCTCTGACGACCTCTCGCAGGCGCTGGACTACCGTGCCATCGCCGAGATCGCGCAGGAGCTGGCCGCGCGCCAGACCGGGCTGGTCGAGATCTTCGCGCAGCGCCTTGCCGCCCGCCTGATGGGCAGCGCGCTGGTGCACAGCGCCCGGGTCCGCCTGCGCAAGCCCGACGCCCTGGAACAGGGCATCGCAGGCACCGAGGTCACCCTCTCCCGCAGCTGATGTTTGCGCCAACCTCTTGCGCATCAGGGGCTTATCCGCTCAGTATTTGCCCAATTTTCGCGCCGCGAACCACGCCCGCTTCCGCTGAATTTCCCTATCATCAAAGTCTGTTACACAAGCGTCGCGATTTTGCGGGCGCCTGCGGCTTGCATATGCGCTCAAAATATTTGACAGATTGGCCGAAACGGCGCGCATAGGAAAGGACCGGGCCATGAGCTATCCCGACACGCTTCTTCTGATCGACGGCGAATGGTGCAAGGCCGCTTCGGGGCGCACCCTGCCGGTGGTGAACCCGGCGACCGGGCAGGAAATCGGCCGCGTGGCCCATGCCGGCACCGAGGATCTCGACCGCGCGCTGGCTGCCGTCGACCGCACCTTCCAGGACTGGAAGCGCTTCGGCGCCTTCGAGCGTTCGAAGATCATGCGCAAGGCCGCCGACATCCTGCGCGCGCGCGCCGACACGGTCGCGGCGATCATGACCGCTGAACAGGGCAAGCCGCTGGCCGAGGCCAAGGTGGAAGTGCTGGGCGCCTGCGACACCATCGACTGGTTCGCCGAGGAAGCCCGCCGCGCCTATGGCCAGGTGATCCCCGCGCGCCGTCCCGGCGTCACCCAGATCACGGTGAAAGAGGCCGTCGGCCCCGTTGCCGCCTTCACGCCGTGGAACTTCCCGATCAACCAGGTGGTGCGCAAGGTCTCGGCGGCGCTGGCCACCGGATGCACGATCATCGTCAAGGCACCCGAGGAAACCCCCGCCTCGCCCGCCGAGCTGATCCGCGCCTTCGTCGAGGCCGGCGTGCCCGCCGGCGTGCTGAACCTCGTCTACGGCGATCCGGCCGAGATTTCCGGCTACCTGATCCCGCATCCGGTGATCAAGAAGATCTCGTTCACCGGCTCGACGCCGGTCGGCAAGATGCTGATGGGTCTGGCCGGGCAGCACATGAAGCGCGCCACGATGGAACTGGGCGGCCACGCGCCGGTGCTGATCTTCGATGACGCCGATGTCGAGGCCGCCATCGAGGGCATGCTGGGCGCCAAGCAGCGCAATGCCGGGCAGGTCTGTGTCTCTCCGACCCGCTTCCTGGTGCAGGAGGGCGTCGCCGATGCCTTCACCGAAGGCTTCACCGAGGTCTATTCCAAGCTGAAGGTCGGCGATCCGACCGAGGCGGGCACCCAGATGGGCCCTCTGGCCAATGACCGGCGCATCCCGGCGCTCACCGCAATGATCGAAGATGCCGTGGCAAAGGGCGCCAAGCTGAAGGCCGGCGGCAAGCGGATCGGCAACGCGGGCAACTTCTTCGAGCCGACGGTGATCACCGATGTGCCCACCGATGCGCTGATGATGAACGACGAGCCCTTCGGCCCGCTGGCCATCGTCAACCGCTACGAGACCGAGGACGAGATCTTTGCCGAAGCCAACCGCCTGCCCTTCGGCCTGGCCTCCTACGCCTGGACGACCTCGTCGCGCCGGGCGCAGCGGCTGCAGGAAGAGGTCCGCGCCGGCATGCTGACGATCAACCACCTGGGCCTGTCGATGCCCGAACTGCCCTTCGGCGGGATCGGGGACAGCGGCATGGGGACCGAAGGCGGCTCGGAAGCCATCGAGAGCTACCTGGAAACGCGGCTGGTCACCCGTCTGGGGTGAAACGGGGTGGGATATCTCCCACCCTACGCCGACGGAAGGGCCTGCCCGAAACGGCCAAGGGCGTCGCGGAATGACGGGGTGTCCCCGACCCCGTCATTCCGCCCGCAGGCCAGGCACGGGCAGCGATCCCCGCCCGCGCCGGCTCAGGCTGCGCGGCCGAGATCCAGCCGGATGTTCATCATCTTGCGCAGCAGGTACTTCAGCTGCTCTTCCTCGTCACCGGTCAGCTGCGAGGCAACCCGGCGTTCCAGCCGGTGGAAATCCTCGTCGGCGCTTTCCAGCAGCAGGAAGCCCTTGCGGGTCAGAGAGACGCAGATGGAGCGCGCATCGGTCAGCGAGGCCTCACGTCGGACAAGGCCTTTGCGCTCCATCCGCCGCAGGGTGTCGCTGACGGTATTGACGTCCAGCGCCACCATTTCGCCAATCGCCTTCTGCGAGGAATTGGGCTGCCGCCCGATCACCAGCAGCAGGGCGAGTTGCCGAGAGGTTATATCGTACCCCGAGAAGATCTCGGGGAAATGGCTCTCGCAATTGAAATGCGCGCGACGCAGCAGGTGGATCAGCACGTCGAGCAACATGTACTTCTGGGCTACGCTGGATGTTTCCAGCTCGAATTCAGCACGCTCATTCACTGTTTCAACCACACTCATTATCTCGGGCCCGATATGGGCCGTTTCATGGAATTACGCCGAAAAACCGCAGGCAACGTGTTTGGGAATTTCAGTAACTAGACAATGATCAAGATCAATTATCAATTGCACTTTTGCACAAAGCTAATAAGACCTTTGTCGTACCGCCCGCGATATTTCCGAGATAAGGGCGCGCTGCGCACCGGCCGGAATCCAGCCGCTGCGCGAGGTCAATCCGATCATCCGGCGCCCATCCTTTGGCTGAAGAGGCAGGGCGCAAAGCAACCCCAGGTCGATTTCAGAGGCGACTTGCAACCCTGACACAATGCCAATGTGATCGGACTCTCTCAGAAGTTGCCGCATCAGCACCAGAGAGCCGGTCTCGACCACGCTGTCGGGCGCCGCGCGACCGGCGAAAAGCTGGTCGAAGATCTGTCGGGTGGGGGTGGCGCGACGGGCGACGACCCAGGGCAACGCCGCAAGATCGTCAAGCGTCAGGTCGGCGCGCGACAGAATCGGGTTCTGCGGACCGGCGACCAGAATCACGTCGTCTTCGAACAGCGCTTCCTGCACCACGTCGCCGATCGGCACCGGATCCCGCAGGGCCCCCAGGAGAAAGTCGATATCCCCTCGCCGCAGCCCCGTCAGCAAGTCATCGTAGCGCCCCTCGGCAATGCGGATCGCGATACGGGGCCGGTCGCGGCGGAAGGCGATGATCGCCCGTGCCAGGATCGAGCTGCGCGACAGGGGCAGGGCGCCAATGACGATCTCTCCGGCCTCGCGCCCTTCCAGTTCGGCCAATTCCATCACGGCCTGGTCCAGTTCGGCGAAGGCCAGGCGGGCCGCGTCGGCCAGGGCGCGGGCGGCCCGGCTGCTGCGCAGCCCCATGGCGCTGCGCTCGAACAACGGCCGACGGGCCTCGGACTCCAGCGCGGCGACGGCCCGGTGGACGGTGGGCTGCGCCAGGCCGAGATGCCGCGCGGCCAGGGTGAAGTTCTCGCGCTCGCGCAGGGCGATCAGCGCCTCGAGCTGGGCCCGCGTGGCGGTCTGGCTGAGGCGGGGGGAAATCGGTGCGGCGGCCTCGTCGATCCGTTCCAGCGCCCGTTTCACCCGCAGAGCCAGCAGCTTTCCGGCGGGGGTGGCGAAGAGCCCCTGGGCCTGATGGTGGAACAGCGGCTGACCCAGTTCGCGCTCAAGCTTGGCCATGGCCTGGGTGACCGCCGGCTGGGACAGGTTGCACTCTGCCGCGGCCCGCGAGACAGAGCTGTGCCGGGTCACCGCAAGGAAGACTCTCAGGTGGCGCAGGTTCCATTTCATCGCCGTTCCTCCCGTCGCCCACACGACGTCCTCGAGGTCCCCCGCAGGATCCCGCATTACCACTGAACAGCGTCCGAAAAACATGAATCCTCAACATGTCAATTTCCGCCGTTCCGCACAGGCTATAGCATGAACTTATGATCTGTCACCGCCTTAGAATTTGGCTTTTGCAACCCCGTGCGGGATGGTGGGCACGACAGTCATGCCGCCCTGCTGCGGCGCCCCGGAGGAGAGACCCAAATGTCCGACAAGCCCACCGTTCTCGTGATCTCTGCCCATGCGGCGGACTTCGTCTGGCGCTGTGGCGGCGCCATCGCGCTGCATGCCGAGAAGGGCTACGACGTGACCGTGGCCTGCCTGTCCTTCGGCGAGCGCGGTGAAAGCGCCCGCCTGTGGAAGGAGGGCAAGAGCCTGGACGAGGTGAAGGCGATCCGCCGCGCCGAGGCCGAGGCCGCCGCCGAGGTGCTGGGCGCCGCGCATCTGGAATGCTTCGACCTGGGGGACTACCCGCTGCACATGGAGAAAGAGGACAAGTACGCCCTCGTCGACCTGATCCGCAAGGTGCAGCCGAAGTTCATGCTGAGCCACAGCCAGTACGACCCCTACAACACCGACCACATGTACATGACCCAGATCGCCCTGGAATGCCGGATGATCGCCCAGGCCTGGGGCCACAACCCGGGCGAGAAGGTGCTGGGTGCGCCGCAGCTCTATCTCTTCGAGCCGCATCAGACCGAACAGATGGGCTGGAAGCCGGACACCTTCCTGGACATCACGCCGGTCTGGGACAAGAAGCGCGCCGCCATGGAATGCATGAACGGCCAGGTGCACCTGTGGGACTATTATACTCGCGTGGCGCAGCAGCGCGCCAACCACTTCAAGCGCAACTCGGGCGGCATGTCCGGCGGGCGCGATTGCCAGTATGCGGAAGGCTTCCAGTCGATCTTCCCGCGTACCGTCGACGAGCTGTGAGGAAGACCCGATGACCCAGGTTCCCACCATGCCGCAGCCCGACCTGGCCCACCTGGGCCATGTCGAGGTGCTGACCGACAAGTTCGAGGAAAGCCTAGACTTCTTCACCCGCGTCTTCGGGCTGAAGCTCTCGGCGCTGGAGGGCGACAGCGCCTACCTGCGCGCCTGGGAGGACTACGAGTTCTGCTCGCTCAAGCTGACGAAGTCCGATACCACCGGTATCGCCCACGTGGGCTACCGGGTCGCCTCTCCGGAAGCGCTCGAGCGGCGGGTGGCGGCCATCGAGGCCAGCGATTACATCAAGCACGGCTGGGTTGACGGCGACCTGTCGCACGGCCGCGCCTATCGCTTCGAGGATCCCTTCGGCCATGTCTTCGAGCTGTACTGGGACACGGTGAAATACCAGGCCCCGCCCGAGGATGCCTCGGCGCTGAAGAACCTGTCGTCGCGCTACCACCACACCGGCATCAGCCCGCGCCGCATCGACCACGTGAACCTGCTGGGCGAGGACGTGCAGGCCTTCAAGGCCTGGGTGGATACCTGCCTTGGCTCGCGCGTGACCGAGTACATCCAGCTGGACAACGGGCGCATGGGCGGCTGCTGGTTCTCGTGCAACAACAAGACCTATGATCTGGTGTGTTCCGAAGAGCGGGGCGGCGGCAATGGCCGTCTGCACCATGTCACCTTCGCCACCGATACCCGCGAAGACATCCTGCGCGCCGCCGACATCTACCTGGAAAACGGCGTGCATATCGAGACCGGGCCGCACAAGCACGCGATCCAGGGGTCGTTCTTCCTTTACGCCTGGGAGCCTGCGGGCAACCGCATCGAGCTGGCCAACGCCGGCGCGCGGCTGATCCTCGATCCCAGCTGGGAGCCCGTGGTCTGGACCGAGACCGACCGCAAGAAGGGCCAGGCCTGGGGCCTGAAGACCATCGAAACCTTCCACACGCACGGCACTCCGCCGGTCAAGAAAGAGGACTGACCCATGGGTGTCGTCGTTCAGAACATTGCACGCGCCGACCAGGCGATCATCGACGAGCTGGGGGCCGCGGGCGTGGCCACCGTGCATGAGGCCGCCGGGCGCACCGGCTGTCTTGCCGCCTACATGCGTCCGATCCAGCAGGGCGTGAAGGTCGCGGGCTCCGCCGTGACGATCTCGGCCCCTCCCGGTGACAACTGGATGCTGCACGTGGCGATCGAGCAGCTCAAGGAGGGCGACCTGCTGGTGCTGGCGCCCACCTCGCCCTGCGACAACGGCTATTTCGGCGACCTGCTGGCGACCTCTGCCCAGGCGCGGGGCTGCCGGGGGCTGATCATCGACGCGGGCGTGCGCGACACCGCCGACCTGCGCGAGATGAATTTTCCGGTCTGGTCCAAGGCCGTGTCCTCGCAGGGCACGGTCAAGGAGACGCTGGGGTCGGTGAACGTCGACATCGTCTGTGCCGGTCAGACCATCCGCGCGGGCGACATCGTGGTGGCCGATGATGACGGCGTCTGTGTGGTGCGCCGCGAGGATGCCGAGACCGTGCTGGCCGCGACGCGCAAGCGGCTGGAGGCCGAGGAAGCCAAGCGGCTGCGCCTGGCCGCCGGTGAGCTGGGCCTGGATATCTACGACATGCGGCCCCGGCTTGAGGCCAAGGGTCTGAAGTATATCTGACCGGGGATCGCCTTCCTGTCGGAAGGCGACACGTAGACGGGGGGAGGGGGCGCTGCCCCCTCTTGAGCCTTCGGCTCAATTCACCCCCGCAGTATTTTCAGCCGTCGGATAGGAGGAAGGCCCGTGAGTTTTGCCGAGGACGGTATTCCCTGCCTGTGGATGCGGGGCGGGACGTCGAAGGGGGCCTATTTCCTGGCCTCGGACCTGCCCGATGATGCGGCCGCGCGGGATGCGCTGCTGCTGCGGGTCATGGGCTCGCCCGATCCGCGCCAGATCGACGGGATCGGCGGAGGCGATCCGCTGTGCTCGAAGGTGGCAGTGCTGTCACCCTCGTCGCGCGAGGATGCGGATGTGGATTACCTGTTCCTGCAGGTCTTCGTGGATCAACCCCTCGTCACCGATGCCCAGGGCTGCGGTAATATCCTGGCGGGCGTCGGCCCGGCGGCGATCGAGCGCGGCCTGGTGGCGGTGGCGGGTCAGGAAACGCCCGTGCGTATCCATATGCTGAACACCGGCGAGGTGGCGGTGGCCAAGGTGCAGACACCCGGCGGCAAGGTGAGCTTTCGCGGCGAGGCCGCGATTGATGGCGTGCCCGGCACCCATGCGCCGATCCCGCTGATGTTCACCGGGATTGCCGGGTCGATGACCGGCGGGGGCGTGATGCTGCCGACCGGACGGGGTATGGATATGATCGACGGGGTGGCGTGCACCCTGATCGACAACGGCATGCCCTGCGTGATCATGGCGGCGTCGGACCTTGGCATCTCGGGCACCGAGAGCCGGGAGGAGCTGGAGGGCAATGACGCCCTGAAGGCGCGGATCGAGGCAATCCGGCTGCAGGCCGGGCCGCTGATGAACCTTGGCGATGTCACCGAAAAGTCCGTGCCGAAGATGACGCTGGTCTCGGCCCCCGCCGCCGGGGGCGCGATCAACACCCGCAGTTTCATCCCGCATCGCTGCCATGCCTCGATCGGGGTCTTTGCTGCCGTCACCGTGGCTTCGGCCAGCCTTGTCGAGGGCTCTCCGGCTGCAAGGCTGGCGGTGCTGCCCGGGGACGGGCGCTTTGCCATCGAGCATCCGAGCGGCGCCGCCGAGGTGCTGATCGAGACCGAGGCGGGCGAGATCACCGGGGCCGGCACCCTGCGCACCGCCCGCAAGCTCTTTGACGGCCGGGTGTTTCCGTGAATTGCACCCCGCCGAATTGCGCCCCGGCCGGCCCCGGCGCATAAGACCGCATGGACGCATTTCTCGACTTCCTCCAGAACGGGGCCCTGAACGGGCTCGCCCCCGGCGCCGCCGCGCTGCTGCTGGCGATGAGCCTGCTGGGCAGCTTCATCACCGCCAGCCTTGGCCTGGGCGGGGGGATCCTGCTGCTGGCGGTCATGGCCAGCTTCATGCCCGCCGCGGCGCTGATCCCTGTGCACGGGGTGATCCAGCTGGGGTCGAACTTCTTCCGGGCCGTGGTGCTTCTGGGGCGGGTGCACTGGAAGCCGGTCGGGGCCTTCCTGCTGGGCAGCATCGCCGGTGTCGCCATCGGCGGCTCTGTCGCCATCCAGCTGCCGCCCGCCGTGGTGCGCATCGCGGTTGGCGCCTTCGTGCTGTGGTCGGTGTTCCGCAAACCGCCCGCCTGGCTGTCGCGCGCGGCGCTGCCGACCGGGCTGATCTCGTCCATCCTGACGATGTTCTTCGGCGCCACCGGGCCCTTCGTCGCCGCCTACACCAAGTCGCTGACCCTGCCGCGGCAGGAGCACGTCGCCACCAATGCCGTGCTGATGACCGTTCAGCACCTGCTCAAGACAGCCACCTTCGCGGTGCTCGGCTTTGCCTTCGGCCCCTGGGCGCTGTTCATCGCGGCGATGATCGCCATGGGCTTCATCGGCACGCTTCTGGGCAAGCAGGTGCTGATGCGCTTCAGCGACCGGGGCTTCAAGCGGGCACTGGACATCCTGCTGGTGCTGATCGCCCTGCGCCTCGTCGTGACCGGGGTCCTTGCGCTGATCTAGCGCCCGAGCGCCTCGATCTCGGCGTAGAGGCTGTCGTCGACCTCGATCCCCGAGGTCAGCAGGTCGCGGCGAATCTGCTGACGGCGGCGACCGGGCAGGCGGGCGCCCTCCATGCCCTCGATCTGGCTGGCCAGCTCGGCGAAGCGGGCCGTGGCGCCGGGCGCCATGGCCGTGGCATCGATGACCAGGATCGCCTGGCCGGTGTTCATCGGATCCCCTTCCAGCGCGAAGAAGCTGGGCGCCTCGTAGGCGAAATTCGCCCCCGTGAGACCGGCGCAGAGCATCTCGACCATGATCGCCAGCGCGGTGCCCTTGGCCTCTCCCATCGGGACCATGGTGCCCTTCATCGCCGCGGCGGCATCGGTGGTCGGATTGCCGTCCGCGTCCAGCGCCCAGCCTTCGGGGATCGGCTCTCCGCGTTGCACCGCGGCCATGACCTTGCCCTTGGCGACCTTCGACAGCGAGATGTCGACCACCACCGGCTCGGCCCCGTCGAGCGGCGCGGCGAAGGCGATGGGATCGGTGCCGAAGATCGGCCTGCGCCCTCCCCAGGGGGCCATGGCGGCGGGGGCATTGGCCATGAAGATGGCGATACAGCCCTGCCGGGCCAGGGCCTCGACCGGCAGGCCGGCGACCCCGCAGTGATGAGAGCCGCCGATGCCGGCCATGGCGATGCCGTTCTCGCGCGCCATCTGTGGCAGCTCGGCCAGGGCGAGATCCATCGCGGGATAGGCGAAGCCGTTCATCGCATCGACCAGCAGGGTGCCCGGTCGGGTCTTCCTGACGCGCGGCGCGGCGTGGCCGTCGACCCGCCCCGACAGCACATGCCCGGCATAGAGAGGCACCCGGCGCAGCCCGTGGCCGTACTGACCCGTCAGCTCGGCGCCGATCAGGGCCTCGGCCACCGAGGCGGCATTCTGCGGCGCGGTGCCGCAGCGGATCAAGGTGTCGATGACAAGGCTGCGGGCCTCGGCAACGGGAAGGGTTCTGGTCTGCATGTCGGATCCGGGAGGGAGCTGTTTGCCGCAAAGGGACAGAGCCGGGCCGGAAGGTCAAGGCGGCGCGGCGCTTGCGGCACCCGGCTCAGGCCGGACGATGCCGCAACAGGCGGTTGAGCAGCAGCGTGCCCTCACCGGCCCAGCTGGGCCTCGAGGCCGGCGGTGATCGGCAGGAACAGCCCCGAGGCAAGGCCCGTGACCAGCATCAGCGCCCGATCAGGCCCCGGGCGGCCCGTGTTCCAGCCTGGGCCGCCAGGTAGACATAGGCGGCCATGGTCCGGAAGAAGGCCGCCGCGATCCGCACCACCAGCACCGGCTGGAAACTGACCATGCCCCACCCAAAGGTCTGGCTGAGCGCCGGAAGCCCGAGGATCCGCAGACATGTTCACCCTGCTGAGCGGACTTTCACCGCGCTCGATGACGGGATCGAGACTGCCCCGCCGTGCCGCGCATCTTTCCCGCACTCATGCGTCTGGCGCATGAAGCCATGAGAGGAACTCGTTTCAAATCTGGGCCCCGTATCGTTAGGAAGGGGCGGAAGATGAGATGAGGGAATGACATGGCAGAGGCTCCGCTGAAGGGTCTGAAGGTGGTGGAACTGGCGCGGATCCTGGCCGGCCCCTGGATCGGGCAGTGCCTGGCGGACCTGGGCGCCGAGGTCATCAAGGTCGAAAGCCCCGAGGGCGACGACACCCGACGCTGGGGCCCTCCCTTCATCACCCGCCCCGACGGACAGGGCGGAGAGGAAGAGGTTGCCGCCTATTTCCACGCCGCCAACCGGGGCAAGACCTCTGTCACCTGCGATTTCTCGGACGCCGGGGACCTTGAGAAGCTGAAGGCGCTGATCGGCGAGGCCGACGTGCTGCTGGAAAACTTCAAGGTCGGCGGGCTGAAGAAGTTCGGACTGGATTACGACAGCCTGAAAGAGGCCAACCCGCGGCTGATCTACGCCTCGGTCACCGGCTTCGGCCAGGACGGCCCGCGCGCCAGCCAGCCGGGCTATGACTTCCTAATCCAGGGCATGAGCGGCATCATGGACCTGACCGGCGACCCGGCGGGCGAGCCGCAGAAGATCGGCGTCGCCTGGATCGACATCTTCACCGGGCTCTACGGCGTCATCGGCGTGCAGGCGGCTTTGGCCGAGCGGGCGCGCTCGGGCCTCGGCCAGCAGGTGGACCTCAGCCTGCTGGACAGCGGCGTCGGCGTGCTGGCCAACCAGGCGATGAACCAGCTTCTGGGCGGCACCAACCCGACCCGGCTGGGCAATGCCCATCCCTCGATCGTGCCCTACCAGGTCTTCCCCGCCTCGGACGGCCATTTCATCGTCGCCTGCGGCAATGACCGGCAGTTCCGCGCGCTCTGCGGCATCCTCGACCTGCCGCTGGCCGATGACCCCGACTTCGCCACCAACCCGGCCCGCGTGCAGAACCGCGAAAGGCTGGCGGTGCTGATCTCGGACAGGACCTCGGCCCGCCCCAAGACCGAGCTGATCGCCGCCATGGAGGCCGGAGGCGTGCCCGGCGGCCCGATCAACACCGTGGCCGAGGCGCTGGCCGATCCGCAGATCACCGCACGCGGCATGCAGATCGCGCCCGAGGGAATCGCCGGGCTGCGCAGCCCTCTGGTCTTCTCGCGCTCGCCACTGGTGACAGAGAAAGCCGCCCCGGCACTGGGCGCCGGCGCCTGGGGCTTCCGCCCTGATCTGGACTGATGTGCATACATTTCCTGCCGGAGTGACGTAAAGGTGGGATACCTCCCACCCTACACCTCTTTGCCAGCTCAGGCTCGGAAACAGGCGTAGGGCGGGAGATATCCCGCCTTTTCAGCTTCAGAGAGCCCTTCCTGCGCCCTCCTGCGCGCCCGCGCCGAAAAATGCGTGACCTCCCGCGACGATCCTGTGTATACATTCTGACGGAGGAGACAGGGCGCCCCGCGCGCCCGAGGAGGGATATCTTGCAACCGGCCCCGGCAGGACCGTTCCGCGACGCACAGGCTGTTCGCTTTCGGACCCCTGCGTTCCCGAAAGGAAACACGCGACCGCATTTCGCCGCCTTTTCGCGCGGAAGTGTCGCGCTCGGCGCTGCGGATGGCTGTTTCTTCTCCAGAACTTCCGGTACGGCGAGGGCCATCTCGTGCCCCTCCGGGGGCCAAGGACAAGCGGACCGATCAAGGAGCCTGAACGGATGAGCGCGAAAATCATTGATGGCAAGGCCTTCGCAGCCGATGTACGGGGCCGCGTGGCCGAACAGGTCGCCCGGCTGAAGGCCGATCACGGCATCACCCCCGGCCTGGCCGTGGTCCTGGTCGGCGAGGATCCCGCCAGCCAGGTCTATGTCCGCAACAAGGGCAAGCAGACCGTCGAGGCGGGCATGACCTCCTTCGAGCACAAGCTCGGGGACACCACGCCCGAGGCCGACCTTCTGGCGCTGGTGGAGAAGCTGAACGCCGATCCCGCCGTCCACGGCATCCTCGTGCAGCTTCCCCTGCCCGATCACATCGACGAGGCCAAGGTGCTGGCCACCATCGACCCGGCCAAGGATGTTGACGGCTTCCACATCTCGAACGTCGGCCTGCTGGCGACCGGGCAAAAGGCGCTGGTGCCCTGCACCCCGCTTGGCTGCCTGATGATGCTGCGCGATCACCATGGCTCGCTGTCCGGGCTGAATGCCGTGGTTGTCGGGCGCTCGAACATCGTCGGCAAGCCGATGGCGCAGCTGCTGCTGCGCGACAGCTGCACGGTGACCATCGCCCACAGCCGAACAAAGGACCTGGCCGCGGTCTGCCGTGGCGCCGACATCCTGGTCGCGGCCGTCGGGCGCCCGCAGATGATCCCCGGTGACTGGGTCAAGCCCGGCGCCACGGTGATCGACGTCGGCATCAACCGCATTCCCGCCCCCGAGAAGGGCGAGGGCAAGACCCGCCTTGTCGGCGACGTGGACTTCGACAGCGCCGTCGAGGTGGCCGGCGCGATCACTCCCGTTCCCGGCGGCGTCGGCCCGATGACCATCGCCTGCCTGCTGGCCAATACCCTGACCGCCTGCTGCCGCGCAGCCGGCCTGCCTGAACCCGAGGGCCTGACGGCCTGACCAGACAACAGGGGCCCCGCAAGGCGGTCCCCACCCCCCAACAAGGATCGACCCATGAGCGAATTTACCCTCACCGTGACCTGCGCGACGCAGCGCGGCATCGTTGCCAAGATCTCGGGCTACCTGGCCGACAACGGTTGCAACATCACGGACCTGGCGCAGTTTGACGACACGATCACCGGACGCTTCTTCAGCCGCGTGACCTTCGTCAGCGAAGAAGGCGTCGCCCTGGACGCCCTGCGCGAGGGCTTCACCGCCATTGCCGAGGGCCTGGGCATGGAGTGGAAGTTCCACGACCCCGCCGAGCGGATGAAGGTGATCATCATGGTCAGCCGCTTCGGGCACTGCCTGAACGACCTGCTCTACCGCGCCCGCATCGGCGCACTGCCGATCGACGTGGTGGCGGTGATCTCCAACCACATGGATTACCAGAAGGTGGTGGTGAACCAGGACATCCCCTTCCACTGCATCAAGGTGACGAAAGAGAACAAGCCCCAGGCCGAGGCGGCGATCATGGACGTGGTGCGCGACACCGGCGCCGAGCTGATCGTGCTGGCGCGCTACATGCAGATCCTGTCTGACGAGATGTGCCAGAAGATGTCCGGGCGGATCATCAACATCCACCACTCGTTCCTGCCCTCCTTCAAGGGCGCCAACCCCTACAAGCAAGCCTATGAGCGCGGCGTGAAGCTGATCGGGGCAACCTCGCACTACGTGACCGCCGATCTCGACGAAGGCCCGATCATCGAGCAGGACATCATCCGCGTCACCCATGCCCAGTCGCCCGAGGACTATGTCTCGCTGGGCCGTGACGTGGAAAGCCAGGTGCTGGCGCGGGCGATCCACGCCCATATCCATCACCGGGTCTTCCTGAACGGCAACAAGACCGTGGTCTTCCCGGCTTCGCCCGGCTCCTACGCCTCCGAGCGTATGGGCTGATCGACCGATACGACCACCAATCAGAAGGGCTCGCCGTTGGCGGGCCTTTTTTCTGATAGCTATGCGCGCCCCAGCAATTTGACTTAGACTACATTCCAAATGGTGACGCAGAATACGCATTCACGGGAGAGCTGGGTTGAGCGGTCACATATGGATCTGGCGCCTTGTACGTTCTGACGAAAGCCTCGTCGGGCACTTCAAAAGGCGATCACGTCCTGACTTGGCGTGGAAGGTACTCATGATGAAAAGCCGCGATGCCCTTCGCAGCGATCCAACCTCAACCTACAGCGTAAATTCCGCCGAAGTGTCCCTAGAACTAGCGAAGTTGGCGCGGCAATGCGGATACTTGGAGTGGGCTTGGGTGCACGCCGCAAATTGTCTGGCTGTCTTGCGCTGGAAGGGGCAAGAGCAGTCGCAGCTGGCTCAGGATGCACAAGGCATCCTCCGGGAGACGGCATCACAACTAGATCCCTATCGGCTGGAAGACCTGTGCGAGAAGCATGAAAAGGATGTCGCTCATCACAATTCCCTGGACCAGCTTCGCTTTAAACTTAGGGTGCAGAGGGAAAATCTCGGGCTTTGGAAACGTATCATGGGGCGTTCAAACGCACCGGATCTAAGGAAAAGGCCGTACTAACTGGGCTTGGAGGCTCCTGAGCCCCACCTTTTCACCGGCCCGCCTTCATGCTCTCTTGTCCCTCACCAACGGAGAACCCCGCGTGACCGACACCCCCGAGAAACCGGCCAAGCTGCGTCAGAACCCCCACGCCCTGCGCGAACACCGCGAGAAGAACCTGGAAGCCGCCATCGGCCGCCAGGTGCGCGAGCTGCGCAAGCGGCAGCGGATGACCGGCACCGACCTGGCACAGGCCGCAGGGCTTTCGGTCGGCATGCTGTCGAAGATCGAGAACGGGGTGATCTCCCCCTCGCTCTCGACCATCCAGACCCTGGCCCATGCGCTGCGCGTGCCGCTGGTCCAGCTATTCAGCGGCTATGAAGAAGCGCGCGGCTGCGTCCACACCAAGGCCGGCGAGGGCGCCGAGGTCGACCGCGAGGGCACCCGCGCCGGTCATCAGTACAACCTGCTGGGCCATATCGGATCGAACAACTCGGGCGTGGTGGTCGAGCCCTATCTGATCTCGCTGACCTCCGACAGCGACCGCTTCCCGGTGTTCCAGCACGAGGGGATCGAGATGCTCTACATGATCGAGGGCCTGCTGGACTACCGCCACGGAGACCAGCTCTATCGTCTCGAACCCGGCGACACGCTGCTCTTCGACTCGGATGCGCCGCACGGCCCAGAGGGGCTGATCGCCTTCCCGATCCGCTATCTTTCGATCATCACCTACCCGCAGCAAAAGTGACCCTGCCCGAAATTTCAGCACAATCCGGCGCCAACCGGGCCGGAGCCCGAAAGCCATCGCCAATTTTCCCCAGAAGCGATTTCTTTTCTTGAAGGGAAATACTCTTTCCATCTAGGAAAATGCCAAAGGGGCTGTTGCCCCCTGGCAATGGAGAGAGAACATGTGTGGCATCGTTGGCCTCTTCCTCAAGAAGGATGAGCTGCGCCCCCGTCTGGGCGACATGCTGACCGATATGCTGATCACCATGACCGACCGCGGCCCCGACTCTGCCGGGATTGCGATCTATGGGGATGCGGCCGAGGGTCTGAAATTCACCGTGCAATCGGATGATCCGGCGGCCTTCGACGGTCTTGCCGAGGCGCTGGAAGGCGCGCTTGGCACGGCGATCCCGGTGACGCTGAAGGACACCCACGCCGTGCTTCTGGTGCCTGCCGAACAGCAGGCCGCCGCGACCGAGCTGCTCGAGGCCCGGGGCCTGCGCATCATGGGCGTCGGCGAGGCGATGGAGATCTTCAAGGAAGTCGGCCTGCCCAAGGACGTGGCCGAACGCTTCGGCCTGCGCGAGATGGGCGGCAGCCACGGCATCGGCCATACCCGCATGGCGACCGAATCCGCCGTGACCACCCTTGGCGCGCATCCGTTCTCGACCGCCGAGGACCAGTGCCTTGTCCACAATGGCAGCCTGTCGAACCATAACGACATGCGCCGCAAGCTGGCCAGGAAGGGCGTCTTCACCAAGACCGAGAACGATACCGAGGTGGGCGCGGCCTATATCAGCTCGCGGATCGCGGAAGGTGCGACCCTTGGCGAGGCGCTGGAAGGCACCCTGAAGGACCTTGACGGCTTCTTCACCTTCGTAACCGGCACCCGCAACGGCTTCGGCGTCGTGCGCGATCCGATCGCCTGCAAGCCCGCCGTCATGGCCGAGACCGACGACTACGTCGCCTTCGCCTCCGAGTACCGCGCCTTCGCCGACCTGCCGGGCATCGAGACCGCCCGCGTCTGGGAACCGGAACCCGCCACCGTCTACTTCTGGGAGCGCTGATCATGCCGACCCTCGACATGTCCAAGACCGAACTGCGCGAGGTCAATGCGACCCTGCAGGCGGCCGCGAAGGCCCAGGCGAACGAGCCTTTCGAAATCATCAACCCGCGCGGCTCCCATGCCGTGGCCGTGGGTCTGAACGGCCCGCTGGATGTCACCGTGAAGGGTTCGACCGGCTACTACTGCGCCGGGATGAACAAGGACGCGACAATCCACGTCGAAGGCTCCGCCGGTCCCGGCGTGGCCGAGAACATGATGTCGGGCACCGTGGTCATCGACGGCGATGCCAGCCAGTACGCCGGGGCCACCGGCCATGGCGGGCTGCTGGTGATCAAGGGCAATGCCTCCTCGCGTTGCGGGATCTCGATGAAGGGGATCGACATCGTGGTGCATGGCTCCATCGGCCACATGTCCGCCTTCATGGCGCAGAAGGGCAACCTTGTGGTGCTGGGCGACGCGGGCGATGCGCTTGGCGACTCGCTGTATGAGGCGCGCCTCTTCGTGCGCGGCTCGGTCAAATCCCTCGGCGCCGACTGCGTCGAGAAGGAGATGCGCCCCGAGCATATCGAGATCCTCGCCGATCTGCTGGCCAGGGCCGGGGCGGATGCCAAGCCCGAAGAGTTCAAGCGCTACGGCTCTGCCCGCACGCTCTACAATTTCAACATCGACAACGCCGACGCGTATTGAGGGGACCGGCCATGAGCACTCCTACCACCGAACCGCGCCAGTCCTGGACCTTCTCGAAGGAAACCAACGCCGAGATCCGCCGCGCGGCGGCCACCGGCATCTACGACATCCGTGGCGGCGGGGCGAAGCGGCGCGTGCCGCATTTCGACGACCTGCTGTTCCTCGGCGCCTCGATCTCGCGCTACCCGCTTGAGGGCTACCGCGAGAAATGTGACACCTCCGTCACCCTCGGCACCCGCTTCGCCAAAAAGCCGATCGAGCTGAAGATCCCCGTGACCATCGCGGGCATGTCCTTCGGCTCTCTCTCGGGCCCGGCGAAAGAGGCGCTTGGCCGTGGCGCAACGCTGGCCGGCACCTCGACCACCACCGGCGACGGCGGCATGACCGAGGAAGAGCGCGGGCACAGCGAAAAGCTGGTCTACCAGTACCTGCCCTCGCGCTACGGGATGAACCCCGATGACCTGCGCCGTGCGGATGCCATCGAAGTGGTCGTCGGCCAGGGCGCCAAGCCCGGCGGCGGCGGCATGCTGCTGGGTCAGAAGATCACCGAGCGGGTTGCCGGCATGCGCGACCTGCCGGTCGGCATCGACCAGCGTTCGGCCTGCCGTCACCCGGACTGGACCGGCCCGGATGACCTGGAAATCAAGATCCTCGAGCTGCGCGAGATCACCAACTGGGAAAAGCCGATCTACATCAAGGTCGGTGGCGCGCGGCCCTATTACGACACGGCGCTGGCCGCCAAGGCGGGCGCGGATGTGATCGTGCTGGACGGCATGCAGGGCGGCACCGCCGCGACGCAGGATGTCTTCATCGAACATGTCGGCCAGCCGACGCTGGCCTGTATCCGCCCCGCCGTGCAGGCGCTGCAGGACCTCGGGCTGCACCGCGAGGTGCAGCTGGTCGTCTCGGGCGGCATCCGCACCGGGGCCGATGTGGCCAAGGCGCTGGCGCTTGGCGCCGATGCCGTGTCCATCGGCACGGCGGCGCTGGTGGCGCTTGGCGACAACGATCCGAAGTGGGAAGACGAGTACCGCAAGCTGGGCACCACCGCCGGGGCCTATGACGACTGGCAAGAGGGGCGCGACCCCGCCGGCATCACCACCCAGGATCCCGAGCTGATGAAGCGCCTCGATCCGATCGCCGCCGGCCGGCGCCTGCACAACTACCTCAACGTGCTGACGCTGGAATGCCAGACCCTGGCCCGGGCCTGCGGCAAGAGCCATGTGCACAATCTTGAGCCGGAAGACCTCTGCGCGCTGACCATGGAGGCCGCAGCCATGGCGCAGGTGCCGCTGGCAGGCACAAACTGGTGGCCGGGCAAACCCGGTTTCTGAACAGGCGGCGGGGAGAGATCCCCGCCGTTCTCGGTCACGGGCTCCGGAACGGGCCAGAAAATAGGTCGCAGGATGGGCCACGGTGGGTTTCACCCACCCTACGCCCGCCGCGACCGTAGGGTGGATGCAATCCACCTTCCGACGAATGACAGGGGGCGAACCCCGCGACACGACAGGGAAAGGACACGCAATGACGGATCTCGCAGCCTTCGCGAAAGAGAAGGGCGTCAAGTACTTCATGATCTCCTACACCGACCTCTTCGGCGGCCAGCGGGCGAAACTCGTCCCCGCGCAGGCCATCGCCGGCATGGTCGAGGACGGAGCAGGCTTCGCCGGGTTCGCCACCTGGCTTGACCTGACCCCCGCCCATCCCGACATGCTGGCAGTGCCGGATCCCTCGACCGTGATCCAGCTGCCCTGGCGCCCCGAGGTGGCCTGGGTCGCGGCCAACTGCGTCATGGACGGCGAGGATGTCGCCCAGGCTCCGCGCAACGTGCTGCGCAAACTGGTCGACGAGGCCGCCAAGGAGGGCCTGCGCGTCAAGACCGGCATCGAGGCCGAGTTCTTCCTGCTGACCCCCGAAGGCGACGTGATCTCCGACCCCTTCGACACCGCCGAGAAGCCCTGCTACGACCAGCAGGCCGTGATGCGCCGCTATGACGTGATCGCCGAGGTCTGCGACTACATGCTGGACCTGGGCTGGGGCCCCTACCAGAACGACCACGAGGACGCCAACGGCCAGTTCGAGATGAACTGGGAGTTCGACGACGCCCTGGTCACCGCCGACCGCCACAGCTTCTTCAAGTTCATGGTCAAGTCCGTCGCCGAGAAGCACGGCTTCCGCGCCACCTTCATGCCCAAGCCCATCGAGGGGCTGACCGGCAACGGCTGCCACGCCCATATCTCGGTCTGGGATCTGGACGGCAAGACCAATGCCTTCGCCGGAGACGCGGGCGGCCAGATCGGCGAGGTCGGCCTGTCCGAACGCGGCGGCCACTTCCTGGGCGGCATCATGAAGCACGCCGAGGCCCTGGCCGCTCTGACCAACCCGACGGTGAACAGCTACAAGCGCATCAACGCGCCGCGCACCATGTCGGGCGCCACCTGGGCGCCGAACACCGTCACCTGGACCGGCAACAACCGCACCCACATGGTGCGCGTCCCCGGCCCCGGCCGCTTCGAGCTGCGCCTGCCCGACGGCGCCGCCAATCCCTACCTGCTGCAGGCGGTGATCATCGCCGCCGGCCTCTCGGGCATCCGCTCCAAGGCCGATCCGGGGCCGCGCCACGACATCGACATGTATGCCGAGGGCCACACGATCACCGATGCCCCGCGCCTGCCGTTGAACCTGCTGGACGCGATCCGCAACTTCGAGGCCGATGCAGAGCTGATGGAGATGCTCGGCACCGAGTTCTCGACCTCCTACACCAAGATGAAGAAGCAGGAATGGAACAGCTTCGTGTCCCACTTCTCCCGCTGGGAGAAGGACAACACGCTGGATATCTGAACGAACCTCTCCCCGTTGGCCGCAAGGCCAGCGCCTTGGCCCGGGATTTCCCGGGCCCTTTTTGTTTGCTCCCTAGCGCCGACTGGCGCTCGGCGCCTGCCCGTATTCCTTCCCGAAGGCCTCGGCGAAATGGGCCTGGGTGGCGAAACCGGTCATCTGCGCGACCTCTCCCACCGTCAGGCCGGGGCGCGACAGCAGCTCGCGCGCCGTGGCCAGGCGGATCCCGCGGTAGAGCGCCATCACCGACAGCCCCGTCGCCGCGCGGGTCTGTCGTTGCAGCTGGCGCGCCGAAAGGCCGGACAGATCCGCCAGTTGCCCAAGGTCCAGCGGGTCGGCGATATGGCTTTCCATTAGTATCACGGCGGCCTCGACGGCGGCGGGCAGGTCGCCGTAGCGGGCCGCCAGAGAGCCCTGCTGCGGCGCGTCGGGGGGGCGGATCTCGGTCTGGATGAACCAATCGGCGATACGCTGCGCGAACCGCGTGCCGTGATCGCGGGCGATGACGGCATGCATCATGTCCAGCGGAGAGCTGCCCCCCGCGCAGGTGTAGCGATCGCGGTCGATCAGGAACAGGCGCCGTTCCAGCAGCAGGGCGGGCCAGGCGGCGCGGATCTCGGCCTCGTGGTGCCAGTGGGCGGTGAAGCGGTAGCCCTCGAGCAGCCCGGCAGAGGCCAGCACCACCGCCCCTCCCGAGATACCCCCTAGCGCCACCCCGGCCCGCGCCTGCCGGCCCAGCCAGGCAAACAGCGCCGGATCGCGCAGCGCCATCGGATCGCCCCCGGCCACGACGAAAAGCATGTCGAGCGCGCCGGCGGCCTGGGCGTAGGGCACCGAAGGGAAGGCCGCGCCGAGCGACGAGCGCCCCTCGTCCCCGGGGCGGTGCAGCGTCTGCATCTCGTAGAGCGGACCGGCAGGGGCAAAGAGGTTGGCCGCCCGGAACGGCTCCATCGCGGCGGCAACCGACATCAGCCCGTAGCCGTCCAGCAGCAGGAAACCGAGCCGGCGAGGGCGTCCCTTTTGTGAAACCATATGTCCCATATTCGAAAGATATGCCGCAAGCCGCGCGGTATCACAAGGCAACAGGCAAAGGATGGGACCATGCGGTTTTCCGGCTTCAAGGTGGTGAAAGAGGCGCTGACCGGGCACAGGGGCTGGACGCCCCTGTGGCGCGATCCCGCGCCGCAGGCCCACTACGACATCGTCATCGTCGGCGGCGGCGGCCACGGGCTTGCCACGGCCTACCATCTTGCCGCCATCTTCGGACAGGCCCGCATCGCGGTGCTGGAGAAGGGCTGGCTGGGCGGCGGCAACATCGGGCGCAACACCACGATCATCCGCTCGAACTACCTGCTGCCAGGCAATGAACCCTTCTACGAGTTCTCCATGAAGCTCTGGGAGAGCATGGAGCAGGACCTGAACTTCAACGCCATGGTCAGCCAGCGCGGCATCCTCAACCTGTGCCATACGGATGCGCAGCGCGATGCCTTCCGCCGCCGTGGCAACGCCATGCTGCTGGCCGGCGCCGATGCCGAGCTGCTGGACCGCGACGGCGTGCGCGCCATGGCGCCCTTCCTGAACTTCGACAACGCCCGCTTCCCGATCAAGGGCGGGCTGCTGCAACGGCGCGCCGGCACGGCGCGGCACGACGGCGTCGCCTGGGGCTATGCCCGCGCCGCCGACCAGCGCGGCGTCGACATCATCCAGAACTGCGAAGTGACCGGCTTCCGCATCGAGAACGGCGCGGTGAAGGGGGTCGAGACCTCGCGCGGGTTCATCGGCGCGGGCAAGGTCGGCGTCGCCGTGGCGGGGTCGTCGGGGCGGGTCATGCAGATGGCGGGCATGCGCCTGCCGATCGAAAGCCACGTGCTGCAGGCCTTCGTCAGCGAGGGGCTGAAGCCGGTGATCCCCGGCGTCATCACCTTCGGCGCGGGCCATTTCTACGTCAGCCAGTCCGACAAGGGCGGGCTGGTCTTCGGCGGCGACATCGACGGCTACAACTCCTACGCGCAGCGCGGCAACCTGCCGGTGGTCGAGGACGTGGCCGAGGGCGGCATGGCGCTGATGCCGATGATCGGCCGCGCCAGACTGCTGCGTATGTGGGGCGGCGTCATGGACATGTCGATGGACGGCTCGCCCATCATCGACCGCACCCATATCAACGGACTCTTCTTCAACGGCGGCTGGTGCTACGGCGGTTTCAAGGCCACCCCGGCCTCGGGCTACTGCTTCGCGCATCTGCTGGCCACCGGACGCCCGCATGAGACCGCCGCCGCCTACCGCCTCGACCGCTTCGCCCGCGGCCATGTCATCGACGAAAAGGGCGTTGGCGCCCAGCCCAACCTGCACTGAGGTCCCCATGCTGATTCCGCACCCGCTCCTCGGTCCGCGCGACGCGCAGGAGTTCACCTACCTCGGCGATGCCGCGCTGCTGAACCGTCCCGACCCCGCCTCGGGAGAGGCCGACTTCTGCGACTACGTCTACCTGCGCGACAACCCGGCCGGGACGCACCGCGAGCTGTGGTATCACGAGTACGGAGACCGCTCCTGGCTGCTGGTGACCCGCGACACGCTGACCCATGAAATCCTTGACGTGCGGATGGCCCGCGACGTGAAAACCGGCGGTGCCGCATGACCCAGACCAGACTTCCGGGCGGGCTGATCGACCGCAACCAGCCGCTCTCGTTCACCTTCAACGGCAAGAAACTGCAGGGGTATCAGGGCGATACCCTGGCCTCGGCGCTGATGGCCAATGGCATCCGCCTGGTGGCGCGCAGCTTCAAGTACCACCGTCCGCGCGGCATCTTCAGCGCCGGTTCGGAAGAGCCGAACGCCCTGCTGACCCTCGGCGAGGGCGCCGGCGCCGAACCCAACACCCGTGCCACGGTCGTCCCCCTGCGCGAGGGTCTGGTGGCGCACAGCCAGAACCATGCGGGACCGCTTGCCTGGGATCTGTGGTCGGTCAACGACCTCGCCGCGCCCTTCTTCGCCGCCGGGTTCTACTACAAGACCTTCATGTGGCCGCGC
>NZ_AFPM01000214.1 GCF_000220565.1 Oceanicola sp. S124 | reverse complement strand
GCCTGAAGCTTCTTGATCAGGTCGAGGATCTGGCGCTGCGTGGTCACGTCCAGCGCCGTGGTCGGCTCGTCCGCGATCAGCAGTTTCGGGTTGTTCGACAGGGCGATGGCGATCATCACCCGCTGCCGCTGGCCGCCCGAGAGCTGGAAGGGATAGGCCCGTGCCAGCGCCTTGGGGTCGGGCAGGCCGACCTGTTCGAACAGCTCCTGCACCCGTGCCTCGACCTCGCGCGCGGGCAGCGCCGGGTCGTGGGTCTGGATCGTCTCGGCCACCTGCCGGCCGACCTGGGCCAGCGGGTTCAACGCCGTCATCGGCTCCTGGAAGATCATCGCGATCTCGCCGCCGCGCAGGCTGCGCAGGCGCTTCTCGCTCATCTCCAGCACGTCCTCGCCCTGAAAGCGGATGGCACCGCCGGTCGGGCGCACCTTGGGGGGCAGCAGGCCAAGGATGGCATGGGCGGTCATAGACTTGCCCGAGCCGCTCTCGCCCACCAGGCAGAGGATCTCGTTGGGGTTGATGGTCAGGCTGACGCGGTCCACCGCATGGGCCCGGTCCGAGCTGTTCGGCAGGGCCAGCACCAGCTCTTCGATGTTCAGCAGGGCAGAGGTCATGCGCGCGAGATCCTCGGGTTCAGGGCATCGTTCAGCGCCTCGCCAACCAGGTTGATGGCGATGACGGTGGTCAGGATGGCCAGGCCGGGGAAGACGCTCATCCACCAGGCCTGGCGGATCACCGTGCGCCCGGCGCCGATCATGTAGCCCCAGCTCATGAAGTTGGGA
Organism: Oceanicola sp. S124; assembly: GCF_000220565.1. Classification (GTDB taxonomy): domain Bacteria; phylum Pseudomonadota; class Alphaproteobacteria; order Rhodobacterales; family Rhodobacteraceae; genus Pseudooceanicola. The sequence goes on along the minus strand of NZ_AFPM01000214.1, from coordinate 23,935 downwards.
TCGCCAAGGCCCATGAAGGACAGGGCGGCCTCGATCAGGATGGCGGCGGCGACGGTCATCGCGCCCAGCACGATGATCGGGGAGACCGCGTTCGGCAGCACGTGGCGCACCACCACCGACAGCGTCGACTGGCCCTGGCAGCGCGCCGCCTGGACGAATTCACGGGTCGAGACGCTGCGCACCTGCGCCCGGGTCAGGCGGGCCAGAGGCGGCCAGCTGACCAGGCCGATGGCCAGGATGATGGTCCCGATCGAGGGGGTCAGGATCGCCACCAGCAGGATCGCCAGCACGAAGTTCGGGATGGTCTGGAAGATCTCGGTGAAGCGCACGATGGCACCGTCGACCATGCCGCCCGCGTAGCCGGCGATACAGCCCAGCGTCACGCCGATCAGCAGCGCCGTCAGGGTCGAGGCGATGCCGATGACGATCGAGACACGGGCGCCATGCACCACCCCCGCCGCGATGTCGCGGCCCAGGGTATCGGCGCCCATGAGCATGCCGTTCTCGCCGGGGCGGCTGAAGGGGATGCCGGACATTTCCCAGGGGGAGGCGGGATAGATCAGCGGCGCGAAGATCGCCATGGCCGCGACCAGCACCAGCAGGGTCAGGCCGACCGCCCCTGCCGGCCGTCGCAGGAAGGTCTTGAGGAATTGGGACATTTTCGAAGCTCCTATCGCGCGCCGATACGGGGATCGACCAGGCGGTGGATAAGATCCGTCAGAAGGTTGATGGCGATGACCAGGATCGACATGACCAGGAACAGGCCCAGCAGGACGGGATAGTCCCGCGCCGTGACCGAATCGAAGGTCAGCCGCCCCAGACCGGGCCAGGAGAAGACCGTCTCGACCACCACGGCGCCACCGATCAGCGCCCCGGCCTGAAGACCGGCGAAGGTGATCACCGGACCGGCCGCGTTGCGCAGCATGTGGCCGCGCAGGATGCGGCCCTCGGTCAGGCCCTTGGCGCGGGCGGTCTTGACGTGATCCTCGTGGGCGACCTCGATCAGCGAGGCGCGCATCAGGCGGGTGTAGACCGCCATGTAGATCGCCGCGAGGGTCAGCGCGGGCAGCACGAGGTGATGGGCGACATCCAGGGCATAGTGCCACGTACTGAAGCTGGCGGCGCGGATGTTGGCATAGCCGAAGGCGGGGAACCATTCGAGGTTGATCGAGAAGACCAGCACCAGCATCAGGCCCAGCCAGAATACCGGCGTGGCATAGAGGATCAGCGCCACGAGCGAGATCGCCAGGTCCTTCCAGCTGCCCTGGCGCAGACCGGCGAGGGCGCCGAAGAAGACGCCTCCGATCAGCGAGAGAAGGAAGGCCGAGATGGTCAGCAGCAGGGTCGGGCCGAGGCGCTCCAGGATCAGGGCGCTGACATCGGCGCGCTGGCGGATCGAATAGCCGAGATCGAGGGTGACGACCTTCTTCAGGTAGCTGGCGTATTGCACGTACCAGGGCTGGTCGAGGCCATAGTCGCGGCGGATCTGCTCGATGAACTGGGCATCGGTGGCGCCGGACTGGCCGGCGATGACAAGCGCCGGGTCACCGGGGGCCGAATGGACCAGCGCGAAGTTGATGGAGGCGATGACGAGGATCGCGAACGCGATCCCCGTCACCTTGCCAAGAATGGACTTCACGACGGTCATCAGGCGTAACGGGCCGTCGCGAAGTTGCCGTTGACGCCCGTGCCGGTGACGATCACGTCGGTCAGCCGGTTGTCGTAAAGCGTCGGGTACTGCTGTTCGGCCACCCAGAGAACCGGCAGCTCTGCCACCAGGATCTTCTGCACCTCCGAGTAGAGGCGCTGCCGCTCGGCGGGATCCAGCGCCACGGCGGCCTCGGCAAAGAGCCGGTCGACCTCGGGGTTCTCGTAGCCCTCGGTATTGGTGAACAGCACGCCCTGGCGGATGTTCGAGCTGATGTAGCTTCGTGCCACGCCAAGCGCCGGGTCCGCGTTCTGGTAGAGCAGGTTGTTGGTCATGTCGAAATCCCAGTTCGACACGGCCTGACCCCAGCCCGCCATGTCGGTCGAGACCAGCGTCACCTCGATGCCGCCGGCTGCCATGGCCTGGCGGAAGTACTCGGCCAGGCGGGTCCACATCTCGCCGGCGGGCACCACGAGGAAGCTGATCCGGGCGCGGATGCCGTCGGCGTCCGGGGCCAGCCCCATGTCGTCCAGCAGGGCCGCGGCCGCCTCGGCGTCCTTGGCATAGTCCGGCACGTCGCCTTCATAGAACGGCGTGGTCGAGCACAGCGGCCCGGTGGCCGCCTTGGCCTGGTTGAACATGATGCGCTCGACGATGAAGGACTTGTCCAGCAGGTGCATCATCGCCTTGCGGAAGCGCAGGTCGTTGAAGGGTTCACGGCGCAGGTTGGGTTCATACCAAAGCAGCGGCGAGAAGAACTCGTAGCCCTGGCTGGTCTTCGCCAGGTGCGGCAGCGAGGCAAGGCGGTCGACGTCGAACATCTCGACATCATTCCAGCTCGACAGCTGCGCCTCGCCGGATTCCAGCGCGACCGAGCGCGAGGCGGCGTCGGGAACGATGCGGAAGAAGATCTCGGTCAGGCCGGGCTGGCCGTCGACGTAGTAGTCGGGGTTCGCCACCAGGTGGATATGCGAGCCGCGCACCCATTCCTTGAACATGAACGGACCGGTGCCGATCGGGTGATCGTTGGCCGGGTTGTTGGCGTAGTCGGTGCCTTCGTAGATGTGCTTGGGGCTGATCGGGGCGGACCCGGCCTCGAAGGCCTTCAGGAAGGGTGCGAAGGGCTCTTTCAGCACGAACTGCACGGTATGCGCGTCCAGCGCGGTGATGCTCTCGCAGCGCTCGAAGTTGCCGCGGGCGCGGGGGTGCAGCTCCATCAGCATGACCTGGCAGGAGAAGACCACGTCATCAGCGGTGAAGGGGGTGCCGTCATGCCACCTGGCGGCCTGTTGCAGGTGGAAGGTGTAGGTCAGACCGTCGTCCGAGATCTCCCAGCTTTCGGCCAGCTGCGGAATCGGGTTCAGGTCGAAGTCGAAGTTCAGCAGGCCCTCGTAGATCTTCGAACCGGCCACGATGGTCGGCTGCTGCTGGTTCAGCGGCAGGACCAGCATCGGCGGTTCCGGGGTCAGCAGCGCGGTCAGCCCGCCGCCTTCGGTCTGGGCATAGGCCATGCCGTCGTGCCAGAGGTTCGGAACCCCCGAGGCGCCAGCCGCCAGCCCCGACAGCAGCAGGGTGTTGAAATCGCGTCTCTTCATTCTGTCGTCTCCATGTTGGTCGCCTGACGCCTTCTGCCGGGCCTCAGGACGGGTCATGCGGCCACCCGCACCGGGGATTTCCGGCCCCGGCCGGGTCGGCTTGCGATCGGGGGGCTCGTGAAGATCCGTGGGACAAGGAAGGTCTCTCCGCACATTTGCCGGGCCACCTGCCCGGGGTGAGGTGGAGCTTAGGAGTGAGTCATTTTACTGTCAACAGTTGACTGTCGAGCAAAATTCCTGCAGTTGATTGACGCGCAAAAGGATATGGGCTCAAGTGATGCGGACCATGACTTCCATCGAGAAAATACAACTGTCGTCCGTCAGGCTGTCGGAGAGCATCGGCGAAGAGCTGATGCACCTGATTGCCGCGGGCGTGCTGAAGCCGGGCCAGCGCCTCAACGAGGTGCACCTGGCCAACAGCTTCGGTGTCAGTCGCGGCCCGGTGCGCGAGGCGGCACGAGAGCTCGAGGGCCAGGGCGTGCTGATCAGCAAGCCGCGCCAGGGGTTCTACGTAACCAACTACACGCCCAAGGAAATCAGCGATCTCTATGATGCCAAGCAGTGGCTGGACCAGGCCATGGTGCAGGACTTCCGCACCCATGGGGATACGGCCCTGTTCAAGGAAATCCTGGGCGATATCGACAGTATCGACACTGCCGGAAAGCTTGAGTTCGCCAACAGCCTGCTGGCCTTCCGCACCCGGATGACCACGCGGCTCAGCAATCGTTTCCTGGCCGGGCAGATCCTGTCGCTTTACCGGCATCTCTATATCGTCTCGGCCCTGCTGCACACCGATCACACGGAACGGCGGATGGAGCAGATCATCGGGACGCTGCGCAAATTCTGGGCAGCCATGGTTGCCGGAACCTTCGACGAGGCGCTGAAGGTGCTGCGTGACGATACAGAGTACTGGCGCCAGGACGTCGCCCCGCGCTTCGAAGAGGCCACCGCCGCCGGCTAGGCCCGCACCGCATCACGAGGTCCCTCCGCAAAGGCCCCTGCCGCTCTCCGGTACGGGGCCTTTCGCTTGCGCGGGTGTGGTCTGTCGGTGAGGAGGTTTCGGGAAGGTGGTGCCGCTGAAGGGACTCGAACCCCCGACCCCATCATTACGAATGACGTGCTCTACCAGCTGAGCTACAGCGGCGACCTTCCGGCGAGGGGGCCTTTCGGGCTCCTCGTGGGCCGGGGCTATAGCACCCCGGCGCCACTTGGAAAAGCGCTAATTCGACGCCTCAGCCGTTGCGGCCGCGGCTCTCTTCCAGGCTGTCCTCGGGGGGCAGCACCTCGGCCTCGGTGATCTCGACCGGCGCGGCCTCCTGCGGTTCCGGCGGCGTGGTGGCCACCGGCAGGTCCGCGACACCCTCGTCCACCCGGCCGACGATCAGCGGCAGCATGTGCTGGGACATCGGGGTCTGGTAGTCGCCCGCCGGGGCATCGCGCCAGGCAAGCGTGTCGAAGGCCTGGCAATGTTCGCAGACCGGCACCCATTCGGCGTGGATATGGTGGCAGTTCTCGCAGGTCCACTGGGGCCCTCGGGGCGCGGCGACCGCACGGGTCAGCCAGCCCTTCACAACCGCATCCGAGGCGCCTTCTCCGCGCTCGATCGCCGCCATGATGGTCAGCGCACGGGCATCGGGCTTTTCGGTCGCCAGGTCACCGAGGGCACGCCGCGCCGCCGGGAAGTCCTCGGCGGCGATCAGCAGCTCGGCCAGCAGCAGCCGGGTCTCGCGGTGCTCAGGGTGGATGCGGGTCAGCAGCTTGAAGCGCTTCAGCCGCTCGGCGGCGCTCTCGTCCGGCTCGAGCGCGGCGAAGGCGGCGGCCAGGTCGGGATGCGGAGAGGCCTCCCAGGCCTTCTTCAGCACCCGGGTCGCATACTTCGGCTTGCCCTGCTCGGCATAGGCGCGGGCGGCGAAACAGGCGGCGGGGATCAGGTCGGGCGACAGGCGGTTGGCCTCGATCGCGGCCTCGCGCATCTCGATCGAGCTGTCCTCGGCGATCACCGTCTTCGCCTCGCTCAGCGCCAGCACCGCATCGCGGCGCTTGTGCACGTCGCGCGGCAGGGCCCCATGGCGCAGCTTGGCCTTCAGGGTGCCCCGGGCGCCCTTCCAGTCGGCCGATGCGGCCTGCAGCTTCAGCAGGGTGTCCTGCACCTCGACATGCTGCGGCTTCAGCGCGAAGGCCTTCTCGGCCAGCTTCATCGCCTTTTCGGTATCACCGTCGGCCAGCTTCTGCTTCATCAGGCCGCGCACGCCGACAAAGCGGGTGCGCTCGTCGGTGACCAGCTTCTTGTAGGCCTCCTCGGCGCGGCGCCGGTCGCCCGCCACCTCGGCAGCCTGGGCGATGACCAGGGTCGTCAGGTCGGCACGGTCGAGGTATTTCTCGGCCTTCTGGGCCTTGGACATCGCCAGCCGCCCCTCGCCCGAGGCCAGGGCCATCAGGCTGTCACCAAGCGCGTTGAAGCCCTTGCGTTCGCGGTTGCGGTCGAAATAGCGGCTCAGCGCGGTCTCGTCGCCGTTGATGAAGCGCAGCAGGGCAATCAGCAGCCCGGCCAGCTTCATCAGCAGCCAGATCGCCAGCACCAGCAGCAGCAGGCCGATGACGGCGCGGATCGGGGTCAGGTTGAACTCGGTCGCGCCGAGGGCGATGCGCACGCCGCCTTCCAGTTCCAGCAGGTAGGAGGCACCGAAGGTGGCGGCCCCCACGAGGGCGACGAAGACGAGGATCTTTACAAGTGACCAGAGCATGTCGGTTCCTTACTTCGTCTGCGCCGAGAGCGCCTCGGCGGCGTCCAGCGTTTCGGCACGGGTCCGGGCGAGGGCCAGCCAGTCATCCATCGCCACCAGGGCCGGTTCCGGCAGACCGTCCAGTTCGACCAGCACCTGCGCCAGGTCGCCGTCGTTCAGGCCGGCCTCGGCCCGCGACAGGATCGCATCGGGGTCATCGCCCTCTTTCGGCGTAAGAGAGCGGGCGCCCAGCTGGTTCTTCAGGAAATCCCCGAAAGAGCCGCCAAGGCTGCCGTCGCGGGTCGCGGCCAAGGCATCACGGGCGGCGTCCGGGAAATCGTTGCGCAGCCTGGCCAGGGTCGGGATCCCGGCGGCGGCACGCTCTTCCAGCGTCGCGGGGATGTCCAGCCCCAGTTCCGACAGGGTCTTCAGCGGCGCCTCGAAGGACGAGCCATCCGACAGCGAACCGTTCAACCGCACCAGCGCGGCGCGCACCTGGGTGTCGCGGGCGGTGGCGGCGGCATCGGCGCGCAGCGACTGGCTGTCGGCCACCATCTGCTCGATCTCGGCGCGCTGGTCCTGCATCGCCTGCTGCAACCCGGCAAGTTCCTGTTCATAGGCGGCAATCGCCTCGTCCGAGACGCTTTCCGCCAGCGGCTGCTTCTCAAGCTCATCAACGCGCGCGGAAAGCGCAGAGAGGGTTTCAGACATATCGGAGAGGCGCCCGTCCAGCGCCTCGACCGTGCCCTGAAGCGTCGACAGGCTGCCGCCCAGATCGTCGAGAGAGGACAGGTCGGGACCGGCCTCAAGCTGTGCCGCAAGATCGTCGAGCCGCGCGGCCTGCTCGGCCTGCGCCTGTTCCAGCGCGGTGCCGTCGACGGGCGGGAAGGCGATCATCGCGGCCCCGAACCCAAGCCCGGCAGCGACAACGCCGCCCAGCACCGCAGGCAGGAAGGTGTTGCGGCGCGGCGCCTCGGGCTGCGACGCAGGTGCAGGCGGATCCTGCGGCAGCGCATCGTCCCCGGCGGCCATCGGGCTTTCCTCGTCCGGGTCGGCCAGCTCTTCCTCGATCAGCACCTCGGTCGGGGCGTCCCCGGCCGGATCATGCACCGGTGCGACCAGTGCGGGCGCTTCCTCTCTGGGGTCGTGCTCGGGTGCCGTCAGACTGGACGCCTCACGCGGATCATGCTCGGGCAGCCTCCCCGCATCCGTTTCCACGGCCTCGCTCGGGGTCGCATCGGGGGCGGCCTCTGGCTGGATGGGCTTTGCGGTCTCGTCGTCCCTGGTCTCTGCCAATGATCAAACCCTTCGATTCTTGCCAAATAGCGCGGCTGTCGTCTTCAACTTAGTCCTCGCCTCCCTCTGCCTCAAGCTGATGCGCCGCGGCGATAAGTCCAGAGATCAGCTTCAGCATGGATTCGCCATCCGGCTGGGCGGCATGGGAGCGGCGGAAGGTTTCCAAATGCTTGACGGGGGCCAGGGCGGCGGCGCTGATCGCACCGATCAGCAGCGGAGCGGTGCCCTGGCGCGCCTCGGCGAAGCGCCGTGCGGCACCGGGGGAGTAGAGCGGTACGACGACCGGCATCGCCCCCAGCAGCGCGGCGCGCGCCTCTTCGGACAGCGGCAACGGCACCTGCGCATAGCCCTCGACGGCCCCGATCCTCAGCCCCCCGGCGGCCAGCCGCGCCACCAGCTCACCGCGATGCTGCGCGCCGCGGACATGCACCAGTGGCCCCTCGGGACGCCGCTCAAGCAGAAGGGCGATCAGCGCCTCGGCATCGCCTCCGGCCGAAATCGCCTGCATGCCGGCCGCTTCGGCCAGCGCGGCGGTGGCATCACCGACGCACCATGCCTGCAGCGACTGCCCGCCGGCGCGCAGGTAGGCCCGCACCCCGTTGCGCGAGGTGAAGACGGGCACGCCGTCAGGCCGGGGGATGTCGTGAAAGCGGATGCCCTGCAGCGGAGAGACGACCAGCCGCACCCCCGGATGCAGCGCCGCCAGCTCTGCGGCAAGGGCGCTGGCCTCGGGCTCGGGGCGGGTGATCAGGATCTGGGGCATGGGACGCTCCGGCCGGCCGTGCCATTGTTTGCGCGGCCTCCCGGTGTTACCTGCGGCAGGACAACATTTCAATGAGGCGGCCATGGGCGCACCCCTCACCCTTCTGGGTATCGAGAGCAGCTGCGACGACACCGGCGCCGCCGTGGTCCGCGGCCTGCCCGGAACGGCAGAGGTGCTGTCCTCGCAGGTCGAGGGCCAGGCCGAACTGCACGCCGCCTTCGGGGGCGTCGTCCCCGAGATCGCCGCCCGCGCCCATGCCGAGCGCCTCGACCAGGTGGTCGCCCGCGCGCTGGACAGGGCCGAGGTCACGCTGGCGCAGATCGACGCCATCGCCGTCACCGCCGGGCCGGGACTGATCGGCGGGGTGCTGTCGGGCGTCATGTGCGCCAAGGGGCTGGCGGCGGCCACCGGCAAGCCGCTGATCGGGGTCAATCACCTTGCGGGCCACGCGCTGACCCCCCGGCTGACCGACGGCGTGGCCTTCCCCTACCTGATGCTGCTGGTCTCTGGCGGGCACTGCCAGTTCCTGCTGGTGCATGGGCCTGAACAGTTCACCCGCCTCGGCGGCACCATCGACGATGCCCCGGGCGAGGCCTTCGACAAGACCGCCCGCCTGCTGGCCCTGCCCCAGCCCGGCGGCCCCGCCGTGGAAACCTGCGCCCGCGACGGCGATGCGAAACGCTTCCGCTTCCCGCGCCCGCTGCTGGACCGGCCCGGCTGCGACATGTCCTTTTCCGGCCTCAAGACCGCCCTGCTGCGCGAACGCGACGCCCTGATGCAGGACAACAGCCTGCGCGCCACCGACCGCGCCGACCTCTGCGCCGGGTTCCAGCAGGCGGTGGTCGACGTTCTGCGCGAAAAGACCGCCCGCGCCCTGCAGCTCTACCTGGCCGAGGCCCCTTCCCGTCCGGTGCTGGCCGTCGCCGGCGGGGTCGCCGCCAACACGCCGATCCGCAGCGCCCTGACCGCCCTCTGCGCCGAGCATGGCGTGACCTTCACCGCCCCGCCGCTGGCGCTCTGCACCGACAATGGCGCGATGATCGCCTATGCGGGGCTGGAACGCTTCGCCGCCGGACAGCGGGACGATATGACCCTGGCCGCCCGCCCGCGCTGGCCACTGGACAAACGCGCCCCCGCCCTGCTGGGCTCGGGCAAGAAGGGGGCCAAGGCATGATCTCGGTGATCGGAGCAGGTGCCTTCGGCACCGCGCTGGCCAATTCCTTCGCGGCGACCAGCCCGGTCTGGCTCTGGGGGCGCAATGCGCAGAGCATGGCGCAGATGCAGGCCGAGCGCCACTGCCCGCGCCTGCCCGGCGTGACGCTTGACCCCGCCCTCTCCTGCTCTGGCGACATCACCGCCCTGCCTGCCGAGGGCCCGGTGCTGCTGGCCGTGCCCATGCAGACCCTGCGCGAGGTCACGACCCGTTTCGCCGGGGCCCTCGCCAAACGAACCCTCGTGCTCTGCTGCAAGGGGATCGAGCTGTCGACCGGCCTGCGCCCCTCCGAGGTACTGGCCCAGACCCTGCCCGGGGCCACCGTCGCCCTGCTGACGGGCCCCAGCTTTGCCGCCGATATCGCCCGCGGCCTGCCGACGGCGCTGACCCTGGCCTGCGCCGACCGTGCCGAGGCCGAGGCGCTGCAGGCGCAGCTGATCGCGCCGCACCTGCGGCTCTACCGGACCTCGGATGTCACCGGGGCGGAACTGGGCGGCGCACTGAAGAACGTCATGGCCATCGCCTGTGGCGCCGCCATCGGCGCCGGGCTGGGCGACAGCGCCCGCGCCGCGCTGATGACCCGGGGCTATGCCGAGATGTCGCGCATGGCCGCCGCCCTTGGTGCCCGCCCCGAAACGCTTGCCGGCCTGTCGGGCTTCGGCGACCTGGCGCTGACCTGCACCTCGGAGGGCTCGCGCAACTACCGCCTGGGCCTGGCCATCGGGCGCGGAGAGGTCTTCGATCCGGCCGTCACCGTCGAGGGCGCTGCCACCGCGCGGGCCACCGATGCCCTGGCCCGGTCGCGCGGCTGGGACCTGCCCATCACCGCCGTCGTGACAGGACTTGTGGATGCCCGCCTGGATGTGAAAACTGCCATGGCGCAACTTCTTGCCCGCCCCCTGAAGGAGGAAACCCCGTGACATTCATCCTGATCGCCCATGACAAGCCCGGCGCTCTCGAGATCCGCAAGGCCAACCGCGACGCCCACCTGGCCTACCTGAAAGAGACCAACGCCGGCACCTTCGGTGGCCCGATGCTGGACGGCGACGGCAACATGTGCGGCTCGATGCTGATCCTCGACCTGCCCGACATGGCCGCCGCCGAGGCCTGGGCCGCCGGCGATCCATACGCCAAGGCCGGTCTCTTCGCCTCGGTCGAGATCAAGGGCTTCAAGCAGGTGGTGGGGCTCTGATGCGCTACTGGCTGTTCAAGTCCGAACCCGCCACCTGGGGCTGGGATGCCCAGGTCGCCAGGGGGGACGCGGGCGAGGAATGGGACGGCGTGCGCAACTACCAGGCGCGCAACTTCATGCGAGAGATGGCCCTGGGCGACCGGGGCTTCTTCTACCACTCGGTGAACGAGAAGCAGGTGGTCGGCATCGTCGAGGTCACCGCCGAGGCCCACCCGGACAGCAAGACCGACGACCCCCGCTGGGAATGCGTGGACATCAAGGCCGTGCGCCCCTTCACCACGCCGGTCACCCTCGACCAGATCAAGGCCGACCCCCAGCTGTCGGACATGGTGCTGGTGAAGAACTCCCGCCTCTCCGTGCAGCCGGTGACCGAGGCCGAATGGCGCCGCGTCTGCGCCCTGGGTGATACCGAGGCCGACTGACCCGTTCATCACCAGGCTGAAAGGACTTCTGGGGGACTCTCCGCTGGAAACGAGCGGAGCGCCTCCCACCCCGCCATTTGCATTTGCGGTGAATCTACAAGGCAGCGAAAAGGCTAAGCCCCACCGGGTCGCCCGGCGGGAACGCCGCAAACTTCGGCCGGACCGGCCCCGTCGCCCGGTCGCTGTCCGGCGGCAAGTGCGCCCGCGCGTCCCCTGGCCCCTGGACCGTGGCCCCGCGAAACCGCTCGGAGATTTCCGCGCCCTGAGGCACTCTTCCCTAGGGTCAACCAGGGAAACATCATGGTCGTTCTCCCTGTCATCCTTGCCGCCGTCGCAGATTTCGCCGCCGGCATCGCCTGGTACATGAGCCATTCCAGCCCCTGGACCAAGGCGGCAGGCATCGCCTGCGTCGAGACCGGCAAGCCGGTGAATGCCGGTCCTATGCCTCTCGTGATCGGCGTCGTCACCATGCTGCTGGTCGCCGGCATGATGCGTCACATGCTGGCAATGGCGGGGAAAAGCCCGCTGGTCGGCCGGGGAGTCGGCGTTTTCTTCATCACGCCCTGGATGGCCATGAACAACGCCTGTGCGCAACGCCTCTGAAGTTGGGCCTGCCGGTCGCTGGCAAAGCGGGACTGGGCTGCAGCGCGATCGGCCCGGTGCTGGGCCTCTTCCAAGGGAGCCGGGTGACATCTGCCCCGCCCCTGCCCGTGCATCCGACCGGCGCCGGGCCCGCAGTCACCCGAACCGCGATACGCGGGAAACCGCGCCGAAATCGCGACCGAACTGCACCCGGATCTGAACGTAAAAACGGAGGGCAGGCACAGGCCGAACCCTCCGTTACCCCACGTGCTCCCTACGCACCACACGTGATCTCTGAGAAAGGTCCGGGCCATCCTGGCCTTGAACAAGGGTGTACCAGCTTTCGCCGCCCAGGCCAAATTCCGAATGGCTCAAATGCCACCTTTCCCGGGCTGCGTCAGGCGTAGACGCCGGCCTTTCCGAAATGGGTCACCAGCAGGTAATAGAGGACGACGCGGTACTTCTGCCGCTCGGACTTGCCGTAGGTCTCGATCGCCTTGGCAATGGCCGCATCCAGCTCCGGCCCGTCCGCCAGGCCCAGCTTCTTGACCAGGAAATTGGCCTTGACCGTCTCAAGCTCGGCCGGCTGGCTGGCGGCGACGGTAGAGGCATCGGCATTGTAGATCGCCGGACCACAGCCGATGGTGACCTTGGTCAGCAGGTCCATATCCGGCTCGACGCCGCATTTTTCCTTCAGATCGGCGGCATATTTGGCGATCAGATCATCTCTCTTACCCATGAAACACTCCCTTTGACTCAATTGGGCGCCGTATCGACGCCCGGAAAGCGTAACCCCATTTCCGCAAAGCGGGTGATCTAATTGCCGCGAAGGGAGATTTGCGCCGGAATTGACTGAAAGCCGGATCCGCATTGTAAAAATTGAATGACATTCGCTCCGGCCTTGGTCAGGCTGATGCTCAGCGGCATCAGACTGCGCAAAGAGGCCCCGCAGCTTCGCTATCACTGCTTTCGCCAATGACGGGGCCGGAACAGGGAGAAGAAGAATGTCACAGGAACTCTTCGTCGTGGCCTACGAGGGCGATGACGACTCCGGCAGCCTGCTGGACTACGCAATCGCGCGGGCAACAAAGGAAGGGGCGGCGCTGCATATCGTGCATGTGCTGGAATGGTCGCCCTATTCCTTCCTCACCCCCCAGGAAGTGGAAGAGCGCCACGCTCGCCGCAAGGAAGAGCTGGCCCGTGCCAAGAGCGCCATCATCGACCCCGCGGTCGAGAAGGCCTCGGCCGCCGGTGTGACCGCCACGGGCGAGATGCGCTACGGCCAGGTGGTGGAATTGATCGCCGAGATCGCCCGGACGAAATCCGCCGCGATGATCTTCGTCGGCCGCTCCGGCAGCAATTCCGTCGCCGCACGGGTCTTCGGCTCGGTCCCGCTGGGGCTGGCGCAGATTGCCCCCGTCCCCACCGTCATCGTACCCTGAGGAGAGCGTGACATGAAACCCATTGCAAGACCCCTCGCCCTCGCCACAGGGCTGCTCTGCCCCGCCGCCGCACAGGCCTCGGTGGATGAGACCATCAACTCCGTCGTGGGCGCCGTCACCGGGCCCTTCGTCAGCTTCATCTTCTCGCCGATCCCGGGCACCAGTTTTCCCTGGATCGTGCTCTGGCTTGTGGTCGCGGCGACGATCTTCACCATCTACTTCGGGCTGATCCAGTTCCGCGCCTTCCCGCATGCCATCGCGCTGGTCTCGGGCAAGTACTCCGACCCGGATGACGCGGGCGAGGTCAGCCACTTCCAGGCGCTGGCCACGGCGCTGTCGGGCACGGTGGGCCTGGGCAATATCGCCGGTGTGGCAGTGGCCGTCTCGATCGGCGGCCCGGGCGCGACCTTCTGGATGATCCTTGCCGGCCTGTTGGGCATGGCGTCGAAATTCACGGAATGCACCCTGGGGGTGAAGTACCGCAACGAATATGCCGATGGTACGGTCTCGGGCGGTCCGATGTACTACCTGTCCAAGGGCATGACCGGAGGCAAGGCGACGCTGGGCAAGGTGCTGGCGGTGCTGTTCTCGATCTTCTGCGTGCTCGGCGCGTTCGGTGGCGGCAACATGTTCCAGGCCAACCAGGCCCATGCGCAGCTCACCAATATCGTCGGCGACTATCCCGGCTGGATCACCGGCGTGATCTTCGCGGCCATCGTCTTCTCGGTGATCGTGGGCGGCCTGAAGTCCATCGCCCAGGTGACCGAGAAGGTCGTGCCTTTCATGGGCGTCATCTACGTCGGTGCTGCCCTGATCATCCTGCTGATGAACTTCGACAAGATCGGCTGGGCCTTTGGCCAGATCTTCGCCGGAGCCTTCACCGGGCTGGGCGTCGCGGGCGGTCTCGTCGGCGCCCTGATCCAGGGCTTCAAGCGCGCCGCCTTCTCGAACGAGGCCGGCGTCGGCTCTGCCGCCATCGCCCATTCGGCGGTGCGCACCAAGGAGCCGATCACCGAGGGCTTCGTGTCGCTGCTTGAACCGCTGATCGACACCGTGGTGATCTGCACCATGACCGCCCTGGTGATCATCATCACCGGCGTGCTGATCCAGGACCCCGAAACCGGACTTTACGTCTGGTCCGAAGCCTCGGGCCGGATCGAGACCCTGGGCGATGCATCGGGCGTTGCGCTGACCTCGGCGGCCTTCGGAGCCAACATCTCGTGGTTCCCTTACCTCCTGGCCATCGCGGTGATCCTCTTCGCCTTCTCGACGATGATCTCCTGGAGCTACTACGGGTTGAAAGCCTGGACCTACCTCTTCGGGGAAGGCAAGTCGCAGGAGCTGTCCTTCAAGATCATCTTCTGCCTCTTCGTCATCATCGGCGCGGCCATGAGCCTGGGTCCGGTGATCGACTTCTCAGACGCGGCGATCTTCGCCATGGCGCTGGTGAACATCGTCGGCCTCTACTTCCTGATGCCGGTGGTGAAGGCCGAGCTGAACTCCTACTGGTCGCGTCTGAAGTCGGGCGAAATCAAGAAGTTCGGCTGAGATTTCCAGCCGGCGCAGGACGACCTTAGGGGCCCCGCATCGCCGGGGCCCCTCGCGGTTCAGGGAGAGGTGATGCCCGGGATCTTCAGCCCCGAGGTGCTGCCCTTGGGCGGCATGCGGCCCGGGGTGATCTGCGGGCGAAGGGCATCCTGCAGGCGCAGCCTGAGCAAGCGCCGCTGCCGGTCCAGATCGGCCAGTTCCGCCGCATCTCCGCTGCGCAGGGCCTCGGCCCGCTCGCGCTCGATCCGCAGCCGCTCCTGCTGGTAGGCACTGCCGTAGCCAAGGGCAGACCCCTGGCTTGCCCCCTGGCCCGAGGCATCGCCCGACAGCTCTTCGGCCGCCGCCGGCGAGACCAGCAGCAGAAGGCAGAGCAGGGCAGGGCGCAGGGCATGTTTCATCCCCCTGACGTGGTGCGCGACGGCGCCCGTTCAAGCTCTCCGGCCGCGCCGGGCGGCGGAATGCCCATCACCAGGCTGAAAATACTCCGGGGGGTGCGGGGGCTGGCCCCCGTAACGCCATGCGGGCCACAGGCGCCCCGGTCCTGTCCCGCGCGCCCACCACCACTGCCCCCGTCTCACCCGGCCAAAGAAGAAGGCGCGGGGAAATCCCCGCGCCTACACCCTGGTTACCGATCCGCTCAGTAGCGGTAATGGTCCGGCTTGAAGGGACCCTCCGGCGCGACGCCGATATAGGCGGCCTGCTCGGGGGTCAGCTTGGTCAGCTTGGCGCCGACCTTGGCCAGGTGCAGGGCCGCGACCTTCTCATCGAGGTGCTTGGGCAGGATGTAGACCTCGTTGCCGTACTGGTCGCCCTTGGTGAACAGCTCGATCTGCGCCAGCACCTGGTTGGTGAACGAGGCCGACATCACGAAGCTGGGGTGGCCGGTGGCATTGCCGAGGTTCAGCAGGCGGCCTTCGGACAGCAGGATGATGCGGTTGCCCGAGGGCATCTCGATCATGTCCACCTGTTCCTTGATGTTGGTCCACTTGTGGTTCTTCAGCGCGGCGACCTGGATCTCGTTGTCGAAGTGGCCGATGTTGCCGAGGATCGCCATGTCCTTCATCTCGCGCATGTGCTCGATGCGGACGATATCCTTGTTGCCGGTGGTGGTGATGACGATATCGACATCGGCGATCACATCTTCCAGCAGCACCACCTCGAAGCCGTCCATGGCCGCCTGCAGGGCGCAGATCGGATCGGCCTCGGTCACCTTCACGCGGGCGCCGGCCCCGGCCAGCGAGGCGGCAGAGCCCTTGCCCACGTCACCGTAGCCGCAGACCACGGCGACCTTGCCAGCCATCATCACGTCGGTGGCGCGGCGGATGCCGTCGACCAGCGATTCCTTGCAGCCGTACTTGTTGTCGAACTTCGACTTGGTGACGCTGTCGTTGACGTTGATCGCCGGGAAGGGCAGCTGGCCCTGCTTGTGCAGCTCGTAAAGGCGATGCACGCCGGTGGTGGTTTCCTCGGAAACGCCGACGATCTGGTCGCGCACCTTGGTGAACCAACCGGGGCTTGCCGCCATGCGCTTGGCGATCTGCGCCTTGATCACGGCCTCTTCCTCGGAGGTCGGGACGGGGATGATATCCTCGCCCGCCTCCGCCCGGGCGCCGAGCAGGACATAGAGCGTCGCATCGCCGCCATCATCCAGGATCATGTTCGGCCCGTCCTCGAACTGGAACGAGCGGTCGAGGTAATCCCAGTGCTCTTCCAGGCTCTGGCCCTTGATGGCGAAGACCGGCGTGCCCCCGGCAGCGATCGCTGCGGCGGCGTGGTCCTGGGTCGAGAAGATGTTGCACGAGGCCCAGCGGACATCGGCGCCCAGCGCCACCAGCGTCTCGATCAGGCAGGCGGTCTGGATCGTCATGTGGAGCGAGCCGACGATGCGCGCGCCCTTCAGCGGCTTCGTCTCGCCGAATTCCGCGCGGCAGGCCATCAGGCCCGGCATCTCGGTCTCGGCGATATCCAGCTCCTTGCGGCCATAGTCGGCCAGGGCAATGTCCTTGACGATGTAGTCCTGGGTCATCCGTTCCGCTCCTTGCAGCTTGCCCCGGATCTTTTGGGCATAAAAGTTGTGACGTGCTTAACAGCGCTGCGGGAAAGGGACAATGGCGGCGCCTGTATGCCTTTTATGACAAAGGTTCGGCCCCTCCGGCGACCCGGGCCCGAGGGTTCACCGCCGAGCCCGCCTCCGCCCATCCGCGGCAGGTTTACAGCCCCGGCGGGGCGGCCTAGGTGAAGGGCGAAAGGAATCTCCGATGAAACAACCGCGCGCCTGGCAACGCATGCTTTCCGGCCGCAGGCTTGACCTGCTGGACCCGACGCCGATGGATATCGAGGTCGAGGACATCGCCCACGGGCTGGCCTTCGTGGCGCGCTGGAACGGCCAGACGCGCGGCGACTACGCCTATTCCGTGGCCGAGCACTCGCTGCTGGTCGAGGCGCTGTTCCGCCGCATGTGGGTCACCGCCAAGCCGGCCGAGCTGCTGACCGCCCTGCTGCATGACGCGCCGGAATACGTGATCGGCGACATGATCAGCCCCGTGAAGGCCGCCGTCGGCCCCGACTACGGACAGCTGGACGACCGCCTGACCTCGGCCATCCACATCCGGTTCGGCCTGCCTGCCAAGACACCGGTACGGCTGAAGCAGCGGATCAAGAAGGCCGACAAGGTCTCGGCCTGGATGGAGGCGACGCAGATCGCCGGATTCTCGGAAGCCGAGGCGACGCGCTTCTTCGGCCGCCCCGATCCGGCGCTGATCGAGGGGTTGGACATCGTCCTGCGCCCCCCCGTCGAGACCCGCAACGAGTTCACCGCCCGCCATGCGGAACTGCTGAAGCAAGTTTGAGGCGCGGAAGGTCTAGGATCCAAACGCCTTCCAGAACGCATCAAGGTCCCCTGGCGCCAACCTTGTTGCGGTCGCTTCGGCCTGTTCTTTCGCTACGCGGAGTACCCGCTTGTCTTCTCCAACACCCAACTCATAGACAACTCCTTGTGCCATCCGTACCCAGAAGGGGACATCAATTCTCCTAGCGAACCGGTCCACATTCAAATTAGCTGGAGTGCTGTCGTGGCGCGCGAATTCAAATAGGTGTTCAGCGAGAACCGAAATCACTACCCAGTCACATAGCATCTGCGCCCTCGATCGAGCGAACGCTTCGGATTGCCAGTCTTCTTGGCTAACAATGTAGAGACCGTCTTCGGACCTACTTAGCGAGGTTTGAAGTCGCAAGATAAGGATCTTGAGCCAAGACCGAGCTGGCCCGTCTGCAACTCGAATGCAGTCCTGCAAACTCTTCGTGATTTCCGGAAGTCTATGTACTGTAGATGACCGAGAGTCGGTGTTTGGGATCTTCTGGGCCACCAAGTCCTTCGCAAAGCCGCGAGCGATGTCTATTATCTCCACTAAGGTAAGCGGCAACGCCGCCCGCGCAGCCTCTAGATCCTGCCGCCGCACCTGCTCCATCTGGTACCGGGCGACCAGCAGGGCACCAACGCCGCAAAGATCGTCACAGGTATCGCACTGATCGTCGCCACCGCGCCCCAGTACTCGGGCGTCGACAGGCTGAAACCGGCCAGGATCATCACCGCCCCCGCCGAGGCGACGAACAGGCCGAAGGCCACGCCGTACCAGAATTCCACCGTTCTGAACTGGACGCCCATGCGCTTTGCCTCCACCTTCGCCGCCGATGGCCCATGAACGCCACCCCGAGAGGAGAAGACAAGTGACCACTCTCCACATCCGCCGGGCCGGGCGGCTCGACTGCACCCAGATGGCCGAGCTGCTGAACGAGGTCATCTCCATTGGCGGCACCACCGCCATGACGCGGCCCGTCACCGGTGCGGAGCTGGCCGAGTGGCTGCAGGCGGACCCCCGCGCGATCTGGCACGTCGCCGAGGACGAGAACGGCGGGATCCTCGGCTTCCAGTACGTCGAACCGCATGGCGATCTGGGCCCCGAGGTGGCGCAGATTGCCACCTTTGCGCGGGTCGGGCGCACCGGGCTGGGGATCGGCTCGCAACTGTTTCTGGCAACGAAAGAGGCCGCGCGGGCAGGGGGCTATGCCTGGATCAATGCCGAGATCCGCGCCGACAATGCCTCGGGACTGACCTACTACCAGTCGCGCGGCTTCGAGGACTGGGGCCGGATCGAGGGCAAGGTGATGGCCGACGGATCGGTCTTCGACAAGGTGCTGAAGCGCTACGACCTGGGCTAGGGCCCCGCAGCGGCGCGACGGCGCTGCGGGGCATGGTTCGGGGTCGGTTGCGGGCCCTTCGGCGGGGCGGCCTACTCGGCGTCACCGGCCAGCAGCGCGGCATTGCCGCCTGCCGCGGTGGTGTCGACGCAGAGATGCCGTTCGTGCAGGGCATGGCCACGGTCGGGCAGGCCGGTGACCAGCGGCAGGATCGCGCCCTCGCGCGCCGCCAGCGCCTGCGCATAGGCGCGGGCCTGATCCGGTGCCCCCCACCACATCGCCCCCGAGATCCCCGAAAGGCTTTCCAGCACACTGGCCTCGGGAACACCCCCGGCCGCCAGGGCCTGCCCGCCAAGCGCCTCGACGGCAGCGACCTGGGCGGCCTCGGCCTCAGGTCCCGGCCCCATGCAGAGCAGGGGCGCGCGCTGGTAGGCGGCAAGGCGGTTCAGCTCTCCGGTCGGGCCGGGCATCAGCTGCTCGCTGACCAGCGCACCCTCGGAGACGCCCGCCAGCTTCTGCGCCAGCCGGTCGGCACTGACCGGACCGTCGATCTCGCCCGCCATCGGCGCCGGCGCGGCGCGGAAGCGGTCGAGGTAGTTCGGCCCGCCCGCCTTCGGCCCGGTGCCCGACAGCCCCTCGCCGCCGAAGGGCTGAGACCCGACGATGGCGCCGATCTGGTTGCGGTTGACGTAGAGGTTGCCGGCGTGGATCGCCTCGGTCACCTCCTGCACGCGGGTGTCGATGCGGGTGTGCAGCCCGAAGGTCAGCCCGAAGCCGGTGGCATTGATCGCCGCGATCACCTTGCCCAGATCACGCCCCTTGAAGGTGGCGACATGCAGCACCGGGCCGAAGATCTCGCGCTCCATTTCCTCGATGCCGCCGACCTGCAGCAGGGTGGGGGCGACGAAGGTGCCGCCCTCGGGCACCGGCAGCTCGTGCAGCAGGCGCCCGGCGGCGCGCGCCCCGGCGACATAGTCGGCAATGCCGCTGCGCGCCTCTTCGTCGATCACCGGGCCGACGTCGGTCGACAGCTGCCAGGGATCGCCCACGCGCAGCTCGTCCATGGCGCCCTTGATCATCTCGATCATCTGCGGCGCGATATCCTCTTGCAAGTAGAGGCAGCGCAGGGCCGAGCACCGCTGCCCCGCCGACTGGAAGGACGAGGCGATGATATCGCGTACCGCCTGCTCGGGCAGGGCGGTGCTGTCGACGATCATCGCGTTCAGCCCGCCGGTCTCGGCCACCAGCGGGGCGTCGGGGGTCATCGCCCCGGCCATGGCCCGGCGGATGATCTTCGCCGTCTCGGTCGAGCCGGTGAAGGCGACGCCCTGCACCCGGTCCGAGGCGGTCAGCAGCGCACCGACCCGGCCATCGCCGGGCAGGCAGCTGCAGCGCGGGGGCCGGCACCCCGGCCTCGTGCAGCAGGCGCACGGCAATGGCGGCGGTCAGGCAGGTCTGTTCGGCCGGCTTGGCCAGCACGCCGTTGCCCGCCGCCAGCGCGGCCGAGACCTGGCCGGTGAAGATCGCCAGCGGGAAGTTCCACGGGCTGATCGCGGTGAAGATGCCACGCGGGGCATCCTCGCGCCGGGCGCCCTCGTTGGCATAGTAGCGCAGGAAGTCGACGGCCTCGCGCAGCTCGCCCACGCAGTCGTTCAGCGTCTTGCCTGCCTCGCGCGCCAGGGCAGCGAAGAAGAGACCGAAGTTGGCTTCATAGAGATCGGCGGCGCGTTTCAGCACCACGGCGCGCTGGTCCGGGCTGGCGTCCCAGGGCGCGGCGGCGGCGATGGCCCCGGCGACACAGGCCTCGTCGGCCTCTCTCACCTGCGCCACGACGGAGCCATCGGCAGGGTTCACCACATCCCGCGCGGTGCCCGACACGACCCCCGCCACCAGCGGACCGGCATCGGGGATCTGCACGTCGCGCACGGCGTAGATCCCGGCCAGCACCTCTTCGTCGGTCAGATCGAACCCGCGCGAATTGCGCCGCCCCTCGCCGAACAGCGCGCGCGGATGCTCAAGCCCCTGCGGCGCCTTCGCACCGGCCAGCGCGTCGAAGGGATCCAGGGCGATTTCCTCGGGCGTCACGTCCTCGTCGACGATCTGGTTGACGAAAGAGCTGTTGGCCCCGTTTTCCAGCAGGCGACGCACCAGGTAGGCCAGCAGGTCCTTGTGGGCGCCGACGGGAGCATAGATGCGGCAGCGACCGTTGCCCTGCCTGATCACGATGTCATGCAGCCGCTCGCCCATGCCGTGCAGGCGCTGGAATTCGTACTCGATCCCCTCGGCCATCTCGAGGACGGCGGCGACGGTATGGGCGTTGTGGGTGGCGAACTGCGGATAGATCCGGTCGGCATAGCCGATCAGCTTCCTGGCGTTGGCGATATAAGAGACATCGGTGGCCACCTTCGAGGTGAACAGCGGAAAGTCCTCCAGCCCCTCGACCTGGGCCAGCTTCATCTCGGTATCCCAGTAGGCGCCCTTGACCAGCCGCACCATGAGGCGGCGGTCGTATTTCCGGGCGGTCCGGTAGAGCCAGTCGATGACGGCCCCGGCGCGCTTGCCATAGGCCTGCACGACAACGCCGAAGCCTTCCCAGCCGGCCAGCTCGGGATCCTTCAGCACGGCTTCGATCACCTTCAGTGACAGGACCAGCCGGTCCTGCTCCTCGGCATCGATGTTCAGCCCCATGCCGGCGGCGCGCGCCTTGCGGGCGAGGCCCGAGACCACGGGCACCAGCTCCTCCATCACGCGGTCTTCCTGCGCGACCTCGTAGCGGGGATGCAGGGCCGAGAGCTTGATCGAGATGCCAGGGTTGTCCTTCACCGCCGCATGGGTGCAGCCATGGGCGATGGCAGCAATGGCATCGGCATAGTCGCGGGCATAGCGGGCGGCATCGCCGGCGGTCATCGCGGCTTCGCCCAGCATGTCGTAGCTGTAGGTATAGCCCTGGGATTCCCGGGCCTTCGCCCGCTCCATGGCCTTCTGGATGGTCTCGCCGAGGACGAACTGGCGGCCCATCTCCTTCATCGCGCGACCGACGGCGGTACGGATCACCGGCTCGCCCAGGCGCTTGACGGCGCCGCGCAGGGTGGCGGCCATGCGGGGCCCTTCGTCGTCCAGGACCTTGCCGGTCAGCATCAGCGCCCAGGTCGAGGCATTGACCAGCGGAGACGAGGCGCGCCCCACGTGCGACGACCAGTCCGAGGGGGCAATCTTGTCCTCGATCAGCGCGTCGATGGTCAGCTTGTCCGGCACCCGCAGCATGGCCTCGGCCAGGCACATCAGCGCCACGCCCTCACGAGTGGAAAGACCGTATTCAGCCAGGAAATGCTCCATCAGTGTCGGCCGCTGGCTGCTGCGGATCTCGCGCACCAGTTCGGCAGCGCGGTGCGAGATCATCGCCCGCGCCTGATCGCTCAACCCGGCATTCCGCACCAGCGAGGCGGTCAGCGCGGCCTCGTCGGCATGTTTGGCAGCCCCTTCCAAGGTGGCGAAAAGGCGGTCTGTCGATTGGTCCTGCATCCGGGTCTCCCTTCGGGCTTTTGCCGGTTCTATCAGGTTGCCTCTGGCCGATCCGACCAAAGAGATGAGATACTGCAGGCGTTCAGACTTTTATCAGCAGGATATGCAGCCAATGAGCACGGAAACCCTCGACCCTACCGACCGCAAGATCCTGGCCGCCCTGACCGACAACGCCCGCCTGCCGGTGACCGAACTGGCGCGCCGGGTCGGCCTGTCCAAAACCCCCGTCGCCGCCCGGCTGAAAGCGCTGGAGGACGGCGGAGTGATCACCGGCTACCGGGCCAGCCTATCGCCGATCAAGTTGGGCCTCACCCATGTCAGCTTCGTCGAGGTGCGCCTGTCGGACACCCGCCAGAAGGCACTGGAAGAGTTCAACGCGGCGGTGCGCCGGGTCTCGGAGATAGAGGAATGCTACATGATCGCGGGGGGATTCGACTACCTGCTGAAGGTCCGCTCGCGCGACATGATCCACTACCGGCAGATCATGGCCGACGTGATCTCGGCCCTGCCGCACATGGCCTCGACCTCGACCTATGTGGCGATGGAAGCGGTGGTGGAGGCCTCGGCGCTGACGCTGTGAAGGGCTCCGTCGCCCAAAGGCGACACGTAGAGGAGGAAGAGGGGGCTCTGCCCCCATCTCCTGCGGAGAGTCCCCCGGAGTATTTTCAGCCTGGTGATGTTGCGGGACGATGCCCCCTGCTTGACCTACTTTCCCATTGAGGGCGTGGTACGCTCCTGGCCGGGAAGGAGGCCGCCCCCCTGTCACTGCCCCACTGCATCATCACCAGGCTGAAAATACTTCGGGGGTGAGGGCGCCGCAGGCGGCCGAGGGGGCAACGCCCCCTCCCGTCTCTTCGTGTGGCCTTCCGGATACGGCGAAGAGCCTTTACCGAAGGACCCGCTTCAGCTCGGCCTGGAGATGTTCGAGGGCCGGCAAGTAGCGGGCGGGGATCTCGTCCAGCGGGGTGTCGCGGACGGGCAGGCCGAGGTTGAGGGCCGCGACGGTGCGACCATGGGCATCGAAGACCGGAACCGCGATGGAACGGAGGCCCATCTCGACCTCCTGGTCGATGACCTCGTAACCCTGCGCGCGGACCTCGGCGAGGCGCGCCATCAGCGCCTCAGGATCGGTCAGCGTCAGCGGTGTGCGCGCCTCGAGCACCATTGCCGACAGCCGGGCGCGGGCCTCGGGCTCGGGCTCGGGCAGGGCGGCCAGCAGGACGCGGCCCATCGAGGTACAGTAGGCCGGCAGCCGCGAACCGGGCATCAGCGCGATGGACATCACCTTGCGCTGTGCGGCGCGGGCGACGTAGACGACCTCCCCCTCGTCTAGCACCGACACCGAGGAGCTTTCCCCCAGCTGCTCGGAGAGCTGATCGAGCCAGGGCTGGACCATCTGCGCCAGCGGCAGGGTGGCAAGGCAGGCGGTGCCGAGGCGCAGCACCCGGGGCGTGAGGGTGAAGTACTTGCCGTCATGGGCCGCGTAGCCCAGCTCTGTCAGGGTCAGCAGGCAGCGCCGCGCGGTGGCCCGGTCGAGGCCCGCATGGTCGGCCACCTCGCTGATCGACTGGCGCGGATGGTCTGCCGAGAAACCCTCGATCACCCGCAGCCCCTTGGCCAGACCCGAGATCATGTCACGCTGATTGAGGCTCATGCCGTCCTGCCTTCCGTCATGCCGGGCAGCTCCCCCCGGCGATTTGTGCGATATCCGTACAAAGATAGGATATCGCACAAACCACATGGACGTCGACCCCGGAGCAGACGTAAGACTCCGGCCAGCAAAGGAGGATCC
>NZ_AFPM01000215.1 GCF_000220565.1 Oceanicola sp. S124 | reverse complement strand
GCTTCCAGGATCTCGCGCTGAAGAAAGCGCTCTCACTGGTCGTGGTCGATGCGGCGCGGGGCTTCGGCAACGGGCTCTGCCTGCCCGCCGGACCGCTGCGCGAGCCGGTCGCGGCAGGCATGGCGCGGGCCGACCTGCTGCTCTCGATCGGCAACCAGGCCGCCCAGGCGGGCTTTGCCGCGCCGCCGGGTGCGCCGCATCTGAAGGGCGCCTTGCTGCCCCTGCCGACGGGGATGGACTGGAGGGGGATGAAGGTCTTCGCCTTTGCCGGGATCGGCCACCCCGAGAAGTTCTTCGTCACCCTGCGCGGTCTCGGCGTCGAACTGCTGCACGGCGAGGCGCTGAGCGATCACCAGCCGCTGACCCCGGCCCTGCTGTCGCGGCTCGAGCGCGACGCGGCCCAGCACGGCGCCCAGCTGGTCACCACCGAGAAGGACGCGGTGCGCCTGCCGCAGGACTATCGCCAGAAGGTCCTGACCCTGCCGGTGCGCCTCTCGCTCGAGGACGACAGGGCGCTGGAAGACCAGCTGGATCGCCTGTTTCCGGGCTAGGTCAGGGGGCGGCCCCCCGTCTCCGTGAGGAGACAATCGAGAGGAAGAGGGGGGTGCTGCCTCCCGTCTCCGTGCAGGAGACAATCAAAAGGAAGAGGGGGCGCAGCCCCCGTCTGCTTTGCAGACTCCCCCGGAGTACTTTCAGCCTGGTGATGATGTTAAGAGCCCCTTGTTCATCACCAGGCTGAAAATACTCCCGCCGGAGGCATGGGCGGCCTGCCGCGGGGACTTCGGTCTTCAGTCGCGCAGGGGCGGCAGCGGGTCGCGCGGGGCGTCGGGGGCGAGCTGCTCGAGGATCTGCCGGTGCAGTGCGGGGCCGGCCGCGATCACCCCGTCGAGCAGCGGGCGCGGCCGGTTGAAGCGCAGCGCCGCGCCGGAGCGGTCGGTGACCCTCGCGCCGGCCTCTTCGGCGATCAGGCTGCCGGCGGCGATGTCCCATTCCCAGGAGGGGCGCAGGGTCATCATGGCGTCGAAGCGGCCCTCGGCGACCGAGGACAGGCGGTAGGCCAGCGAGGGGCGGTAGTGGCGCGCCACCTCGGGCACCGGACCGCGCCAGTTCGCCGGGGCGTAGTTGGGTTTCGCCGCCAGCAGCCGGGCGCCGGTCAGTGCAGCGCGCGACGTGGCGTGGATCGGGGCGCCGTCGAGGGTCGCCCCGCCGTGCCTGCTGGCCGCATAGAGGCTGCCCTTGGCCGGCAGGAAGACCACCGCCGCCGTCACCACCCCGTCGCGCGCCACGGCCAGCGAATGGGCCCAGGCGGTATTGCCCTCGGCCATGAAGGCGCGGGTGCCGTCGATCGGGTCGATGATGAAGACGTGCTCGTGCTCCAGCCGGGCGGCATCGTCGGGGCTTTCCTCGGACAGCCAGCCGTAGCCGGGGCGCGCCGCGCGCAGGTGGGCATGCAGGGCGGCATCGACGGCGAGGTCGGCATCCGTCACCGGGCCCTGTCCGTCGGGCTTTTCGGTCACCTCCAGCCCCCGGGCGAGATGGGCGAGGGCGATTTCGCCCGCCATCCATGCGGCCTCGGTCAGCAGGGCAAGGTCGTCCTGCGTCTGCTGCCGGAGGGACCGGGTATTAGCTTCCGGCAAGGGTCATCCCCTCGACCAGCAGCGAGGGGACCCGCATCGAGGCCCAGGGCCGCGCGTCATTGGCCGGCAGGATCCGGGACAGCATCTCGCGCAGGTTGCCGGCGATGGTGCATTCATTGACCGCCCGGGCGATCTGCCCGTTCTCGATCCAGAAGCCGCTGGCCCCGCGCGAGTAATCCCCGGTGTCGGGGTTGATCGTCGAGCCGATCATCGAGGTCACCAGCAACCCGGTGCCCATCTGGGCGATCAGCTCGTCGCGGGTGGCTGTGCCGGGGGTCAGCTCGATGTTCCAGTTGGAGGGCGAGGGCGGAGAGGTCAGCCCGCGCGCCGCATTGGCCGTCGGATCGACCCCCAGCTTGCGGGCGGTGGCCAGGTCGACGGTCCAGCCGGTCAGCACGCCGTCGCGGATAATGTCGCGCGGGCCGGTCTGCAGGCCCTCGGCGTCGAAGGGCCGCGAGGAGGTGGCGCGCGGGCGCAGCGGATCCTCGGTCAGGCTGAGACCGGCGGGCAGCACCTGCTGACCCAGCGAGTTGCGCAGGAAGGAGGACCCCCGGGCGACGGCCATGCCGTTGGCCGCCGACAGCAGGTGCCCGATCAGGCTGCCCGAGATCCGCTCGTCGAACAGCACCGGGTAGCTGCCGGTCTTCGGCGCGCTGGCACCCTGGCGTTCCAGCGCCCGCAGGGCGGCGCGTTCGCCGATCTCTTCCGGGCTGCGCATGTCGCTCGCGAAGATGCGGAAATCGCTGTCGTGATCGCGCTCCATCGCGGCGCCGGTGCCGGCGATGGCGACGCAGGCCAGCGAATGCGACGAGCGCCGGTAGCCCCCCTCGAAGCCGTTGGTGGCGGCCATGAAGACCTCGCTCTCGCCATAGGCGGCGGAGGCGGTCGAGACCTGCGAGATGCCCGCCTGCGACAGGGCGGCGGCCTCGGTGCGGATGGCGGCCTCTTTCAGCGCCTCGGGCGAGGGTTCGCCGGCGGGGTCGACCATCTCGAGGCCCTCGGCATCGCGGCGCGCCGACAGCTGGTCGCGTTCGGCGAGGCCGATCCAGGGGTCCTCGGGCGCCTCGCGGGCCATGGCGACGGCGCGTTCGGCCATCATCGCCAGCCCCTCGCGCCGGGCGTCGGACCCAGAGACGCAGGCCTGCCGCTTGCCGATCAGCACCCGCAGGCCGATCTCGAAGCCTTCCGAGCGTTCGGCCTGTTCCAGCGTGCCGCCGCGCACGTCGATCGACACCGAGGTGCCCTGCCGCGCCAGCACGTCGGCGCTGTCGGCACCGGCACGGGTGGCGGCCTCGATCAGGGCACGGGACAGGTCGGGAAGCGAATGGGACATGGGATTGCCTTGCGTTTGATCCCTAGGACCTAGCCTCTGGCAGGGATCGGATCAAGGCAGGCGAAAGGGGGGCACCGGGCCCCCTTTGCAAAACGTCGGGTCGGTCAGGCCCCGGTCAGGGCATCATGACCTGGCCGTTGACCAGCACCTGCTCGTCCCCGGTGACCTCGATGGTCGAGGCCAGGTCGTCGGGCCCCGAGACCTGCCGGGTGAACAGGCCGGCCATCATCGGCACCGACATCGCCTGTTGCGGCGGGATCAGGCCCATCTCGGCCAGGGTCTGCACCAGGGCCAGGACACCCTGCGCCGAGGCGTCGATCTGGCCGGTGAACTTCGGCAGATCGGGGTTGATGCGCGACCTGGAGCTGTTGTCGATGTCGAAGCTGCCGCTGGCGCTGAGCATGGCGCCGCCCAGCTTGACCAGCAGGCTGTTGAGGGTCAGCGAGCTGATCTCGCCCGGGGCCTCGGCATCCTCGGCCTCTTCCATCTCCGACAGGGTGCGGGTCATCCGGCCCATGGCGCCGAGGTCGAGGCTGAGGGTCATCGGGTCCCGCGACAGCTTGCCGGTGGGATCGAAGAGCGCCCAGAGCTGTTCGGGCAGCGCGACGTCCTGCAGGTTCAGCTTCAGGCCCATGGGCCGCTCTTCCGGGGTGACGGTCAGCGGCAGGCTCAGGCCGAAGGCGGTCTGGCCGATGGTGGCCCCGGCGCCCGGCGGGATCATCGGGGCGCTGACGGACAAGGCGATGTCCGAGGCCGCGACCTGGTAGTCCAGCCCCTCGGCGCCCATCGAGAAGTCCAGCGTGCCGGCGCCTGCGGTTTCCTCGAAGTGGAAGGGATCGGGGCCCGCGACATCCATCACGAGGCTACCGGCGCCGTAGCCCATCTGCAGGGCCATGCGGTAGCCGGTGTCGAACATCGTGTCGAAGTTGACCGCCTCGGCGGCCATGCCAGCGGGCAGGGCCATGTCGGCGCTCATGGTCACATCCGAAACGCTGCCGGTTGCGGTGATCCGCGCCGGGGCGCTGCCCTCTTCCTCGGGGGCCAGCATGTCGAAGGCGAAAGAGATCGTCTCGACGGTACCGGTGCCGCTGGCCTCGTTCAGGTCGCCGGTGACCATGCGGCCATCGCTGGTCACACCCGAGAAGGTGACCTGCAGCACGTCCTCGATCGGCTCTTCACCGGGGACGACCATGCGGTCCAGCGTCAGGACGGCCGTGCCGGCGGGAGTGATGGCCCGCATGTCATCGCGCGTCCCCGAGAGGATGCTTTCGAGATCGGGGGCGGAGACGGTCATCACCATCTCGGTGACCTCGCCGTCGACCTCGGACCGGGTGGTGACGGTCATTTCGGGATCGAGGCGCACGACCACCTCGTCGCCGCGCGGCTCGAGGCGGTAGCCGGTCAGGGTGGTGGTCGAGGTGATCTGCTCGTCGGCGATCTGCTGCACCATGGTGCTGACGATCTCGTCGACGACAATGGCATCGCCGTCCATGTGGCTGGTGACATCGACCTGCTGGCCCATGTTCCAGGACTTGTCGGTCAGGACCTCGAGCACCTCCTGCGGTGTCAGGGCAAAGGCGGAAGGGGCCGTGGCGGCCCAGAGGGCGAGGGCGGAAAGACCCCCGCGGGACAGGGTCTGGGGAAAACGAATGGTCATGGAAAATCCTCCGGGAAGTACCGCGCGGAGAGTGACGCGCAGGCGCGGATTTATCAAGCGCGGGACGCCTTTGGCGGGTGGCGGGCGAAGGCCCGCCGAATGCTGGACGGGGGCGGCGGGGCGCGCTAGCTGTGAAGGCGGAAACGACGGCAAAGTCGAGGGGCCCGCGGGCCCGCACAAGGGAGCCAATCACATGACCGACCTGACGACGGATCTTTCGGGAAAGACCGCGATCATCACCGGCGCCAGCCGCGGCATCGGTGCCGCCGCCGCCCGCCTTTTCGCCGAGCGTGGCGCCAATGTCGCCCTGCTGGCCCGTGGCGGCGACGAGATCGCCGAGATCGCCGGAGAGATCGGCGACCGGGCCGTGGCGATTCCCTGCGATGTCTCGCGCTACTGGGAGGTCGAGGCGGCGGTGAAGAAGGTCGTCGAGACCTTCGGCGGCCTCGACATCCTGATCAACAATGCCGGGATCCTGAAGCCGATCTCGTTGCTGGCCGAGGCCGACCCCGAGGGCTGGGGCCATGTGATCGACGTGAACATCAAGGGCGTGTTCAACGGCATGCGCTCCGCGATGCCCGTGATGATCGCTGCCGGGGGCGGCACCATCCTCACCGTGAGTTCGGGGGCGGCGCATAACGCGCTGGAGGGCTGGAGCGCCTATTGCACCTCGAAGGCCGGGGCGGCGATGCTGACCCGTGCCGCGCATCTTGAGGGCGCGCCGCACGGGCTGCGCGTCATGGGCCTGTCGCCGGGCACCGTGGCGACGCAGATGCAGCGCGACATCAAGGCCTCGGGGGTGAACCCGGTCAGCCAGCTGAACTGGGAGGATCACATCCCCGCCGAATGGCCCGCCAAGGCGCTGCTGTGGATGTGCGGGCCCGGGGCCGACAGCCACCTGGGCCAGGAACTGGCGCTGCGGGACGAGGGCTTCCGGGCGCAACTGGGCCTCGGCAAGTGATCCGCTCGGAGATCCTGGACAGCGGCCTGCAGCGGGTCACCCTGGCGCGGCCGGAAAAGGCCAATGCGCTGACCGGGGCGATGCTGGAGGAGCTGGCGGGGATCTTCCGGGCCTCAGAGGCGCCGGTGCTGGTGCTGACCGGCGAGGGGCGGGTCTTTTCCGCCGGGGCGGACCTGGCCGAGGCCCATGCGGGCCTCGCCGTCTCGCCGCTCTGGCAGGAGGTCTCGGAGTCGCTGGCCGCCCATCCGGGGCTGACCATCGCGGCGCTCAACGGCACGCTGGCGGGCGGGGCGACGGGCATTGCCCTGGCCTGCGACCTGCGTATCGCGGTGCCGGGGGCGACGTTCTTCTACCCGGTGATGCGGCTCGGCTTTCGTCCGCCCGCGCCCGATCCGGGGCGGCTGGTTGCCCTGGTGGGCCCGGCGCGGGCGAAGCTGCTGCTGATGGGGGGCGCGCGGATCGACGCCGCGGAGGCGCTGGCCTGGGGGCTGGTCGACCGTGTCGTCGCCGATCCGCTGGCCGAGGCAGAGCTGCTGTCCACCGACGCCCTGGCCGCCGCGGCTGATCACGTGACGGCGATCAAGCGGATGTGCGGGCCCGACACGTAGAGGGTCGGGGCATAGGGGCCCGGGATATAGGGGGGAGGGGGCGCTGCCCCCTCTTGAGCCTGCGGCTCAATTCACCCCCGGAGTATTTTCAGCCTGGTGATGGGGCGTGCCGGCAGCGCCCGTGGCCGGGGGCAGCGACTGAGTGTTGGGCGGGGCAGAGCCGTGCCGGTACAGGGGGCGCAGGGGGGCATCGGCCCGTTCTTGCCACTGCGCAGGTGCGGCGCGAGGTGAGGCAGGCTTTGCGGCGCGCAGGGTGCTATGGGGCGCAGGCAGAGCGGACAGATGGGATGTGACATGGTCTCCGAAGACATTCAGGCAGGGGAAAAGGGCGGGCAGGCAGAGGCAAAGCGCGGGCAGGCGGGAGACAAGGGCGGGACTGCGCTGGTGATCGGCGGTGGTCCGGCGGGGCTGATGGCGGCCGAGGTGCTGGCCGGGGCCGGTCTGTCGGTGCTGGTGGCGGACCGGATGCCCAGTCTGGCGCGCAAGTTGCTGATGGCGGGAAAGTCGGGCCTGAACCTGACCAAGGCCGAGCCGCTGACCCCCATGCTGCGCGCCTATGGCGAGAGCGGCGACTGGCTGCGCCCCATGCTGCGGGCGTTCGGTGCCGACCAGGTGCAGGCCTGGGCGCGGGGGCTGGGGCAGGAGCTGTTCATCGGCTCCACCGGGCGGGTGTTCCCCCGGGTGATGAAGGCCTCTCCGCTGCTGCGCGCCTGGCTGAGGCGGCTGGATGAGGCGGGGGTCGAGGTGGCCACCCGCTGGACCTGGCGCGGCTGGGACGGGGCGCAGGTTCTGTTCGATACGCCGGAGGGGCCGCTGCGGCTGGCCCCGACGGTCACCGTCCTGGCGCTTGGCGGCGGAAGCTGGGCTCGGCTCGGCTCGGACGGGGCCTGGGCGGAGCATCTCGAGGGCGTCGCCCCCTTCGCCCCTTCAAACTGCGGTTTCCGGCGGAGCTGGTCGGATCACATGGCCGGCCATTTCGGCCAGCCGGTCAAGGCGGTGACCCTGCGGGCCGGCGGTCACGAGAGCCGGGGGGAATTCGTGATTTCCCGCGGGGGGATCGAGGGTGGCGGCATCTACGCGCTGTCGGCGGCGCTGCGCGAGGGCGCGGCGCTGGTGGTCGACCTGTTCCCGGACACCGCCGCCGGGGCCCTGGCCGAGAAGATCGACCGGCTGCGCAAGGGCGAGAGCGCGGGCAACCGGCTGCGCAAGCTAGGGCTGGATGCGGTCAAGCGGGCGCTGGTGATGGAGGTGCTGCGGCCCCTGCCCGGCGGCGGGGCCGAGCTGGCCCATGCGCTGAAGGCGCTGCCGCTGGCGCTGGACGGGCCGCAGGAAATGGACCGGGCGATCTCGACCGCCGGCGGGCTGACGCGGGCCGCGGTGGACGAGGGGCTGATGCTGCGCGCCCGCCCCGGCACCTTCGCCGCGGGCGAGATGCTGG
The DNA here is from genome assembly GCF_000220565.1 of Oceanicola sp. S124. Taxonomy (GTDB): domain Bacteria; phylum Pseudomonadota; class Alphaproteobacteria; order Rhodobacterales; family Rhodobacteraceae; genus Pseudooceanicola. Next base: position 2,942 of record NZ_AFPM01000215.1, on the reverse strand, counting down.
ACTGGGACGCGCCCACCGGGGGCTACCTGCTGACCGCCTGCCTGGCGACCGGCCTCTGGGCCGGCCGCGCGGCGGCGGATTACGCGCTGGCCGACGCCCCGGCCAGCATCGCCTTCTCGGAGGCGACGGCGCGGCGGTAGGCTTCGCGCCCGCGCATCCTTGCAGCATAGGCCTGCAGCGCCTCGTTAGGGACGTCGAACTTCGCCACGGCGGCCCAGTTGAGGCAGTGGGTCAGCAGCAGGTCGGGCACGGTCATCTGGTCACCCATGAGGAAGTCGCCCTGCATCCGGCGGGCAAGCACGTCGCAGTTGCGGGCGAACTCCCAGGCCAGGGTCGGCTTGATCTCGGGCACCCGGCGTTCCTTGGGCAGGATGAAGCTGTGGCGCGCGGCGACCCAGACCTGGCCTTCCAGCTCGTCCACGATCTGCTGGGTGATGCCGTCCTGCTGCGCCCGTGCGAGGCTGCCCGCCGGGGCCGTCAGCCTGCCGGTGCTGTCGGCCAGCCAGGTCAGGATGGCGACCGAATCGGTCAGCGGCACGTCCTCGACCACCAGCACCGGTAGCTTGCCCAGCGGGGACTTGCCGCGCACCAGGTCGTCATGGGGCTGTGCGTGCTGGCGCTGGTAGGGCAGGCCCAGTTCCTCGAGCATCCACAGGACGCGGAACGTACGGTTGTTGGCGCCGCCGATGAGCGTGTACATGAAAGTCCTCCCTCTCTCTCTCCTGTCGCGAGGGAAGCGCGGATCGCGGAAAAATGCCAGCCTTTTGCGGCCCGGCGGCGCTAGCGCGATCGGCCCAGCATGGCCAGCCGGATCAGCATCCTTTCCACCAGCGCCATGTCCGGCGCGGTCGCCCCGGCCGAACGCAGGGTCAGGTCGGTCTCGATCACCAGCGACAGCGCCTGCTCCAGCTTCGGGGCGCCCCAGGCCCCGGCCTGGCGCAGGATGCGGTCGCGGCGCGGCCCGAACACCGGCGGGCGCAGCTTGCCGATGCCCTCGCCCGCGCCGCCGGGATGCGAGGCCACCGCATAGAGCGTGCGGAAATGGCGCAGCGCGGCGATGCAGAGGCCGGTCGGGTTCACCCCCTGGGCCTTGAGGCGGCGCATGACGGGGCCGATCTCGGCGGCGCGGGCCTCGGCGACGGCATGCAGCACGTCGTCCAGCTCGGCCTCGGTCGAGGCAGGGGCGCAGAGGGTGATCTCCTCGCCGGTCAGCGGCGTTTCGTCGCCGTGCTTGTACAGCGCGATCTTCTCGACCGTCTGGCGGAAGTCGCCGGGATCCAGCGCCAGGGCGAGGTTGGTCAGGTCGCGCAGGGAGTCGGGCGGCAGCTTGCGCAGGCCCGCCTTGTTCAGCGTTGCCTCGATTTCCTCGCGCGAGGGCGGGTCGTCGTAGATGCCGCAGGCATGGGCGTTGCGGTGGCCCTCGAAGGCCTTGCGGATCTTCGACGTGGGCTTCAGCTGACCGGCGGTGATCACCAGCTGCGCATCGCCCGGCTGCCATTCTTCCAGCGCGGCGAGGATCGCCGGGGCGCAGGTCTCGGTCGCCTCTTCGACGAAGACGACACGGGGGCCGGGGAAGAAGCTTTGCGCCTTCATGGCGTCGATCAGCTTGGCGGTATCGCGGCGCAGCTCGTTGCCCTGCATGCGCGACAGGCGCATTTCCTCGTCGGCCTGGGGGCCGGTCAGATTGGCGATGATCTCTTGCCGCCTGAGGGCGATCCGCATGGCGTCAGGGCCATAGAGCAGGATGCCCGTGGCGTTGGCATCGGGCTTGCCGGCATAGCGGGCGATCTCGCGGGAAGCGAGCTTCATGTCCGCGCCGAGGGCACCGGAGGCATCTCGGCCACCAGCCGGGTGATCAGCAGGTCGGACAGGATCACCACCAGCCGGGCGCGGGCGTCGGCCTTGGCGGCCTGTGTGGCGACAGTCGAGCCGGTGGCGGAATAGCCGGTGAAATTGGTCACCTCGCCCTTCGCCAGCTCGCGGTCCATGGCATCGCGCAGGGTGTAGGTCAGCCGTCCCGACACGCGGATCCGCGTCGCGGTATTCTCGACCGTCACCGCAAGGCGGCTTTCGCTCAGCCGCAGCGCCAGGTCCAGCGCGAAATCGGGCGAGGAGGCACGGCCCAGCCGTCCTTCCAGCTCGCGGATCAGCTGGTAGCTTTCTTCCGAGTTCGGTTCGGGCAGGGCGGTGCGGCCATAGAGGCGCGACGCCGGGCCGACGGGGGCGTAGACCGGCGAGAAGCCACAGGCAGAGACCCCCGCAAGCCCAAGACCTGCGAGGAGTTTCAATGCGTTACGTCGATCAGACAACCACATTCACGACCCGCCCGGGGACGACGATGATCTTCTTGGGCTGGGCCCCGTCCAGCGTCCTGATGACACCATCGCTGGCCAGCGCCAGCTTTTCAACCTCGTCCTTGGGCATGTCCTTCGGCACGGTGATCTCGCCGCGCCGCTTGCCGTTCACCTGGATCGGCAGGGTGACAGTGTCCTCGACCAGCATGGCCTCGTCCGCGACGGGCCAGGGTGCCTGGGCGATCAGCCCCTCGCCACCAAGGATCTGCCACATCTCTTCCGCCAGGTGCGGCGTCATCGGCGACATCAGCTGCGCCAGCACCTTCAGCGCCTCGCGCTTGGCCCCGGCCCCGGCCTTCGACTTCTGGATCGTGTTGGTGAATCCGTAGAGCTTGGCGATGGAGGCGTTGAAGCCGAAGCTCTCCACGCCCAGGGTCACGTCGCGGATCGCCTTGTGCATCTCGCGCAGCAGGGCTTCGTCCTCTTGCGGAACCTTCGAGCTTTGGCTTTGGAATTCTGCTGGCACCCCTACCGGAGGCAGCTCTGCCGCGAGTCGCCAGACACGGGCAAGGTGCTTGCTGGCCGCCTCGGCGCCCGCTGCGGTCCATTCCACGTCACGCTCGGGCGGGCTGTCGGACAGCACGAACC
>NZ_AFPM01000216.1 GCF_000220565.1 Oceanicola sp. S124 | reverse complement strand
GCTCACCGGACCAGCGAGGCCACATGCGGGCTGACGGTGATCTTCGGATGGGCGCGGAAGGGGTGATCCTCGGGCAGCGGCTCGATGCGGAAGGTGTCCAGCGTCGCATGGGAAAGCTGCCCGCCGTCCAGGGCAGCGATCAGCGCCGCATCCTCGATCAGCGCGCCGCGCCCGGGGTTGATCACCACCGCACCCGGGGCCATCAGGGCGAAGGTCCGCGCGTTCAGCACGGCCTCGGTCTCGGGCGTGTTGGGCAGCAGGCTGACGACGATCTCGGCGCCCGACAGCGCCTGCTCCAGCCCCTCTGGGCCGGCGTGACAGGTGACGCCCGCCTGCGTCCGGGGCCTGCGGCTCCAGCCATGGACATCGAAGTTGAGAGCCGCCAGCGCCGCCGCACAGGCCCCGCCCAGCTCTCCCAGCCCCAGCACCGTCACCCGGCGATGCCGCGCCAGCTTGGGCGCCACCTGGTCCCAGCCGGAGGAGGACAGGATATGGCGATCCATGCCGATATGGTGGCGCAGTACATGGGCGGTGACAAATTCCACCATGCCCTCGCGCTGGCCCGGGTCGACCATGCGCGCCAGCGGCAGGGTCAGCGTCGGATTGTGCAGCACCCGCTCGACCCCCGCCCAGAGCGAGAGCGCCAACCGGGCCCGGGGGAAGACCGAAAAGTCGGTGATCAGCTCGTTCGGGGTGAAGACGAGGTAGTCGACCTCCGCCGGGGGCAGATCCGCCGCGACCTGCGCATCGAGCCCCTCAGCCGAGAGCGCGGCGCTGATGGCGGGCTGGAACTCGTCGTAGACCGGCCCCGGGGCCGAGAAGAGGACATTGATCTTGCGAGAGGGGATCTTGCTGGGGACACTCTTGCGGGGGGCGGACATGGCGAACTCCTGTCGTCTGCATCGCAAGCGCTATTCCACGGCTTTCGCGGATTCTCCAAATCGCCATCCCCGGCACGGGGCCGAAAGCGGCCTTTCCGGGCCCGACGCGGGTCGCAAACCGCCCGCGGATCGCGCGTTCTGCCCAAAAATCACCCAGAGCCCATTCCGTCATCCAGGCCGATCAGGGCGGCGCAGGCCCCGGTCGCCGCTCAGAGCATCCCTGCAGGGCCGTCCCGTTCCTGCAATGATATCAGTCGGATGAGGGCCCCTCAGCAAGGCGCGGCCACCTATAGCACAGGCAATAGTATAATCTGAGTTTATATTTTTACTCTGGAGATAATCCGAAATTATCTGGTCTCGGGCCCGACCGCCGCTGAGGTTGGCGGCACAGCGCATGCGGAAAATGCGCGTTCCAACAGGAGACCTCCCTTGACCCTCAGACATGCATCCTTCGGCCTTCTGGCCGCCCTCCTCGCCTCTTCCGCCGCCCTGGCAGAGGGCGAACCGCCCGCGGAAATCGCGCCCATCAAGGCCGGTGGCTACGAGGCCGGGATCGACGGCACCTTCGCCCCCCATGCCTTCCCCTCGCTCGATGGCGGCATCCAGGGCTTCAACGTCGATCTCGCCGCCGCGATGGCCGAGAAGCTGGGCGTGGCGATCACCATCGTGCCGGGCCAGTACACCGGCCTCTTCCCCGCCCTGCACTCGGAAACCTTCGACTATATCGCCGCCCCGACCACGGTGACCGAAGAGCGCTCCAAGACGCTGCTCTTCACCGAGGGCTTCATGGAAACCAACTTCGGCTTCGCCACCCTGACCGGCTCGGACATCGACAGCGTCGAGGACCTGAAGGGCAAGACGGTCACCGCCAACAAGGGCTCTCTCTACGAGACCTGGCTGACCGAGCGCGCCGAGGAATGGGGCATGACCGTGCTGACCTTCGGCAGCCAGGCGGATGCCTTCGAGGCTGTCACCTCGGGCCGGGCCGATGCCTCGATGGCGGGCATGACCGTCACCGCATGGGCCGGGCAGCAGAACCCGCGCCTGGAATTCGCCTTCCAGATCAACACCGGCCTCAGCTGGGCCCTGCCCTTCCGTCGTGACGACTACGCCACCCGGAACCTCTTCGACTCGGTCCTGGAATGCCTGAAGACCGACGGCACCATGGCCGCCCTGTCCGAGAAGTGGTTCGGCCTGACCCCGGCGGAGGGTGAGCTGATCGTCACCCCCAATGCAGGCTACGGCACCCCCGGCTTCGAAGGCTACCAGCCCGACGAACACGAGGTCTCCTGCACCTTCGAGTGATCCCCGTCACTCGTCCCCACCGGGCCGGGGGCTTGCCTCCGGCCCGACCACACCAGTTCCAGGTTTGCAAATGACGGCAGCACAGCCCCTCCCCACGCTAGAAATCACCGCGCTGGAAAAGCGCTTTGGAGAGACGCAGGTGCTGCGCTCCATCGACCTGAAGGTCCGCAATGGAGAGCTGGTCTTCGTGATCGGCCCCTCGGGCTCTGGCAAGTCCACCATGCTGCGCTGCTGCAACCGGCTGGAAGAGCCCACCTCGGGCGCCATCCACGTCAACGGAAAGCCCATGCTGGGCATCCCGCGCCGGGACCTGGACCGCATGCGCCTGCAGGTCGGCATGGTCTTCCAGGGCTTCTTCCTCTATCCGCATCTCTCGGCGCTGAAGAACGTCACCCTGGCGCAGCGCAAGGCGCTTGGCCGCCCCAGGGCCGAGGCCGAGGCCCGCGCGCTGGAAATGCTGGACAAGGTTGGCCTGAAGCACAAGGCCGACGCCATGCCCTCCGAGCTGTCGGGCGGCCAGCAGCAGCGCGTCGCCATCGCCCGCGCCCTGGCGCTGGACCCCAAGGTCATGCTGTTCGACGAACCCACCTCGGCGCTGGACCCCGAGCTGGTCGGCTCGGTCCTGAAGGTCATGCGCGACCTGCGCGAGCTGGGCATGACAATGATCGTCGTCAGCCACGAGATGCAATTCGCCCGCGAGGCCGCCGACCGCGTCGTCTTCATGGACGGCGGCGTCATCGTCGAGGAAGGCCCGCCCGAAGAGATCTTCGGCAACCCGAAGTCCGACCGGCTGAAGGCCTTCCTGTCGCGCGTCTCGGGAGAGGCCGCCTGATGGACTTCCTCGACGCCTTTCTCAATCCCGAGATCATCGCCACCTACCTGCGCCCCATGGTGCGCGCGGTCTGGGTGACGATCTGGATCTCGGTGCTTGTCGTGATCTCGGGCCTGGCACTCGGGGCGCTGCTGGCCGGGCTGCGCGCCTACCAGAAACGCTGGCTGAGCTGGCCCATCGTGCTGTTTGCCGACCTGATGCGCGCCCTGCCGCCGCTGGTGCTGATGCTGATCCTGTTCTTCGGCCTGCCCTCCATCGGGATCATCCTGGCGGACTGGTTCGTGCTCTACCTGATCCTGACCCTGGTGCTGGCCGCCTTCGTCGAGGAGATCTTCTGGGCCACCATGACCTCGCTGCCGCGCGGACAATGGGAAGCAGGCGCGGCCACCGGCCTGTCGTTCCTGCAGGTGCTGGTCCACGTGATCTTCCCGCAGGCGCTGCGGATGAACATCCCGCCGCTGGTCAACCGCTCCCTCACCATTTCGAAGATGACGGCCTATGGCTCGGTCATCGGGGTGAAGGAAATTGTCTCGGTCGCGGGCTCGGCGCAGGCCTTCTCGGGTTCGGCGACGCCGCTGACCATGGCCGCGCTGGCCTATCTGATCATCTTCTTTCCGGCGATGCTGCTTTCGCGCTACATCGAAGACCGGTTCCACTACGAGCACTGAGGGACCGGCATGGAAAACCTGATCGACGCCTTCTTCAACATCGACATCATGCGCCAGGCCGCGCCGCTGCTGCTGAAAGGGGCCTGGGTCACGCTGCAGCTCTGCGCCGTGGTGATCCTGCTGGGGCTGTTCGGCGGCCTCGGGCTGGCGCTGCTGGCCTCGTCGCGCTCGGCGCTGCTGCGGCTGCCCTCGTTCGTCTTCATCGACATCTTCCGCGCCGTGCCGCCGCTGATCCTGCTGATCCTGATCTGCGCGGGCCTGCCCTTCATGGGCATCCGGGTGCCCCCCTTCGCGGCCGTCTGCATCGCCTTCCTGCTGAACAACTCGGCCTATTTCGCCGAGATCTTCCGCTCTGGCATCAAGGCCATCCCCAAGGGGCAGATGGAAGCGGCCCGGGCCACCGGGCTCAGCCCTGCCCAGGCGCAGGCCTGGGTGATCCTGCCCCAGGCCATCCGCAACGTTCTGCCCGACCTGCTGTCCAACGTGGTGGAGATCGTCAAGCTGACCTCGATCGCCTCGGTCGTGTCGCTGTCCGAGCTGCTCTACAGCGCCAACATGGCACGGGCGGTGACCTACAACTCCTCGCCGCTGGTGATGGCCGCCGGCCTCTACCTTCTCCTCCTCTGGCCGCTCGTCCGCGTGATCTCGCGCTTCCAGCGTGGCCTTTCGATCAGCCATTGAACTATCAGAAGAGAGCGTAACGATGACACGCATGATCCTGGCCGCAGCACAGATGGGCGGCATCCAGAAGGACGAAAGCCGCGAAGAGGTGGTGGCGCGGATGCTGGCGCTGATGGAGCAGGCGCATGAGAAGGGCGCGGGCTTCATCGCCTTCCCCGAGATGTGCCTGACCACCTTCTTCCCGCGCTTCTACGTCGAGGACCGCGCCGAGTTCGACCATTGGTTCGAAAAGGAAATGCCCGGCCCCGCCACGCAGCCGCTGTTCGACGCCGCCAGGCGCTACGGCATGGGCATGACCTTCGGCTATTGCGAGCTGACCCCCGAGGGGCAGCATTTCAACACGTCGATCATCGTCTCTCCGCAGGGCGAGATCACCCTGAAATACCGCAAGATCCACCTGCCCGGCCATGCCGAGTACGAGCCCGAGCGCACGCACCAGCACCTGGAGAAGCGCTATTTCCTGCCCGGCGACCTGGGCTTCAACGTGGCGCGCAGCCAGGACGTGCTGATGGGTCTGGCGATCTGCAACGATCGGCGCTGGCCCGAGGCCTGGCGCGAGCTGGGCCTGCAGGGGGTTGAACTGGTCTGCATCGGCTACAACACCCCCTCGCAGAACAACCTGTCCAAGAACGAAGGTCTGGAACAGCGCCTCTACCACCATGAGCTGTCGGTCTGCGCCGGGGCCTACCAGAACTCGACCTATGCCATGGCCGTCGCCAAGTGCGGCATGGAGGACGGCAACCACATGATCGGCGGCACGATCATCGTCGACCCTGACGGCTTCGTCATTGCCAAGGCCGAAACCGAGGGCGACGAGGTGATCACAGCCGAGGCCGACTTCGCCAAGTGCGCCTTCGGCAAGTCCACCGTCTTCAACTTTGCCGCGCACCGCCGGATCGAGCACTATGGACGTATCAGTACCCAGACCGGCGTCAAGCTGCCCGAATAAGACTGCGAGTGAAGCCATGACAAATTTCGACTGCGTCATCCACGGCGGCCAGATCGCCACCACCGAGGGCGTCAGCACCGGCGACATCGGCATCCGCGACGGCAAGATCGCCGCCATGGCCGAGAAGATCGAGGGCGGCGCGCGCCGCATCGACGCCACGGGGCGCATCGTCATGCCCGGCGGGATCGAGACCCACGCCCATATCGCCCAGGAAAGCTCTTCGGGGGTGATGACGGCGGATGACTACCTGTCGGGCTCGATCTCGGCGGCCATCGGCGGCAATTCCAGCTTCATCCCCTTCGCGGCGCAGCAGCGCGGCGAGAACGTGGATGACGTGCTGGCCACCTATGATGCGCGCGGCGCGCGCTCGGTCATCGACTATTCCTACCACCTGATCATCTCGGACCCCCGCCCCGAGGTGCTGTCCGATCAGCTGCCCCGTGCCTTCGCGCGCGGCATCACCAGCTTCAAGGTCTTCATGACCTATGACCTGATGAACATCGGCGACGGTGGGATGCTGGACATCCTGACGGTGGCCCGCAAGCACGGTGCCATCACCATGGTCCATGCCGAGAACAACGACATGGTCAAATGGATGAACCGCCAGCTGGCCGAGCGCGACCTGACGGCGCCGAAATACCACGCCATCTCGCGTCCCGAGCTGGCCGAGCAGGAGGCGATCAACCGCGCCGTGCAGCTGGCAAAGCTCGCCGATGCGGCGCTCTTCGTGGTCCATGTCTCGACCGAGGGCGGGGCCGAGATCATCCGGCGCGAGCAGTTCAACGGCGCCAAGCTGTTCGCCGAGACCTGCCCGCAGTACCTCTCGCTGACCCGCGACGACCTGAACCGGCCCGGCATGGAGGGGGCGAGATACATCTGCTCTCCGCCGCTGCGCGATGCGGCCACGCAGGAAGCGCTGTGGCATCACATCCGCATGGGCACCTTCGTCGGCGTGCATTCCGACCATGCCCCCTACCGCGCGGACGCGACCGGCAAGTTCCTGAACGGCTTCGACGTGCCCTACCCCAAGATCGCCAACGGCATGCCCGGCATCGGGCTGCGCCTGCCCTGGCTGTTCTCGGAAGGCGTCGTGGCTGGCCGGATCACGCTGGAGCAGTTCGTGGCGCTGTCCTCGACCAACACGGCGAAGGTCTTCGGCTGCACCACCAAGGGCCGTCTGGCGCCGGGCATGGATGCGGATATCGCCATCTGGGATCCCGAGGCGCGCTATGCCGTCACCCTGGAAGACCAGCACGACAACATGGATTACACCCCGCTTGAGGGGCGCGAGCTGACCGGCCGCCCCGAAACCGTGCTGACGCGCGGCGCGGTGGTCGTGGACAAGGGCGCGTTGAAAGCCACCGAGGGCCAGGGCCGCTTCTTCGGTCGCGCGCCGGTCGACCTGCGCGCCCGTCCCGGCGCCATGGTGAAGGAGTTCGACCCGGCGCAGAACTTCGGCGTGGATCTGCGCGGATGACGGATATCCTGCTGATCAACCCCAATTCCTCGGCCACCGTGACGCGGGGCATGGACCAGACCGCGCGCGCCATGCTGCCGGCCTCTCTGTCGCTGACCTCGCGCGACCTGCCCGAAAGCCCGGCCACCATCGCCAGCGACGAGGATGTCGCCCGCGCCGGGCTTGGCGTTCTGGAACTGGCCCGCGCCACCCCCGCCAGGGTGGTGATCACCGGCTGCTTCTCGGACCCCGGGCTGGACCTGCTGCGCGCCATGCCCGGCGGACCGGTCGCCATCGGCTGCCAGGAGGCGGCCCTGCTTTCGGCGCTGGCCCGCGCCGACCGCTTCGGCGTCATCGCGCTCGGTCCCGCCTCGATTCCGCGCCACATGCGCAAGATGCGGATGATGGGGATCGAGGGGCGGCTGGCGGGTGAATTGCACCTGTCGGGCTGTTCCGCCGAAGCCCCGATGCGCGACCCCGGGGCCTACGCCCTGATCCGTACCAGGGCCGAGGAACTGGGCAAGATGGGTGCCGGGGCCGTGGTGCTGGGCTGCGCGGGCATGGCGCTGATCCGCGCCCGGCTGGAAGCGGAAACCGGCCTTGCGGTCATCGACCCGGTCTCTGCCGCCGTCGCCCAGGCCGTCGCGGCCCTGCAGGGCGATCCGGCCTTCGCCTTCGACGCCACATGAGTACCGGCCCCGAGAAACTGCCCGAAACCTCCATGCGCCAGCTGGAGATCTTCGCCGCCATGATGGGCCAGCGTACCACGGTGGCGACCGCCGAAAGCCTCGGCATCTCGCAGCCCGCGGTCTCTGCCGGGCTGCGCCAGCTGGAAGCCCAGCTGGGGCTGACCCTGTTCGAGCGCACCGGCCGGCACCTCGAACCGACGCTGGAGGCGCGCAACCTCTACGAAGAGATCCGCCCGCTCTTCGGGATCGTGCGCAGCTTCTCGATGCGGGCGCGCGATCTGCGCAACGGGCGGGTCGGGCGGCTGCGGGTGATCGCCACGCCGCCGCCGGGCTATTCGGTCATCCCGCAGGCGATGCGGGCCTTCCTCGACACCCGCCCCGACGTGACGGTCAGCTTCGATGTCCGCCGCCTGGGCAACGTGCTGCACGCGGTGCAGACCGGCCAGGCCGATGTCGGCGTCGGGCTGGCCACCGGGCGCATCCCCAACGTCAACACCGAAGAGCTGCGCGCCGGGCAGATGGTGGCGCTGCTGCCGCGCGACCATCCGCTGGCCCGGCAGGAGAAGATCGAGGTCCGGGCCCTGACCGGCGAGCGCTTCATCGGCATCGACCAGGAAAGCCACCTTGGCCGCATCGTCGCCCAGGCCTTCGAAGAAGCCCATGTCACCTACCACCCGCAGCTGGAGACCCGCTATTGCCAGACCGCCGCCTCGCTGGCGGCCAGCGGCATGGGGGTCTGCATCGTCGATCCCTGGTCGGCCGAGCCCTATATCGGCGGAGAGACCGACAGCGGATCCCGGACCGGACTGGTGGCACGCCCGCTGGCCCAGCCCTGCCCGGTGCGCTGCATGATGTTCACCCGCCGCGGCATCCCCCATTCCGGGCTGCTGAAGATCTTCATGGCCGAGATGCGCCAGGCCACGGCGGCGCTGGACATCCCGGGCCTTGCCGGCACCGCGCCCGAGGGTGACCCGGCATGAGCCGCCACGTCCTGATCACCGGCGGCGCCGGCTTCGTCGGCCTCGCCCTGGCCGAAGCGCTGCGGGCGCAGGGCGACCGGGTGACGCTGCTGGACCTCGCGCCGCCCGATCCCGCGCTCTTCGCCCGCCCCGAGCTTGCCGGCACCTCCTACCTGCCCGGCGATATCCTGGATGCCGCCCGTCTGCAGGCAGAGCTGCAGCGCATCCGCCCCGAGGTGGTGATCCACGCCGCCGCCATGACGCCCAATGGCGAAGCCGCGCAGAGCCAGGCCCTGCGCATCGCCGAGGTCAATGTCACCGGCACCCTGCGCGTCCTTGCGGCCTCTGCTGCGGCGGGGGTGCGGGACCTGCTGCTCTTGTCGTCGATCTCGGTCTACGGCAGTCTGGGCAGCGGCGCGGACCAGCTGCGCGAGGACGGCCCGGCCCGCCCCGACAGCCTCTATGGCGAGACCAAGCTGGCCGCCGAGGTGCTGGCGGCCCGCATCGCCCCGACGCTGGGACTGCGGCTGGCGGCGCTGCGCCTGGGGCCGCTCTTCGGCCCCTGGGAAGCCTGCGCGCGGCCCGGCCCGATCTCTCGCCCCATGCCCGGCTGATGCAGCTTTCGGAGGGCGGGCGCGCGGTGCGCCTGCCCCACGAGATGTGCGGCGACTGGGTCTATTCCCGCGACGCGGCAGCGATGATCGCCGCGGTCTCGACCCGCATGGCGCAGGCGGCGGGCGGCTGCTTCAACATCGCCGGAGGGGCGCCCTTCGCCCTGACCGACTGGGCCCGTGCCATGGGCCTGCCCGCGCCGCTGATCGACCCGGCCCGCCCCGAGATCGCCGCCCGCGCCGATCCCCGCCGCGGCCCCATGTCGACCGCCGCCACCGCCGCGCTGACCGGCATCGACGGCGGGCGCGACATGACCGCCGCCGCTGCGGACCAACGCCTGTGGCAGGCCACGCTGAAGGAGACCCCCGCATGAGCCATCTTCCCCTCGCCGGCCAGAGCGCCCTGGTCACCGGCGCCTCTTCCGGCATCGGGCGGGCCATCGCGCTGCGCCTCGCCCGCGCCGGGGCCACGGTCTGGGCCAGCGACGTGACCGAAGAGGTGGTCGAGGGCGGCCCTCCGGTGGCCGAACCGCTGGCCGAGATCTCTCCGGCCTCGCGCTTCGTGGCGCTGGATGTGCGCGACCATGCCGCCTGCGCAGCGCTGTGCCGCGAGATCGGCGCGACGCACGG
>NZ_AFPM01000217.1 GCF_000220565.1 Oceanicola sp. S124 | reverse complement strand
CTGGACCCGCTGCTGTTCGCCGCCCGAGAGCTCCTGGTAGAAGCTGTCGGCGTGGATGGGTGAGATCGACGCGGCTGAGGGCCTTCAGTGCGCGGGCCTCGCCGCCGCGGCCGCCGGCGCCCAGCCGGACGACCTCGAGCGCGGTGAAGGGGAAGGCCAGGGAGGTCGCCTGGGACAGGACGGCCCGGCGCTGCGCCAGCAGCCAGGGCTCGGCCCCGGCGACATCGATCTGGCCCATGCGGATGCGGCCTCCGGGGGCGATCTGGCCGGCGATCTCGCCGGTCAGCACGCGCAGCAGGGTGGTCTTGCCAGAGCCGTTCGGCCCGACGATGGCGGTGACCTGCCCGGCCCTGGCCTCGAAGTCGATCGCCTCGAGGATCGGCTTGCCGCGCAGCGACAGGCTGATGGCGCGGGCGCTCAGACCGCCGTCGCCGGTCGCAGGGCGGGCGGGACGCGGAGCGGCTTGCATGTTCACAGGTCCAGGACTCCCCTCTGGCGCAGCAGGATCCACAGGAAGAACGGCCCGCCGAGGATGGCGGTGACGATCCCGATGGGCAGTTCGGCGGGGGCGATCACCACCCGGCTTAGGATGTCCGACAGCAGCAGCAGCGCGGCGCCCAGCAGGGCGGCATTGGGCAGCAGGCTGCGGTGGTCGGGGCCCGAGGCGAGGCGCAGCAGGTGCGGCACGACAATGCCGATGAAGCCGATCCCGCCGGACATGGCCACCGCCGCACCGGTGGCGGCGGCAACGGCCAGGATGGCCAGGTTCTTCACCCGCTGGATGCGGATCCCGAGGTGGTAGGCCGCGGCCTCGCCCAGGGCCAGCGCGTTCAGGCCGCGCGCCAGCAGCGGCGCAAGGGCCAGGGCCGGCAGGATCACCGCCAGACCGACCAGCACCTTGGGCCAGGTCGCCCCGGCAAGCGATCCCATGCCCCAGAAGGTCAGGTCGCGCAGCTGGTTGTCATCGGCGATGTAGACCATGACGCCCGAGGCGGCGCCGGTGAGCGCCCCGAGGGCGATCCCCGCCAGCAGCATCACCGCGACCGAGGTGCGCCCGGCGCGGGTCGCCACGCGATAGAGCAACAGCGTCGAGGCCCAGCTTCCCAGGAAGGCCGCCGCAGGCACCAGGTAGAAGCCCAGCCCCGCCAGCAGCCCGGCGGGCAGCAACCCTCCCAGCACGATGGCGGCGATGGCACCCAGCCCGGCCCCGGCGCTGACCCCGACGATGCCGGGATCGGCCAGCGGGTTGCGGAACAGCCCCTGCATCAGCGCGCCCGACACCGCCAGCGCGGCCCCCACTCCCATACCCATCAGGGTACGCGGCGCGCGGATCTGCCACAGCACGATGCGGTCGGCCAGGGCGATCTCGTCGCCGCGCAGCAGGGCGCCGAGCGCCGACCACAGGCTGGTACCCGCCGCGCCGACGCCAAGGCTGAGCAGGACGCAGACCAGCAGCACCGCCACCAGCACCAGCCGCAGCCGGCGGGCGCGGCGGCGCCGGTCGCCGTGGCGCAGCACCTGCTGCGGCGGCTCCCGGCCCGTGTCGTCAGCGGGGGACAGGGCGACCAAGGCTCAGCCCCCGTGGCGGGGCTGTCCGCGCCGCCCGCCTGGGGTGCGGCGTTCAGCGCCCGGGCGAGATCGCGCACCGCATCGGCGGTGCGCACCGAGAAGCCCAGCATGTACATGCCGTCCATGGTGACGAAGGCCTGGTTCT
>NZ_AFPM01000218.1 GCF_000220565.1 Oceanicola sp. S124 | reverse complement strand
CCCGCCCCCCTCTACGTCTTTGCGCACCCATGGCCGAACCGCACCGGCGCCGGAGCAGGTCGGGCACAGCCGCCCCGGCCCGGACTAAGGGCTGCCCTGCCCTGTCACCCGCACTCCCCCCGAGCCTGTGGCAGCAGGCGCCTGCGATCGCTTGCCAGAGCAGTCCATGCCTCCCTTCCGATCGCCCGGGTCGACTTGGACACAGGCAGAAGACCACCGCTTCCGGACCCCTTCCCGGGCGGGCCCCGACGACGGTCTGCCGCGGTCACGGTCAAAATCCGCGGGCCTCCATCAGCTGGCTCTGGCCATCGCCCGCGGGACCAGTCTCCAGTTCCCCCGGGCACATGAAGACCGGAGAGAGACCACCGCCCCTGTGTTGCCGGGCGAGGGCCGGGGGCGCCGCATTCACCCGCCCGCCGCGCGCAGGCCCGCAGGCCCCCCGCATTTCCGCAGCCCCGCCCTTGGCCGGGCGCGCTCTGGACAGGCGCGCGGACCGCCCATACGGTCCCCGGACCTGCCCGCCGGAGAGCCAGATGACCCAGACTGCCCGCGCCATCCTGCTGATGATCCTTGCTGTTTTCTGCTTCTCGACGATGGATGCCTGCGCCAAGGCCATCGCCGCCGAAAGCAATACGGTCATGGCGCTCTGGGCGCGCTATGCCGGGCAGACGGTGCTGGTCCTGGCGCTTGTCGCGCCGCGCCTGCGGCAAGTGGCCCGAACCAATTTCCCCGGGTTGCAGCTGATGCGCGCCGTCTGCCAGCTGACCGCCACCTCGGCCTTCTTCTTCGGGCTGAACCACCTCGGGCTGGCCGAAAGCACCGCCATCATGGACGTCAACCCGGTGCTGATCACCCTCGCCGCGGCGCTTTTCCTCGGTGAAAGACTGGGCCCCCGCCGCCTGCTCGCCATCGGCGCCGCCCTCGTCGGCGCGATGATCATCATCCGCCCCGGGACCGAGGTCTTTTCCCCCGCCGCCGTCTTCCCGCTGACCGCCGCCCTGGCCTATACCGGCTTCTCGGTCGCCACCCGCTACATCGGCGGGCGCGAGGATCCCTGGACCTCCCTGCTCTACTCGGCCCTGCTGGGCGCCGTCATCCTGACCGCGATCCTGCCCAGCCAATGGCAGATGCCCTCGCCGAAAACCGCCCTGCTGATGCTGGTGCTGGCGGGCCTCGGGACCACGGCGCAGCTGCTGCTGATCCGCGCTCTGACCCTCGGTGAAGCCGCGATGCTGGCGCCCTTCTCCTATGCCGGGCTGATATCGGCCACCTTCTGGGGGATCGTCATCTTCGGCGAGTATCCCGACCGGCCCACGGTCATCGGCGCGCTTGTGATCGTGGCGGCCGGGGTCTATGTCTGGCACCGCGAAACCCGCGCCGCCCGGGCCCCCGGGCTGGCCAGCGTCAAGGCCGCCCCGGCGCCCGAGACGGCTCCTGCAACCGCTGCGCCCGCGCGTGGCGCAGACCACAGGCCCGAATGACCGCAACGCCGCCCCGTCCAGATCCCGACGCCAGCCGCCGGAAGGCCCGTCTGCCTCTGGCCGAGATCACCGACCCCGCCGATCTGCCCCCCGGGCTGCGGCTGGGACAATATGCGGTCAACCTGGCGCTTGGCGGCATGGTGCGGCTTGGCCTTGCACTGCCCTATCGACACCGCGTCGCCCTGGTGGGCTGGCTGGTGTCGCGCCTCGTGGCGCCGCTGGCGGGCTACAACCGGCGCATTCGCGACAACCTGGCGCTGGTGCATCCGCAGATGTCCCCGGACGAGGTGCGCCGGATGCAGCGCGCGGTCACCGACAATGCCGGGCGCACCCTGATCGAGATCTACTCGGGCAGCGAGTTCAAGGCGCGCCTGGCCGAGGCCCCGATCGGCGGGGCCGGGTTGGCCGCGCTCGACGCCGCCCGCGAGGCGGGGCGCCCGGTGATCCTGGTCTCGGGCCACTTCGGCAACTACGAGGCCTTCCATGCCAAGATCGCCAGCCGCCATGGCGAGGTCGGCGCGATCTACCGGCCGCTCAACAACCTCTATTTCAACCGCCACTACGTCGCCGCCATGGAGAGCATCGCCAAACCGCTGTTCCCGCGCGGTCGACGCGGCATGGCGCAGATGGTGCGGTTCCTGCGGCAGGGCAACATCGTGGCGATGCTCTCGGACCAGCATTTCGCCACCGGCGCCCGGCTGACGTTCTTCGACAAGCCCGCGTTGACCGCCACCTCGGCGGCCGAGATGGCGCTTAAGTACAATGCCGAGATCCTGCCGATCTACGGCATCCGCCAGCCCGACGGCCTGTCATTCCGCATCGAGGTCGAGGCGCCGCTGGCCCATACCACCGCCGAGGACATGTCCCAGCAGCTCAACGACTCGCTCGAGGCGATGACGCGCGCCCATCCCGAGCAATGGTTCTGGGTCCACCGCCGGTGGAAGGCGCTGACCCGCAAGAGAAAGAAGACCTGAAATTTTTCAGGGCGTTGCGCGCCACTCCTCACGCACAACACGAGAACGGCCGATCGAAGAGACGCCGGGGCCGGCAGAGGCCACTCAGGGCAGGCGCGCGGCGGCCTCGATGGGCCCGAAGCCCGCGCGTTGCAGCAGCACCGCACCGGGGCGGTCCTGCTCGCCGCGCAGCTCGATCTCGAGCCGCTCGCGACCATCCCATTCCGCGACGGGCCGCCAGAAGGTGACGATATTGGCGTAGTCGATCCGCGATCCGGCGTTCTCGCCGCGCAGGATCTCGACCGTCTTCATCGGCAGGAAATGCACCAGCGTCACCTGCATCGGCCCGGCGACCAGCCCCGGAAGCGGCTGAGCCTCGAGCAGGAAGCGGCCGTTGCCCTCTCCGCGCAGGGTCAGCCGGACGTGGCGTGGCTGCATCCGGGCCATGGCGATCTTTTCCGCCACCTCACCGGGATGCGCGCCTTTGATGAAATGCTGGCCGTCGATGATCATCTGCGGCGTGTAGATCATCCGCGAGCCCTTGGCACGGGCATAGGCTTTCTGGCGACGGGTGAACATCGGATCTGCCAGGCCGTCCTTCCAGCCGAGGTAATCCCAATAGTCCACATGCAGCGCCAGCGGCAGGATCTCGTCATGCCCGACCATCTCGGCCAGCATCTCGTCGGCCGGCGGACAGCTGGCGCAGCCCTGCGAAGTGAAAAGTTCGACAACCACCGGCGACTGCCCCGTCTCCTGCGCGGACAGGGGCGCTGCGGACAGGAGGGAGCCGAGGGCAAGAACCCCGCCAGCAGCCCGAATTGGCGGCGTGCAAACATGCGACATACTCTCGTCTGTTTCCCGATGGACCAGAAGTAACCAGCCGCCGGCTCAACTGCCAATCAAGGTTTTGCGAGAGAAGTGAACCCCCGCCCGACTGTGGCGTTGAGTCCCCGACCAGGGCGCCACGCGCCACGGGCAAACCTGCCATGACGTAAAGGCATACCCGAGAAAATTATCGTACACAAAGGTATACCGAACTCTTTCCAAACCCTTGATCGCCGCCTATCTATCAGGCAGAAATCAGGTCAGCACGAACCCTCATTCTCATTGAAAGGGAGCCAACTCCATGCCCATCGTAGTCGGACAGGACACCGCCAAGACGCGCAAGACGCTGTCGGTCGGATCCAAGCGCATTGCCTATTACTCCATTCCCGCCGCCGAGGCCGCGGGGCTGGGCGAGTTCTCGAAGCTGCCCGCCGCGCTGAAGGTGGTGCTGGAGAACATGCTGCGGTTCGAAGACGGCAAGACCGTCTCGGTCGACGACATCAAGGCCTTCTCGGACTGGGGCAAGCTGGGGGGCAAGAACCCCAAGGAGATCGCCTACCGCCCGGCCCGTGTGCTGATGCAGGACTTTACCGGCGTTCCCGCCGTGGTAGACTTGGCCGCGATGCGTGACGGCATCAAGGCGCTTGGCGGCGACGCCAGCAAGATCAACCCGCTGGTCCCCGTCGACCTGGTCATCGACCACTCGGTGATGATCGACGAATTCGGCAACCCGCGCGCCTTCCAGATGAACGTGGACCGCGAGTACGAGCGCAACATGGAGCGCTATACCTTCCTCAAGTGGGGCCAGAACGCCTTCGAGAACTTCCGCGTCGTGCCGCCGGGCACCGGCATCTGCCACCAGGTCAACCTGGAGTATCTCAGCCAGACCGTCTGGACCGACAAGGACCAGAACGGCGAGGAAGTGGCCTATCCCGACACCCTCGTCGGCACCGACAGCCACACCACCATGGTCAACGGCGCGGCCGTCCTGGGCTGGGGTGTCGGCGGGATCGAGGCCGAGGCCGCCATGCTGGGCCAGCCGATCTCGATGCTGATCCCCGAGGTCGTCGGCTTCAAGCTGACCGGCGCCATGGTCGAGGGCACCACCGGCACCGACCTGGTGCTGAAGGTCGTCGAGATGCTGCGCAAGCACGGCGTGGTCGGCAAGTTCGTCGAATTCTACGGCCCCGGCCTCGACAACCTGCCGCTGGCACAGCGGGCCACCATCGCCAACATGGCGCCCGAATACGGCGCCACCTGCGGCTTCTTCCCGATCGACGACGAGACCCTGCGCTACCTGCGTCAGACCGGCCGTGACGAGGACCGCATCGCGCTTGTAGAGGCCTATGCCAAGGAAAACGGCTTCTGGCGCACGGCGGATTACGATCCCGTCTACTCGTCGACGCTGGAACTGGACATGGGCGACATCGTGCCCGCGATCTCGGGTCCGAAGCGTCCGCAGGACTACGTGGCGCTGACCTCTGCGGCGACCTCCTTCGAGAAGGTCGTGGCCGATTTCCGCGGCGTGGACATGTCCGAAGAGGCCCGCGAGATGGCCGCCGAAGGCCCCGTGGCCACCAAGCCCCGGTCCTTCTACAAGTCGGCCTCGGTCGAGGGCGAGGACTACACCCTGAACGACGGTTCGGTGGTGATCGCCTCGATCACCTCCTGCACCAATACCTCGAACCCCTACGTGCTGATCGGCGCCGGGCTGGTGGCCAAGAAGGCCCATGAGTTGGGCCTGAACCGCAAGCCCTGGGTCAAGACCTCGCTGGCGCCGGGGTCCCAGGTGGTGACCGAATACCTCGAGGCCGCTGGCCTGCAAGAGCACCTCGACGCCATCGGCTTCAACCTGGTCGGCTACGGCTGCACCACCTGCATCGGCAACTCGGGTCCGCTGCAGCCCGAGATCAGCAAGGCGATCAACGACAACGACCTGATCGCCACCTCCGTCCTCTCGGGCAACCGCAACTTCGAGGGCCGTATCAGCCCCGACGTGCGCGCCAACTACCTGGCGTCGCCGCCGCTGGTGGTTGCCTATGCCCTGGCCGGTGACATGAACATCGATCTGGCCAACGAGCCGATCGCCCAGACGCCCGAGGGCAAGGACGTCTACCTGAAGGACATCTGGCCCTCGGATGCCGAGATCGCCGAGCTGGTGCAGAAGGTCGTCACCCGCGAAGCCTTCCAGGCCAAGTATGCCGATGTCTTCAAGGGCGACGAGAAGTGGCAGGGCGTCGAGGTGCCCCAGCAGGAGACCTACGACTGGCCGGCAAGCTCGACCTACATCCAGAACCCGCCCTATTTCCGCGGCATGTCCGCAGAGCCGGGCAAGGTCGAGGATGTCGCGGGTGCCAAGGTGCTGGCGATCCTCGGTGACATGATCACAACCGACCACATCTCTCCGGCCGGGTCCTTCAAGGACACCACCCCGGCGGGCAAGTACCTGCTGGAACGCCAGGTGCCCGTGCGCGAGTTCAACTCCTACGGCTCGCGGCGCGGCAACCATGAGGTGATGATGCGCGGCACCTTCGCCAACATCCGCATCAAGAACGAGATGCTGGACGGCGTCGAGGGTGGCTACACCCTGGATCCCAAGGGCCAGCAGACCTCGATCTACGAAGCTTCGATGGCGTACCAGGAGGCCGGCACCCCTCTGGTGATCTTCGGTGGCGAACAATACGGCGCCGGCTCCTCGCGCGACTGGGCGGCCAAGGGCACCAACCTGCTGGGCGTCAAGGCGGTGATCGCCGAGAACTTCGAGCGGATCCACCGGTCGAACCTGGTCGGCATGGGGGTCATTCCCTTCGAGTTCACCGGCGGCGACACCCGCAAGAGCCTGGGCCTGAAGGGCGACGAGACCGTGGACATCCTCGGCCTGGAAAGCGTCACCCCCCTGCAGGAGGTTCCGGCGACGATCACCATGGGCGACGGCACGAAGAAGGAGATCACCCTGAAGTGCCGCATCGATACCGCGATCGAGAAGGAATACATCGAGCACGGCGGCGTGCTGCACTACGTGCTGCGCGACCTTGCCAAGAGCTGATCGAACGCCGTGATGATCGAGTGCTGATCCGCGCGCTCTGCGCATCGGCCGAAGGGCGCCCCTCGGGGCGCCCTTTTTCCTGCGGCGTCATGGTGGGATGCCTCCCACCCTACGGCCCTGGCCCGCGGCCGGGCACGGGACACCGCCGGGCGCCACTTGCGTAGGGTGGGAGATATCCCACCTGCCCCGGTTTCCCCGGGCGACACCCGCGCGCCCGGCCGCGGCGCGTGCCGGGGTGCCGTCCGCTCCCTTCCCCCTGCCACGAAATCTGCGGCCATCGCAAAGAGCCGCTTGCACCGGCCCGCCAGACGGGGTTCCCATGAGCCATGACAGAGACAGCCCCTTCCCCTCCCACGGCGCTGGTCACCGGCGGAGCGCGCGGCATCGGCGCCGCGATCGTCCGCGACCTGGCCCGCGACCACCGGGTGATCTTCACCTATCGCGGCGCCGCGGCAGAGGCCCAGGCGCTGGCCGCCGTGCTGCCCGATGCCCAGGCCCTGCCCTGCGACCTTGCCGATCCCGACGCCCCGGCCCGCCTGATCGCCGCGTTCTTCGAGATCACGCCGCGCCTCGACCTGCTGGTCAACTGCGCCGGTACGGTCGAGGAAGAGGACCCTCTCGGCTTCGACATGGCCTCTGCCGAGCGGCAGATGCGGGTCAATGCCCTTGCCCCGGCGGCGCTGATCAGCCTTGCCGCGCCGCGCATGGCCTCGGGCAGCGCGGTGGTCAACATCACCTCGGTCAATGCCACCTTCCCGCCGGTCGCCGCGCTGACCTATGCCGCCACCAAGGCGGCGCTGGAAAACTACACCCGCGGCTTTGCCAAGGCGCTCGGGCCACGCGGCATCCGGGTCAACGGCCTCGCCCCCGGCCCGGTCGAGCGCGCCCATGCGCCGCGCGCCGCCGAGCTGATCGCCCTGATCGAGGCGGAAACCGCGCTCGGCAGCCTTGCCACAGCCGGGGATGTCGCCGCTGCCACCCGCTTCCTTGCCGAGGCACGGGGGCTCACCGGGGTCATCCTGCCGGTGTCGCGCGGGTTCCGCCTGTAGCCGGCGCGCCAGGCGGCTCTCGGCACGTCGGGCCATGGAAGATCCCGTCAGCCGCCGCCCCGCGCTTGGGGCCCGGACAGTGGCCCTGCTCGAAACGCGCGTCCTTGCAGGGAAGTCACCCGATACGCTTTCTGCTTCTGGCCGTTTTTCTCGGCCTCGCCGCCCTTCCCGCCCGGGCCGATATCCTCACCCCCTGCCGGCAGGCCGACCCGCCTGCCGACCCCAGGGGCGCCATCGACGCCTGCACGCCACTGGCCGGGGAGGACAGCTGGATCGACGCCGAGCGCAGCGCCGCCTTCCCGACCATGGCCCGCGCCCATACCGAACTTGGGCTGAACGACCAGGCGCAGCAGGCGTTCCTGATGGCCGCCCGCCTGCAGCAGGATCCCCGCGCCCTGACCGATATCGCCTGGAAGCTGCATGGCGCGGGCTTCCCCGCCGAGGCGGAGGGCTTCGACACCCGCGCCCTGAAGGCCGGTCCCGGGATGACCCACGCCTGGCTGGCCCGTTGCGTGATCAGGCAGGCACGGGAAAAAAGGGCCGCCAGCCTGCCCGACGGCCGCCGCGCCTGCGAGATCTGGACCGGGGGCGAGGGCGTGCTCTCTTTCCTCACCCGTGGCTTCGTCATGGTCGACGATCCGGTGAACGCGGTGAACTGCGCCCGATACGCCAGCCAGCAGCCCCCCGGCAGCGCGCGGATCTGGGTGCTGCGGGTCTGGGCGCTGCGGGTCCGGGCCGAGGAGATCGCCCAACCGTCCCGAGGCCCCTGCCCTGGCCGAGGCAGGGCTGAAGGTCTTCCCCGGTTCGACCGGGCTGAAAAACGACCTGCACCGCTCTCTCGACTGAGCACCCGGGCCCGGCTGGACCTGAGCACGGCACGACCGGGCACACCGGGGGCAACGCCGGGCGGGCGCTACTGCCCGGCGGCGGCGCGTTCCAGCGCGGGGCGGATGGTGCTTTCCAGCGCGCGCTCGGTGATCGGGCCGGCGAAGCGCTCGATCACCCGGCCCTTGCCGTCGATGACGAAGGTCTCGGGCACGCCGTAGAGGCCCCAGTTCAGCCCCATGCGGCCCGTGCTGTCGGCGCCGACCGCCGTGTAGGGATCGCCCAGCTCGTCGAGAAAGCCCATGGCGGCCTCGGGCTGGTCCTTGTAGTTGACGCCGTAGATCGGCAGGCCCTCGACCTCGGACAGCTGCACGAGGTTGGGGTGCTCGATCCGGCAGGGCGCACACCACGAGGCCCAGAAGTTCACCAGCTTGACCTCTCCGTCGCGCAGGGTGGCATCGTCGAAGACCGCCAGGTCGGCCAGCGGGGTCACCGCGACCTGAGGCGCCTCCTTGCCGGCCAGTGCCGTCGGCAGCTGGTCGGGGTCCTCGCGTTGCATGCTGGTGAAAAACAGCACGGCCAGCCCGCCGAACAGCAGGGGCGGCAGCAGCAGCAGGGGTTTCAGCTTCATCGGATAGCCACCTTCACGGCCTTTGGTCTCAGGGTTTCCTGCGCGCCTCGACCGCTGCCAGCTCGCGGCGCACGCGGGCGGCGCGACGCAGGCTGAGCGCGGTCAGGGCGACCAGCAGAAGGATCGAAATTCCGTAGGACGACAGCACCGTCGCCGCGTATTTGCCCAGTTCCGGCATCATCTCAGCCCATCCTTTCCCGTGCCATCAGCGCCCGCATCCGGCGGGCCCGGATCTCGGTCTGGGTGCGCAGCAGCACCAGCGCCACGAAGAGCAGCACGAAGCCCGCGATGCAGACGAAGAGCGGCACGGCGAAGACATTGCTGACCCGCTCTTGCGTGTCCCCGGCCAGGGCGCCCGCGCGCATGACCGAGGCGCCCTGGTGCAGGCCCTGGTTCCAGAAATTCACCGCGTAGCGGGACAGCAGCGCGAAGACCGACCCCACCATGCAGAGGATCGAGGTCAGGTCGGCCGCCGTGTCGTCATCCTCGACCGCGGCCCAGAGGGCTATGTAGCCGAGGTAGAACAGGAAGAGGATCAGGAACGAGGTCAGCCGCGGATCCCAGACCCACCAGGTGCCCCACATCGGTTGCCCCCAGATGGCGCCGGTGGCCAGGGCGATCACCGTCATCACGGCGCCGACGGGGGCGGCGGCGCGCGCCGCGAGGGCGCTGACGTGGTGGCGCCGGATCAGCCAGACCAGCGAGGCCAGCAACATCATCAGCCAGGCGTTGATCGCCATCAGCGCGGCGGGAACATGCAGGTAGATGATCTTGACCGTCGAGCCCTGCCGGTAGTCGTCCGGCGTGAAGAAGAAGCCCCAGGCCAGCCCGCCGACAAGGCAGATCACCGACAGGCCGGCGACCCACGGCAGGACGCGCTGCGCGGTCTCGATGAATTTCTTCGGATTGGCATATTCCCAGAGAGAGCTCATACCTTCCCCTACCCTTTTCCCGCCCCGAGGGACATTCACATCATCGCAGGTTGACGCGCAAGACCGCCGCGCTGGCAAACGGCAGCAGCGCCAGAGTGCCGCAGCTGATCCCCGCCAGCACCAGCAGCGGCTGCTGCAGGTCAAGCCCCGCGGCGCCACGACGCGCCACCTCGGCACCGAAGATCAGCACCGGCACATAGAGCGGCAGCACGATCAGGCTCAGCAGCAGGCCACCGCGCTTGATCCCCACCGTCAGCGCCGCGCCGAAGGTGCCGATCACCGACAGCGCCGGCGTGCCGATCAACAGCGACAGGAACAGCCAGGGATAGCCCGGCCCCGGCAGGCTCAGCATCAGGCCCAGCAGGGGCGCCGCCACCACCAGCGGCAACGCCGTGCTCAGCCAGTGCGCCAGCGCCTTGACCAGCACGATGCCCTCCATCGGCAGCGGCGCCGTGGCCAGCAGCTCCAGCGTGCCGTCCTCGCGGTCCAGCGCGAAGATCCGGTCAAGCGAGAGTAGGCAGGCCAGCAGCGCCCCCACCCAGAGCACCCCCGGCGCGATGCGTGCCTGCAACGCCCCCTCGGGGCCGACGCCGAAAGCCACCAGCGCCACGAGGATCAGGTAGAAGGCAAGGCCCAGGCCGAAGCCGCCCCCGGCGCGCACCGCAAGGCGCAGGTCGCGGATCAGCAGGGCGATCACAGGAAGCCCTCCCCGAAGGCGGCATCGAAGGCATCCGGGCGCGGCAGGGCGGCCTTCAGCGGGCCGAGATCCAGCACCGCCGCCTCGGGCAGGCCGAGGTCGATATGGGTGGCGATCA
>NZ_AFPM01000219.1 GCF_000220565.1 Oceanicola sp. S124 | reverse complement strand
AGCGCCGAGAGGGCGACCCCGTAGAGGATCAGCCGCAGCGGATCGCCGGCGCGGCGGTCAAAGACGGTCAGCAGGGCGATCAGCGCCGAGAGGCCGAGCGCCCCGAGCACCGCCGCCAGGGGCAGCCAGTGGATCGAGACCGTCAGCACGTTGTTGTCGTTCGAGAAGAAGAAGAGGAAGGTGACCACGCCGAGGGCGGCGCCGTCGCTGACGCCGAGGATCGAGGGCGCGGCAAGCGGGTTGCGCAGGGCGCGCTGCATCAGCGCCCCCGACAGCGCCAGCGCCATGCCCGCCAGCACCGCCAGGGCGACGCGGGGCAGGCGCAGGGTCCAGATGATGATCTCGTCCATGTCGCTGCCCCGTCCGAGCAGCGCCGCCGAGACTCGGGCGGGCGACAGGAAGCTGGTGCCCAGCCCGGTGGCCAGGATCAGCCCGGCCAGCAGCAGCAGGCCCAGCAACAGCAGCCGCCAGCGCGGGGCGTGAGGACGGGCGGCGGTCGGTGTGGGGGCCATGCTCATGCCGGTCCTCCTCTGGTGCGGCGCAGCAGGTGGATCAGGAAGGGCACCCCGACCATGGCCAGCACGGCGCCGATCGGCGCCTCGCCGGGGGCGACGATGACGCGGGCGAGGATGTCGGCCATGACGGCGATGATCGCGCCGGTCAACAGGGTCGCCAGGGCAAGGGTGAAGAAGGGAAGCCGCCGCGTGCTCAGGCGGCGGGCGATATGCGGCGCGACAAGGCCCAGGAAGACCACGGGCCCGGCCAGCGACACCGAGATCGCCGCCAGCAGCGCCGCCAGCGCCAGCGCGCTCAGCCGCAGCCGGGTCACGCCGACGCCGATGCCCTGGGCGCTCTGGTCGTCGAGGCGCAGCGCGTCGATCCCGCCCGAGAGCAGGGCGCAGCTTGCCAGTGCCAGCAGCAGCAGGGGCAGTGCCACGGAAAGCAGCGCCGTCGGCCGGTCGGCGAAACCGCCGGACAGCCAGAACAGCAGGGTCTCCATCGCCGTCTCGTCCAGCAGCAGCATGACCTGGGTCAGCGCGCCCAGCATGGCGGCGATGGTCACCCCGATCAGCAGCGTGGTGCCGTCCCCTCCGGCGGGGCCAAGCGCCAGGCCGATGCCGAAGACCAGCGCCGTGGTCAGCAGTGCGCCCGCCACCGCCAGCAGCGCCATGGGCAGGGGCGCGGTGACCGCGAAGACCGTCAGCCCGAGGGTCACCGCGAAGGCCGCTCCGGCGTTGACCCCCAGAAGCCCCGGCTCGGCCAGCGGATTGCGCGTCACCGCCTGCATCAGCAGCCCCGACAGGCCAAGTGCGCCGCCGCAGGCTGCCCCGATCAGGGTGCGGGGCAGGCGCAGGGTGCGGATGATGATGTCCTCGGTGCCGGTGCCGCCCTGCAGGGCCGCCCAGACCTGACCAGGGCTGTAGAACCGCAGGCCCAGGTGCAGGCTTGCAATGCAGGCCAGCAACAGAAGCAGGAGTAGCAGCGGGAAGGCTCGGGTCATCTTCGGTGTCTGGTCCCGGTCGCAAGGGGTGTCAGGATCGCGTTGACATACCCGAGTAAAAAAGTAAATAAAAGCTCATTTCTTGAGCGAAACAATCGGATAAGGGGGGTGCCCATGGTCAACCTTGGAACAGTTCTGCGCGGTCTGGGGCTTGCAGCCCTGCTGGCAACCGCGGCGCAGGCGCGGGATGTCGAAACCGTCGTCGGTACGGTCACGGTGCCGGATGCGCCGGCGCG
Organism: Oceanicola sp. S124; assembly: GCF_000220565.1. Taxonomy (GTDB): domain Bacteria; phylum Pseudomonadota; class Alphaproteobacteria; order Rhodobacterales; family Rhodobacteraceae; genus Pseudooceanicola. Next base: position 8,542 of record NZ_AFPM01000219.1, on the reverse strand, counting down.
GGTGGTCGTGCTGACCAACGAGGGTACCGAGGCGGTGCTGTCCATGGGGGTGGTGCCTGTCGGGGCCTCGAACTCGTGGAATGGCAATCCCTGGTGGGATCACATCACCGAGGCCATGGGCGATGCGGTCCCCCTGGGCACCGAAAGCGCCATCAACCTCGAGATGATCGCCGCGTTGCAGCCTGACCTGATCCTGGGCAACCTGCAGCGGCACGAAGAGATCTATCCGCAGCTTTCGGCCATCGCGCCGACCGTGCTCTCCGAGCGCCTGCGCGGCGACTGGAAGGTCAATCACCGCCTCTATGCCGAGGCCCTCGGGCGCACCGAGGAAGGCGAGGCACAGATCGCCGCCTATGACGCCCGCGTCGCGGACCTGCGCGCGGCCCTGGGCGACAGCCTGAACGAGAAGGTCTCGGTGATCCGCTTCCTGTCGGGGCAGATCCGCATCTACCAGCTGGACAGCTTCTCGGGCGTGCTGCTGAAGGACGTTGGCTTTGACCGGCCCGAGATCCAGAATGTCGAGGATTTCGCCATCCGCACCGGCAAGGAGGCGATCCCGGACATGGACGGCGACCGCATCTTCTACTTCACCTACGACAACGGCAACGGCGAGGGTATCGCGGCGGCCGAGGATGCGCTGAACGACCCGCTCTGGCAGTCGCTGTCGGCGGTTCAGGCCGGCAAGGTGCACGAGGTCAGCGATGCGATCTGGAACACGGCCGGCGGCGTGCTGGCGGCGAACCTGATGCTGGACGACCTGGCGCGGATCTACGGCGTCGAGTGAGGCGGTGCGATCCCGGGCAGGACCGGGGCGGGAACTGACATCCGGCGCGCCGAGGGGCGCGCCGGATGTTTGCGTTTCCAGGGTTGGCTAGCTGCCGAACTCGCTGACGATGCGATGCGCCTCGGGGTGGAAGACCGCCTCTGTGTGCTCGATGATCGCGCCGGCGCGGTCAAAGCCCCGCCGGGTGATCTTCAGCGCGGCGGCGGCGGGCAGGGCGCGCAGACGCTCGGCCACCTTGGGCACCATGTTCACGGCGCTCACCTCCTGGACCACGCGCGACGGCAGGCTGCGGTTGGCCCGCAGCGCGGCATAGATCGACTGGTCGATCATCGAGACATCGGGCAGGGCCTCGGTTGTGAAGGTCGAGCGTTCCAGCGACATCGGCCGTTCGTCGACCAGCCGCAGCCGCTCGAGCCGGACCACCTGCTCTAGCGCCGGGCGTCCGAGGATCAGCCGATCGTGATAGGTCGCCGGCGCGACATGGCGCTTCAGCCAGATGGTGCGGCTGGTGCGGCCCTGGCGGCGCAGGATGTCGGTCAGCGAGGTCACCGGCGGCACGGGCGCGCTGTCTGCGCGGTCTGAGACATAGGTGCCCGAGCCCTTCTTCTGGTGCACCAGCCCGCGCTCGGCCAGCAGGGCCAGCGCCTTGCGGATGGTCACCCGGCTCTTGCCCGAAAGATCGGTCAGCTGGCGTTCCGAGGGAAGCCGGGCCCCGGCGGGCAGGGCGCCGCTCTCGATCAGCTGCGACAGCCCGTCCCCGAGGCTGCGGTAGAGTGGCCCGGCCTCGTCCGCCTCTGCCAGGCAGTCGCGAATCAAGTCGAGATGGGGGAAGCTCTGCATGGGCGCGTCCGGTCTGCTGATGTAATACCACTTTGATACAACTGGGCAGTTTCTCGATCAACGGGAAATTGCCGACCATGATGATTGGCTGTGACAGGCCCTTACTTCAATGGCTATCGCCTCATTGGTGTTTCAGTGGTATCTATTTTGTATTAAATTGTTTGCCATTGGTATGTCTCATGGTATTCCTTCCCGAAAAGGGGGTCCGCATGGCGCAACTATCTCTCCGGGGTGTCCGCAAGAACTTCAGGAACGTGGAGGTCCTGCGGGGCATCGACCTCGAGATCCACGACCGCGAGCTGGTGGTCTTCGTCGGTCCCTCGGGCTGCGGCAAGTCGACCCTGCTGCGCCTGATCGCCGGGCTGGACGATATCTCGGAGGGGGAATTCACGCTGAATGGCCGCTCGATGCTGAACGTGCCGCCCTCCAAGCGCGATATCGCCATGGTGTTCCAGAGCTACGCGCTCTACCCCCACATGAACGTCTACGAGAACATGGCCTTCGGGGCGCGTCTCATGGGGCTGTCCAAGGACGAGGTCCAGAAGCGTATCGACGAGACCGCCGCGACGCTGCAACTGGGCCCGCTGCTGCAACGCAAGCCGCGTGAACTGTCGGGCGGGCAGCGCCAGCGGGTCGCCATCGGCCGGGCGCTGGTACGCAAGCCCGCCGTCTTCCTGCTGGATGAGCCGCTGTCGAACCTCGACGCCGCCCTGCGCTCGGAGGTGCGGCTGGAGATCGCCAAGCTGCACAACGACATCGGCGGCACGATGATCTACGTCACCCATGACCAGGTCGAGGCGATGACCCTGGCGGATCGCATCGTGGTGCTGCGCGACGGTGTGATCGAACAGGTCGGCACCCCGCGCGAGCTTTACGAGACCCCGGCCAATGCCTTTGTCGGCACCTTCATCGGCTCGCCGCGCATGTCGCTGCTGAAGGCGGTCCGCGACGGCGACCGCTTCGGCGTGGCGGGCAGCGGCGCGGTCCTGCTGCCGGAGGCGCCGGAGACGGGCGCGACGGTCACCCTTGGCATCCGCCCCGACGCGATGGCGCTGGCGCCCGCAGGCGATGCGGATGGCTTCGAGGCGGAATTCGAATATGCCGAGTACCTCGGCAACGAGGCCTATATCTACGCCCGCCTCGGCGACGGGACGCGCATCAGCCTGCAGGGCGACACCAAGGCCCTGACGCACCGCCCCGGCGATGCTGTCAGGCTGCGTCCGAACCCGGCTGAAATCCACTACTTCGACAGTGAAACCGGAAGAAGTTTCCGTCGGACCTGAAGACCAACCCCAACTTGTGAGGATACCATGAAGACTTTCGTCAAGACGCTCACCCTGGGCCTGACGGCCGGCGCCATCGCCGCGCCCGCCATGGCACAGGAGCTGTCCCTGTGGAGCTGGCGCCAGGAAGACCGCGCCGTCTACGAAGAGCTGATCGCCGCCTTCGAGGCCGAACATCCCGAGATCACGGTGACCTTCGAAGCCTTCGAGGCGTCGAGCTATGCTACCATCCTGTCCACCGCCCTGGCCGGTGACTCGGGTCCCGACCTGATGATGGTGCGCGCCTACGGGGCGTTCGAGGCCGTCGCCGGTGCCAACTACCTGATGCCGCTGACCGAGGCCGACGTGCCCGGCCTGGCCGACATGACCGCCCCCGCCATCGCCGCCCAGACCCTGCGCGCCGACGGCAAGGTCTATGGCGTGCCCTTCGCCTCGCAGACCATGCTGGTGATCTACAACAAGGGCATCTACGAGCAACTCGGCCTGAGCGAGCCGCAGACCTGGGACGAGCTGATGGCCAATGCCAAGGCCGTCAAGGATGCGGGCATGTATGCCTTCGCCAACGGCACCGCGACCGCCTGGCAGAACGAGACCATCGTCTCGGCCCTGACCTCCTCGGTCGTCGGGTCGGAGTTCTTCGACGAGATCGTCGCGGGGACCACCGATTTCACCGATCCGCGCTACGTCAGCGGTCTGCAGCACCTGCAGGATATCAGCGCCTACTTCCCCGATGGCTTCACCGGGCTCGACTATGCCTCGTCGCAGCAGCTCTTTGCCTCGGGCATGGCGGCGATGTTCGCTGGCGGCTCCTTCGAGATCGCCAACTTCCGCGCCCAGAACCCCGATCTCGAGATCGGCGTCTTCGCCGCGCCCGGCGAGGCGGCCGAGGACGAGAAGCTGGTCGGTGTCTTCTTCGACGGTGGCTATGCGGGCAATGCCACCACCGAGCACCCGGAGGCCGTGAAGGCCTTCCTGGCCTATACCGCGACGCCCGAGTTCGGCCAGGTCTTCGCCAACAAGCTGCGCAACATCACCCCGATCGCCGGCGTGACGCTGGAAGACGGCCTGCTGAACGAGATCGCCGAGCTGAACCGCGCGGCCGTGCCCTACATCATGCTGACCAACTTCCGCTACGAAGAGCCCTCGGGCTCGGTGCTGCTGCAGGCGGAAGTGCAGAAGATGCTGGCCGGTGAAAGCACCCCGGAAGAGGCCGCCGAGGCTGTGACCTCCGGCATCGCGACCTACTACGCGCCCTTCCAGGACTGATCCGTCCCGGATGTCCGGCCGCCGCCTGCGCGGCCGGACAGACCTTCCCCCACGTCGAAGCCAGGAGACCCCCATGCCCGCCCCCACTTTGAACGGCATCTCCCGGACGCCTGCGCGGACCCCGCGCCTGCGCGTCTCGGGGCGCGGCCTCTGGATCACCTTCCTGCTGGTGCCGCCGGTGGTGGTCATGGCGCTCTTCGTGATCTACCCGATCTTCTCGGCGCTGGCCTATGCCTTCTACGACTGGCAGGGGCTGGCCCGTGGCGACTTCGTCGGCTTTGCCAACTTCGAGAAGGTGCTGTTCCAGCAACCCTTCGCGGCAACCACCTGGAACGCCTTCAAGAACAACATCTTCGTCTTCTTCGCCCTGATGATCATCCAGAACGGCCTGGGCTTCATCCTGGCCTATGCGCTGTGGCGTGACCTGCCGGGCGCGCGCTTCCACCGCATCGCGGTCTTCCTGCCCGTGGTCCTGTCGACCGTCATCATCGGCTATGTCTGGAAGCTGTTCTTCCACCCGATCTTCGGCGCCGTGAACCAGCTGCTGAAAGCCGTCGGCCTCGGCAGCCTCGCGACGCCCTGGCTGGGCGATGCCGATACGGCGCTGAACGCGCTGATCTTCGTCAACGCCTGGGCCTGGGTCGGCTTCCCGACGCTGGTCTTCCTGGCGGGCCTGCAGCGCATCCCCTCGGAAATCCTCGACGCCGCCCGGATGGAGACCGATTCCGAGCTGACGCTGATCCGCCGGGTGATCTGGCCGCTGATCGCGCCCTCGGCCACGGTCTGCTTCGTGCTGCTCTTCATCGGCTCGTTCAACTGGTTCGAGCTGCCCTACATCATGGTCGGCCTCGACGGCTCGCCCTATGGCAATACCGACGTGCTGGGCCTCTACTTCTACCGGACCGCCTTCGGCAACCAGTCGGCAGGCATCCAGGACTTCGGCATGGGCTCGGCGCTGGCGGTGCTGATGTTCCTCTTCATCGCCGTGGTGGCGACGACCTGGACAATCTACCTCCGCAAACGGGAGATCGAGGTATGAGCATGGAGAGCCGCTACGACAAGCCCGGCCTGCTGGCGACCTACGGTCGCGACGGTCTGATGCAGATCATCCTGATCGCCAACACGGTGCTGATGCTCTTCCCGATCGCCATCATGGTCATGTCGGGCTTCAAGTCGAACATCGAGATCTTCCAGGATCCCTTCTCGATCCCCGATTTCACCAATGTCTCGAACTTCGTCGCCATGGCGACCGAGACCGCCTTCATGCGCTACCTGCTGAATTCGGTGGTGGTGACCGGCGCCTCGATCTTCCTGCTGCTGACCCTGGGCCTGATGGCCGCCTATGCCATCGCGCGCTATGAATTCTGGGGCTCCAGCTTCCTGCTGCTGTTCTTCATGGCCGGGCTGATGGTGCCGCTGAAGCTGGCGATCATCCCGCTGTTCATCCTGTTCCGCGACATGGGGATCCTCAACACCCACTGGGCGCTGATCGCGGTCTATACCGCCATGGGGCTGCCCTCGACCGTGTTCATCATGACCGGCTTCATCCGCACCCTGCCACGAGAGCTTGAGGACGCCGCCCGCATGGATGGTGCCTCGGAGTTCCGCATCATGGTCAGCGTGATGATCCCGCTGTGCCGCCCGGCGATGGTGATCGCGGGGATCTACAACCTGGTGCCGATCTGGAACGACTTCTTCTTCCCGCTGGTCTTCATCCAGAACGACGCGCTGAAGACGCTGCCGCAGGGGATGACCAGCTTCATCGGAGAATATGCCACCGACTGGGGGGTGATGTTCGCCGGGCTGACGCTGGCGGCGGCGCCGATCACCATCATCTACATCATCCTGTCCAAGCAGTTCATCAACGGCATGACGGCGGGGGCGGTGAAATGAGCCTGATCGCGAAGGGGGGCCTCGTCGTCTCGTGCCAGGCGCGGGCGGACAATCCGCTGCACGGGCCGGTGCACATGGCCGCCATGGCCCGCGCCGCCGAAGAGGCGGGCGCCGTGGCGCTGCGCGCCAATGGTCCCGCCGATATCGCCGCGATCCGTGCCTGCACCTCGCTGCCGGTGATCGGCATCAACAAGATCTTCGCCGAGGCGCCGGTCTACATCACCCCGGACCGCGCCGCCGCGCGGGCGGTGATCGGGGCGGGGGCGCAGATCCTCGGGCTGGACTGCACCGAGCGTGACCGGTGCAGCCCCGACCGCTGGCAGGACGTGCTGGAAGAGGCATGGGCCGCCGGGGTCGAGACCTTCGCCGATGTCGCCTCGCTTGAGGAGGGTCGGCGGGCGGCCGAGGCGGGGGCAAGCTATGTGGCGACGACCCTGTCGGGCTACACCGACCCGGGGGCCCCGGCGCCCGAGGGCCCGGACTATGACCTGATCGAGGCGCTGGCCTCGGCGGTTTCGGTGCCCATCATTGCCGAGGGGCGTATCGCCACGCCCGAACAGGCGGTTGAGGCCTTCCGGCGCGGCGCCCATGCGGTCGTGGTCGGCACGATGATCACCAACCCCCGGGCCATCGCCCAGGGGTTCGTGCGGGCCCTGGCCCGACAGACGACAGGAGTGTGACCTTGTACCTGGGTATGGATATCGGCGGCACCGCCTCTCGCTGGGTGCTGGTGGATGCAGAGGGCAGGACCGTGGATCGTGGCATCGCCGAGGGCGCCAGCGGGCTGATCTACGACGCCCGCAGCCTGGCGCGCTTCCGCGGCGCCATCGAGACGGTGCGCGATGCGCTGCCCGGCGCCGTCGCCTTCGCCGAGTTCGGTATCACCGGCGCCGGCTTTTCGCGCCATCCGCGCATCGAAGAGCAGGTCTCGGACATCCTCGGCCTGCCGCTCGAGCGGTTCAGCTACTCCAGCGACATGGGGCTGGCCTGGCGTGCAGCCTTCCACGGGCGGCGGGGGCACCTCGTCTCGGCGGGCACCGGCTCGGTCGGGATGACCTATGATGACAGCGGCGAACGGGTGGTCGTCGGCGGGCGCGGCATCCTTGTCGATGACGCAGGCTCGGGCGTGTGGATCGCCCTGCGCGCCATCCGTCACCTGTTCCGCCTGAAGGACGAGGGCAATGGAACCCGCGACGCCGAGATCCTCGCCTCGACCGTCTTCACCGCGCTTGGCGGCAGCACCCATGACGCCATGCGCGATTATGTCTACGGAGGAGACCGGGGCCGCATCGGGCGGCTGGCCGTCGCCGTGGCCGAGGCCGCCCGCGAGGGCGATCCGACCGCTCAGGGCCTGCTGCGCGAGGCGGGGCAGGAGCTGGCCCACCTCGGCCGCATCATGCTGACCCGCTGCGGCGAGGCGCCGGTGGCCTTCGTCGGCGGCGTGCTGGCGCTGGACCCTTCGATCCGCGAGCAGATCACCAGCGACCTTGCCGGGCACGAGGTGGAATTCCCCCGTATCGACGCCGCCCTGCATGCCGCCCTCATTGCCAAGGAAAAGGACGAAGCCCTCCATGATTCCCACTGAGCGCGCCGCCGCCCGCTACAAGGGCCTCGAGACTTGGCCCGTCCGCGACATGGTCGAGGCCATGCTGGAAGGCCAGGTCGCCGCCGTGGCCGCGACCCATGGCACCGCCGCCCCGATGGCCGAGGCGGTTGAATTGGCCGCCGGGCGGCTGGCGCGTGGCGGGCGCCTTCTCTATCTCGGGGCGGGGACCTCGGGCCGTCTCGGCGCCATCGACGCCGCCGAGCTGCCCCCCACCTTCGGCTGGCCGCCCGAGCGCGCCCTGTCGCTGATGGCCGGCGGGCAGGGGGCCTTCGTGACCGCTGTCGAGGGCGCCGAGGACGACGGTGCCGCCGCCGTGGCGGTGCTGGACGAGATCGGCATGGGCGCCGATGACGTGGTGATCGGCCTCGCCGCCTCGGGGCGCACGCCCTACGTGGTCGAGGGGCTGCGCCATGCCCGCGCAGCGGGCGCGCTGACCGTGGCCATCGGCAATGCGCCTGAGGGTCCCATCGGCCGCGAGGCGCAGTTCTACCTCGTCGCCGACACCGGTGCCGAGGTCATCGCCGGTTCCACCCGGATGAAGGCCGGCACGGCGCAGAAGGCGATCCTGACCTGCCTCTCGACGGCGATCTTCGTGCGCATGGGCTATGTCTACCGGGGCCGCATGGTGGACATGCGCCCGACCAACGAGAAGCTGCAGACCCGCGCCCTGCGCATGGTGGCAGAGCTGGCCGATGCCCCCGAGGCCGAGGCCGGGGCGGCGCTGGCCGAGGCCGAGGGCTCGATCAAGCTGGCGGTGGTCATGCTGCTGCTGAAGCTCGGGCGCGTCGAGGCCGAGGCAAAGCTGGCCGCAGCCGAGGGGCGGCTGCATATCGCGCTGACCGCGTGAGATGGATATCGCGATCCGGGAAA
>NZ_AFPM01000220.1 GCF_000220565.1 Oceanicola sp. S124 | reverse complement strand
CCAGGGAGGAGGAGAGGGCGGCGAACTGTTGGAGCATGTGCTCCGGTGTTAGGTGCGACGGTGCCAGGGAGGAGGAGAGGCACCGTCGCCAGTCTCAGCGGCCCAGGGAGGAGGAGAGGGCCTACTGATCCCAGGTGTCGTTACGCCGAGGCGCCGTAGGCTTCCTCGTAGGCGACCGACTTGATCATGGACCGGTGCAGGCCGAGGTCCTTCAGCTCACGGTTGCTGAGCGCGGACAGCTCGTTGATGCAGCGGCGATACTTTGCATACCGGGTGTAGCGACCGGCGAGGCCAGCGACGAAGCCGGAGAAACCTTGGGCGGCCGGAGCGGCCTGGGTGTAGTTTGCGTATGCCATCTCAACTCATCCTTACGTAACGATCTCGGTGAACGTTATTGCGGTCTGCGGCGGCTTCGGATCGCTGCGCCCTGGTGGCGCTAACCTGCGATGATCCGTTGTCGTCGCTGTTGAGCCTCTTTTCCCCCATTTGCTGCGAATGCACAATCGCCACTTGTTCAACGCCGCTATGCAGCAAGTGCATAAGAGGAGCTGACCTAAAGTTAATGGGGTGTCGTCGCCCAAAATTCAGGCAGGGTGTGAACAATGCCCTTTTAAACAAGACCTGCGTCGTGACGTGGGGTCACGGCTATCATTTGGGCACATTTGAAAAATCATCGGTCGATCAGGGGCGGGGGCTGCTGCTGGGCCACGGCGGAAACAGAGGGGCTGAGAGCCTTGAGAGGTCAAGTTATGCTGCGGCGCAGCGACGACCTTTCGCAGCTGCGGCGTCTCCGGGCGGGGCATGGCGTGGCCGGGGGCGCTCAGGGCGGGGCGGGTCGGTTCGGGGAGAGGCGTGTGGCCCGGGCCGTCCGGGGCTATCCTGGGGGCGGAGCCACGCACGGCGCGATGCCGGTCAGGATGCGCGGACGGGTCACCCTTGTTCCTGCCGCCAAAATGCGCAGGGTATGCGGAAACCCTCCGCGCCGGTTCGCTGGCGCGTCGAGACCGTGACCGAAGGAGATCACCGTGCCCGTCACCCGCGACCAGATCCTGCAGGAGTTGCAGAGGCTCACGCTGCCTGATGGCGGCAATCTCGTCAGCCGGGACATGATCCGGGCGCTCAGCCATGAAGGCGGGGTGGTCCGCTACGTGATCGAGGCCCCGGATGCGGCAACCGCGCGCAAGATGGAGGCCATCCGGGCCGCCTCCGAGGAACTGATCGCCGCCTTGCCCGGCGTCTCGCGCGTGACCGCGGCGCTGACCGCGCATGAGCAGCGCGGCGCCTCGCCGCCGCCGAAGGCGCCCGCGGGGCCGTCGCAGGGGCAGCCTCCCAGTCTCAAGATCGGGGGGCATCCCAAGCCGACGACGACGGTCATGCGCCCGGCAGGGGTGAAGAAGATCATCGCCATCGGCTCGGGCAAGGGCGGGGTGGGCAAATCCACCGTCTCGTCCAATCTCGCGGTGGCACTGGCGGGCGAGGGGCTGAAGGTGGGCTTGCTGGATGCCGATATCTACGGCCCGTCGCAGCCGCGCATGATGGGCAATACCAAGCGCCCCGCCTCGCCCGATGGCGAGACCATCGAGGCGCTGCAGGCCCATGGGGTCACCCTCATGTCGATCGGCAACATGCTGGACGAGGGCAAGGCTGTGGTCTGGCGCGGTCCCATGCTGATGGGGGCGATGCAGCAGCTGCTGACCCAGGTGCAATGGGGAGAGCTGGATGTGCTGCTGATCGACCTGCCGCCCGGTACCGGCGACGTGCAGCTGACCCTCGGTCAGCGATCCTCTCTGGACGGCGCCATCATCGTGTCGACCCCGCAGGACGTGGCGCTGCTGGATGCGCGCAAGGCCATCGACATGTTCCAGACCCTGAAGGTGCCGCTTCTGGGGATGATCGAGAACATGGCCTCGTTCATCTGTCCCGCCTGCGGGCACGAGGCGCATCCTTTCGGCCATGGCGGTGTCGCGGAGGAGGCGCGGAAACTGGGCGTGCCGCTGCTCGGCACCCTGCCGCTGGATCTTGAGACCCGGCTGGCGGGCGACAGCGGGCGTCCCGTCGCGCTGGAGGGCGGGGCCCCCGCCGCGGCCTATCGCGCCCTTGCGCAGCGCCTGCGCGCCGACGGCATCCTCTGATCCCGCGCCGGGGGCGGTTGCCCCGGCCCCGGCGCGTCGCTATCCTGGACCTGTCTGAAACAGGTTAGGCACGGGAAGGTTGGCCCGGCCCTCGCAACGCGAGTCCTTCCGTCACCCGGTGACGGCCCAAGACTGTCAGGTCACCCGCATGTCTCGGGTGCCGATAGCAAGGGTATGGACATGAAACCTGCAATCACCGTTCTCACGCTGGCCGTCGCCGATCTGCAGCGCGCGCTTCTTTTCTACCGCGATGGCCTCGGCCTGAAGACCGAAGGCATCATCGGGCAGGAGTTCGAGCACGGCGCGGTCGTCTTCTTCGATCTCGTCGGGGGCGCCAAGCTGGCGCTCTGGGCCCAGGCCGACCTGGCCCATGATGCCGGGCTGCCCGAGGGGCCGGTGACCTCGACTGCCGTCAGCATCGGACAGAATGTCGCCCGGCGGGACGAGGTAGACGCGGTCCTGGCGCAGGCCGCTGCGGCGGGTGCACGGATCGT
>NZ_AFPM01000221.1 GCF_000220565.1 Oceanicola sp. S124 | reverse complement strand
GCTCCACAAGAGCGTCACGCAGATGTGCGGGGATTTGTCGCAGCAAGATATTCAGGCGCTGGCGCCCCTGGCCTAGGCTGGGTCCGGGCAAGCTGCTCGGGGAGAATCGACTTGTCAACAGGGGGCAGAGGGCATAGAAACACGCTCTCAACCTCATCTCAGTAAGCTTGATCCAAGCAGCAGGAGAGCACGATGGCCCGCGTTACCGTTGAAGATTGCGTCGACAAGGTTCCGAACCGGTTCGAACTGGTCATGCTGGCCGCCCATCGTGCGCGTGAAGTCAGCGCGGGCTCGCAGATCACCGTGGACCGCGACAACGACAAGAACCCCGTCGTCGCCCTGCGCGAGATCGCCGAAGAGACCCAGTCGGCCGACGAGCTGCGCGAGCGTCTGATCGAATCGCATCAGACCCAGATCGAGGTCGATGAACCCGAAGAGGACAGCATGGCGCTGCTCATGGGGGCCGAGGCGGCTGACAAGCCGGTCGAGGATGACATGAGCGAAGAGAAGCTGCTGCGCGCCCTCGTCGAGGCACAGCGTCAGGACTGAGGCCGATCCTATGACCCCCCGTGATGCCGATGCGACCGGCGAGTCGCGCAAGGAAGAGGGGGATGTGGGGCAGGCTGATCTGGCCGAGGAAATGGTGCCGGTCGACGAGCTTGTCGCGCTCGTCACCGCCTACAACCCCAAGTCCAACACCGCAATGCTGCGCCGCGCCTATGACTTCGGGCGCGATATGCACGAGGGCCAGTTCCGCCGCTCGGGCGAGCCCTATTTCACCCATCCCATCGCCGTGGCCATGATCCTGGCCGAGCAGCACCTGGACGATGCCACCATCGTCACGGCGCTGCTGCATGACACCGTCGAGGACACCCGCGCCACCTATGCCCAGGTGGTCGAGATCTTCGGCGCGGATGTCGCCGAGCTGGTCGATGGTGTGACCAAGCTGACCAACCTCCAGCTCTCCAGCACCGAGACCAAGCAGGCCGAGAACTTCCGCAAGCTCTTCATGGCCATGTCCCGCGACATGCGGGTGATCCTGGTGAAGCTGGCCGACCGCCTGCACAACATGCGGACGATCCGGTCGATGAAGCCCGAGAAGCAGGTGCAGAAGGCGCGCGAGACGATGGATATCTTCGCCCCGTT
>NZ_AFPM01000222.1 GCF_000220565.1 Oceanicola sp. S124 | reverse complement strand
GCCCGCAAGGTCAGGACCGGCCCTGCAAGACCAAGATGCACGGGCCCGGTCAGGGCCCGGTAGCTGCCCCAGACAGCAAGTGCCCGAAGTGGCCGAGACGAGCAGAAAGCGAGACCGCGATGAGCAAGCGCAACGCCCCGGCCCTTCTGGCACTGAGCCTCGCCGCAGCCTGCCTGCAGGGCAGCGGACCCGGCTGGGCCGAGGCTGCCCCGGCGGTGTCCGTGCAGGTCCTGCCCGATGCCGCGGCCCCGGCAGGCAGCAGCGCGGCGGCGGACCCGCAGGGTCTCGCGCCAGCAGCCAGCCTGCGCCCGAAACGCCGCCCGGAGGGTCCGCTGGCCGACACCGGCGCGGCCGGTCGTCCTGCCCCTGACGGCCCTGCCACGCTGGCCCCCGCCGGGGATCTTGCGGCCGCCCCTGCGTCGACCATGCCGGGCACGCCCCGGCAGTCCGATCCCGAGGCCGAGATGCTTGCCCGCACGGTGCTTGGCATGCTGTCCACTACCACCGATGGCCGTTCCATGGATGGCGCCGGAGCCGGGGCCGGGCAAGGCGATGCGGGGGCCGGGATCGGCGCCGACCTCGCCGCCGCCCTGGCAATGTCCCCGCCCGCGGGTCCGGATGCAGCTGGCCCGGACGCAGCGGGCCTGGAAAGCAGGGGCTCAGGGGATCTGGACCGCTTCCTGCCCGGCGCCGCCTCGGTTGCGCCGCCGGCTGCGCTGCGTCCCCGCGCGCGCCCCGAGGGCTTCGCGGTTCCGGTCGCCTGGTACGACAAGCCGGGCCAGCCCTGCGAGGCCGCGTCGGGCTTTCCGGACCCGGACATAGGGCGCAACGCCGCGACCTTCGAGGCCGATCCCGATCTTTGCATCTCGCGGGATGGCTTCAGCGAACATGGCCGCAACTGGCAGCTGACGGTGGTGCGCAACCTCTCGACCCGGCGCGGCCCGGTCTGGGCAGTGCTGCATGACAACGAGAATGCCGCCTTCGACGCGGCCCTCTACGCGGTTCACAAGTATGGCGGCGCGCTGATCGCGGTCGAGGCCGGTGAGAACCGCGTGTTCATGGGCCAGGATCCGAACCGCAACTTCTCGCTCACCGCCTCGTCGGCCGCGACCTGCCGCGACATCTCGCAGAAGCCCACGCCGGGTTTCACCAATGCCATCGCCGGCTATTTCTCGCAGCGGTACCCGGTGCTGACCCTGCACAACAATGACGACGGCTATTCCGGGGCCGGCGGGGCGGGAACGATCTCGGCCCGGCGCAGTTCAGCCTCGATGACGGGGATGATGACGCCCACGCCGCAGGGCGCCCTCTCGGACGAGGACAATGCGATCCTGCTGGCCGGCAGCCAGCCCTTCGAGGCCAACCGGCAGGCGCGGCAGGCGACGGGGGCTTTCCATGCCGCGGGGGTCAACGTGATCTACGAACACGTCCGCCCCGAGCGCAACGACTGTTCCTTCTCGTTCTTCACCACGATGAACGGGCTGGGCGATTACTACAACATCGAGGCCCAGCACGGCGCGCTTGAGGCGCAACGCCAGATGGTCGACGTGCTGATGCGCCATCTCGCTATCGCCTCCCTCTGGTAAGGGCGCCCGGGGCTGCCCGGCGGGCAGATCCCGCGCCTCCGCCCCCGCTCGATGCGGGGAAGGAGGCGGCCTGACCGGATGGGCACCCGACAGGCACTCAGAATTCGAAGTACTCGAAATGCAGCTTGCGGCCGAACCGCGCCTTCAGCATGTCGCGCACCATGGGCGGACCGCAGAACAGTACTGCCTTCAGGTCGCGGGGCGCGACCTCGGGGCCTTTCCAGCGGCCCTTTTCCTGCGAGGGATGCAGGGTGAACCTGAAATTCGCGACCCGCGCCGCCGCCGCTTCGAACTCTTCCAGCGCCACGGCCTCTTCGGGCGTGCGGACAAGGTAGATCATCTCGACCTCGCAGGGCAGCTCGTCGGGCAGCGAGCGCACGAAAGACAGGAAGGGCGTCACCCCTATGCCCGCCGCGATCCACAGCTGGCGTCCCTTCCGGGGATAGCGGAAGCCGCCGTAGGGCCCCTCGACCGAGAGCCGGTCACCGACCTGCAGACCGGACAGGCGCCGGGTGAAATCGCCGAGCGCCTTGATGTTGAACCGGATTTCGCCATCCTCGCGCTCTCCTCCCGAGATCGAGAAGGGGTGCCTTTCGCGCAGCCCGGCACGATCGGCGCGGATGAAGGCGAACTGCCCCGCCCGGTGGCGCAGCTTGCGCGGCCCGAGAGGGCGGGCGGTGATGCCGGTGATGTCGCCCCGTGTCTCGACCTGCACCACCTCGTAGCGCCGGGCGCCGAAGCTGCGCCACAGGAACGAGCCCCCCCAGAGCAGCCCGCAAAGGAGGCCGAGCGCAGCGAAGCTCTCGGCCAGCATCTGGTAGTCGGCGGGCATCTTCTTGTTGAAGGCCAGGTGGAAGGTCGCCGCCGCCCAGGGCCAGATCATGATGTAGTGGGTCAGCTTCCACCAGTGGTAGGGCAGCGTCCAGCCGAGGATCGACTTGCGCCGCAGGTAGCTGACAAGTCCGAGCACGATCAGGAAGTTGAACGCGATCTCGCCCGCCTCGATTGCGGCCTTGCAGCTGTCGTCGCAGGGATAGAGCTTGCCCGGAAACTCGGGCGGAGCGATCCAGTGCGCCACTGCGGCCGCCATTGCCAGATAGCCGAAGGCACGGTGGTGCAGGAACATCTTGTCCATGCCGCCGAAGGCCCGCTCGATCACCCGCAGCCGCGCGCCCAGCAGGATGTTGAGCGACATGGCCGCATAGGCCACCAGGCCGGCATAGACAGCACCGATCGTGCCCAGCTCTCCGGTCGGGTTGATGGCGAGCAGCAGCACGCCGACAAGAACCACCAGACCTGCCTGCGGCAGGTAGCGGGTCACTCTCTCCATGGCTCGAAATCCTTCTGGCTCTGAAATCACTGTCCCCGGGGCAATCCCGCAGCCCGCCATGGCGGACCCGGCTCAGGATAGGCGCAGGGCACTTGGCCGGGCAAAGGTTTTCCAGCCCGATGCCCCCCGGAAAGCCCCGAAAGTTCATGGCAAAAGCCGTCATCGGGCGCGGGGTCGGGTCTGGGTCAAGGGCTGGGACGCGGGCTGGGCCAAGGGATGATCCAAGGGCCGGGAACGACGGCGGCGTGGTGTCGGGGCAGCGGGGGCAGGCGGGGGATCTTCCTCTGGCTTTGCCGTGGCGCGGCGTCCGCTCTGCCTTGATGCGATGCCGGGAAGGGGCCGGCAAACCCTTGACCTTTGACGCCAAAACGCGCCTCCTTGGGAAGCCGCTTCGTGGTCTGCGGGTGCGGGGCAGCGCCTCAGTTTTGGGCAGATGCCCGGAAATTGGCAGGCGGGTCCCTGCGGCAGGTGGCGGTGCCCCTCGCATCCCTCTCGGGGCTCTGCGAGGATCATTCCGGGGGCTGGTGGTGCGGTGACGCCAAAGGCCCGAACGCTGCAGGCCCGAACGCTGCAGGCCTGAACGCCGAGCGACCGGATGCGAGGGCGCCGGATCTGCTGGGCCGGGCACGACAGGGACGACCGGCGCCGGGATGCCGGCGCGGGACAGGGGTGCCGGCGGGTGACGGGCCTGCCGGGCCGGGACAGAGAGAAGGGCCGCCAGAGCCCCGAGGGAGACCATGACCGAGAATCGGTTCTTCAACGAGATGGAAGCCGGGGGCGGTGCCGCCCGTGCGCCCTATGCCGAATATGCCCAGTGGTTCTCGGGCGAGGATCCCCGCGACCTGCTGAGGAAATCCGCCGAGGCCGAGACCTTCTTCCGCCGCATCGGCATCACCTTCAACGTCTACGGCCAGAAGGAGGCGCAGGAACGCCTGATCCCCTTCGACATCGTGCCCCGCATCATCTCGGGATCCGAATGGCGGCTGCTCGAGAAGGGGATCGAACAGCGGGTCCGGGCGCTGAATGCCTTCCTGGCCGATATCTATGGCGCTCAGGAGATCCTGCGCTCGGGGCGCCTGCCGGAACAGCTGATCGCCCGCAACGAGGCCTTCCTGCCGCAGATGATGGGCATGGTGCCGCCGGGGGGCGTCTATACCCATATCGTCGGCACCGACCTCGTGCGCACCGGCGAGAATGAATTCTACGTGCTGGAAGACAATGCCCGCACGCCCTCGGGGGTCAGCTACATGCTGGAAAACCGCGAGACGATGCTGCAGATGTTCCCCGAGCTGTTCACCCGGATGAAGGTGCGCCCGGTGTCCTCCTACCCGGCCGAGCTGCGCCGCTCGCTGTCGGAATGCGCGCCGCCGAACTTCGACGGCAGCAAGCCCTGCGTGGCGATCCTGACCCCGGGTATCCACAACTCGGCCTATTTCGAGCACAGCTTCCTGGCTGACCAGATGGGTGCCGAGCTGGTGGAAAGCAGCGACCTGAAGGTCGTGGACGGCAAGGTGCAGATGCGCACGACGAAGGGCTACAAGCCCATCGACGTGATCTATCGCCGTGTCGATGACGACTACCTTGAT
>NZ_AFPM01000223.1 GCF_000220565.1 Oceanicola sp. S124 | reverse complement strand
GTACCCCACTACCGCGAGTACTTCCGCCATGTGCGCAACTTCCTGGCGCCGGAGGGCGTGGCGCTGATCCATACCATCGGGCGCAGCGACCCGCCCGGCGTGACCGGCGCCTTCATCACCAAGTACATCTTCCCCGGCGGCTATGTCCCCGCCCTTTCCGAGGCCAGCGCGGCCATCGAGAGGGAGCGCCTCGTGACCTGCGACGTCGAGGTCTGGCGGCTGCATTATGCCGAGACGCTGAAGCACTGGTACGACCGCTTCATGCAGAACGTCGACAAGGCGCGCGATCTCTACGACGACCGCTTCGTTCGGATGTGGCGGCTCTACCTTGTCGCGTCAGAGATGACCTTCCGCATGAACGACCAGGTGGTCTTCCAGTTCCAGCTGGCGCGCGACCAGCAGGCGGTGCCGCTGACGCGGGACTATCTTTATCGCGACAGGCGTCTTCGCGACGGGGCGCCCGGCGATGCGGCGCAGCAGTCGGCGGCCGAATAGGGACGCGCGGGGGGCGCGGGCCCCTCGACCGCAGGCCCCGTCCCCCGTCATTTCACCTGCAAGCGGAAAGACGGCGCCCGGCCCTGCCCTGCGGTTTCCGCCCTGCACGGCGGATCAGGGGTTGAACCCCAACGCGCGCTGACTATAACGCAGGCAATTTTGCGCCGGGCTCTGCGCCCTGCCCTGCCTGCACCGATATGTCCTGAAGCGCGCTGTCACGAGGTCCCTGAAAATGCCGAAGAGAACCGATATCAACTCCATCATGATCATCGGCGCGGGGCCCATCATCATCGGACAGGCCTGCGAGTTCGACTACTCGGGCGCCCAGGCTTGCAAGGCGCTGCGCGAAGAGGGCTACCGGGTGATCCTGGTGAACTCGAACCCCGCGACGATCATGACCGACCCGGACATGGCCGATGCCACCTACATCGAGCCGATCACCCCCGAGGTCGTCGCCAAGATCATCGAGAAAGAGCGCCCCGACGCGCTGCTGCCCACGATGGGCGGCCAGACCGGCCTGAACACCGCGCTGGCGCTGGATGACCAGGGCGTGCTGGAAAAGTTCAACGTCGAGCTGATCGGCGCCAACCGCGCCGCCATCGAAATGGCCGAGGACCGCGCCCTGTTCCGCGACGCCATGGACCGCATCGGCCTGGAAAACCCCAAGGCGACCATCGTCAGCGCCCCCAAGCTGGCCAACGGCAAGCGTGACATCGCCGCCGGCATGAAGGACGCCATGAACGCGCTGGAAAGCATCGGCCTGCCCGCGATCATCCGCCCCGCCTTCACCCTGGGCGGCACCGGCGGTGGCGTGGCCTACAACCGCGACGACTACGAATACTACTGCCGCTCCGGCATGGAGGCCTCTCCGGTCGGCCAGATCCTGGTCGATGAAAGCCTGCTGGGCTGGAAGGAATACGAGATGGAGGTCGTCCGCGACAAGGCGGACAACGCGATCATCGTCTGCTCGATCGAGAACGTCGACCCGATGGGCGTGCACACCGGCGATTCGATCACCGTGGCCCCGGCACTGACGCTGACCGACAAGGAATACCAGGCCATGCGCTCGGCCTCGATTGCCGTGCTGCGCGAGATCGGCGTGGAAACCGGCGGCTCGAACGTGCAATGGGCGATCAACCCCGAGGACGGCCGCATGGTCGTGATCGAGATGAACCCGCGCGTGTCGCGTTCTTCGGCGCTGGCCTCCAAGGCCACCGGCTTCCCGATTGCCAAGATCGCCGCCAAGCTGGCCGTCGGCTACACGCTCGACGAGCTGGACAACGACATCACCAAGGTCACGCCCGCGTCGTTCGAGCCGACCATCGACTATGTCGTCACCAAGATCCCGCGCTTCGCCTTCGAGAAGTTCCCCGGCTCGGAACCGCTGCTGACCACCGCCATGAAATCGGTGGGCGAGGTCATGGCCATCGGCCGCACCTTCCACGAATCGCTGCAGAAGGCCCTGGCCTCGATGGAGACCGGACTGACCGGCCTCGACGAGATCGAGATCGAGGGCGTCAGCGCCGTCGGTGCTGCCTCGGACATCGACCGTGCCGCCATCGTCAAGGCGCTGTCGCGCCAGACCCCGGACCGCATCCGCGTCATCGCCCAGGCCATGCGCTTCGGCCTCTCGGATGAAGAGATCCAGGCCGTGACCGCCTTCGATCCCTGGTTCCTGGCCCGCATTCGCGAGATCATCCGCGCCGAGGCCGAGGTGAAGATGAACGGCCTTCCGCTGACCGAGGAAGGTCTGCGCCGCCTGAAGATGCTGGGCTTCTCGGATGCCCGCCTGGCCAAGCTCTCGGCCCGGGACGAGGACCAGGTGCGCCGCGCCCGGCACAACCTGGGCGTCACCGCCGTCTTCAAGCGCATCGACACCTGCGCCGCCGAGTTCGAGGCCCAGACCCCCTACATGTACTCGACCTACGAAGAGCCCATGATGGGCGAGGTCGAGGACGAGGCGCGTCCCTCCGACCGCAAGAAGGTGGTCATCCTGGGCGGCGGTCCGAACCGGATCGGCCAGGGGATCGAGTTCGACTACTGTTGCTGCCATGCCTGCTTCAGCCTGACCGACGCGGGCTATGAAACCATCATGGTCAACTGCAACCCCGAGACCGTCTCGACCGACTACGACACCTCGGATCGCCTCTACTTCGAGCCGCTGACCTTCGAGCACGTGATGGAAATCCTGCGCGTCGAACAGTCCAACGGCACCCTGCATGGCGTCATCGTCCAGTTCGGCGGCCAGACGCCGCTGAAGCTGGCCAATGCGCTGGAAGAGGCCGGGATCCCGATCCTGGGCACCACCCCCGACGCCATCGACCTGGCCGAGGACCGTGAGCGCTTCCAGGACCTCGTCAATCGCCTGGGCCTGAAACAGCCCCACAACGGCATCGCGCATTCCGACGCCGAGGCGCTGGAGATCGCGGAAAGCATCGGCTTCCCGCTGGTCATCCGCCCCTCCTACGTGCTGGGTGGCCGCGCCATGGAGATCGTGCGCGAGATGGAGGGCCTGAAGCGCTACATCCGTGACGCCGTGGTCGTCTCGGGCGACAGCCCGGTGCTTCTGGACAGCTACCTGTCGGGCGCGGTCGAGGTCGACGTGGATGCGCTCTGCGACGGCGAGGACGTGCATGTCGCCGGCATCATGCAGCACATCGAAGAGGCCGGCGTCCACTCGGGCGACTCTGCCTGCTCGCTGCCGCCGCATTCGCTGTCGGCCGAGGTCATCGCAGAGCTGAAGCGCCAGTCCCGCGCCCTGGCGCTGGAACTGGGCGTGGTCGGCCTGATGAACGTGCAGTTCGCGGTCAAGCGCGAGAACGGCGAGGACGTGATCTACCTGATCGAGGTGAATCCCCGTGCCTCGCGCACCGTGCCCTTCGTGGCCAAGGCGGTGAACAGCCCGATCGCCTCGATCGCGGCCCGCGTCATGGCCGGCGAGAAGCTGGCGTCCTTCGACCTGGTCGATCCCCAGATCGAGGGCTTCGCGGTGAAAGAGGCCGTGCTGCCCTTCGCCCGTTTCCCGGGCGTCGACACGCTGCTCGGGCCGGAAATGCGCTCGACCGGAGAGGTCATGGGCTATGACCGCAGCTTTGCCCGCGCCTTCCTGAAGGCCCAGATGGGTGCCGGGACGCATCTGCCGACCGAAGGCCAGGTCTTCATCTCGATCCGCGACGCGGACAAGGAAGACGAGATGCTGGAGGCCGCGCGCACCCTGGTCGAGCTGGGCTTCTCCCTGGTCGCCACCCGTGGCACCGAGGCCTGGCTGACCGCCGCCGGCATCGCCTGCAAGACGGTCAACAAGGTCTACGAGGGCCGTCCCAACGTGGTCGACCTGCTGAAGGACGGCGAGATCGCCCTGGTGCTGAACACCACCGAGGGCGCGCAGTCGGTGGCCGACAGCCGGCAGATCCGCTCGGTAGCGCTCTACGACAAGATCCCCTACTTCACCACCGCGGCGGGTGCCAAGGCGGCCGCCCAGGCGATGAAGTCGCGCGCCGAGGGCGAGATCACCGTCACGGCGCTGCAGGAGTGAGCGGCGCCCTTCGCCTCCCGGCCCTGGCGCTGCTGATGGCCCTGGCGGGCTGCGGCGGGGTGCCACTGGTGCCGCTGATCTGAACCAGACGCGCGGGGCGAAAGCCTCGCGCGTTTCGCATTCCGGGGCACGGTGGGTTGTCACCCACCCTACGCCATGCGCCACGGCCGGAAGCCGCCTGCGCGGGCGGCGCGCAGCCCGGGCGGGGGAACAATGATCCGGGTCACTCCGTTGGGTTGGCAACAGCAACCGAAAGGAGCTTGCCATGAAGGACCTTGCCACCGATCCCGCCAAACACCTGTTCGACCGCCTGGCGGACATCACCGCCGGGATGCTGATGACCGGCCCAGACACCCATATCCCGATGAGCCACCACGCCGATGCCGAGCGGGGCGTGCTGTGGTTCATCACCGCCGAGGGCACCGAGGCCCACAAGGCAGCGATCGCCGGGCGCGACAGCCACTTTCTCGTCGCCGATCGGGGTGCGAAACTCTATGCCGACATCTCGGGCCAGTTGCAGGCAGTGACCGACCCCGCGACGCTGGATGACCTGTGGTCGCGCGTGACCGATGCCTGGTTCGAAGATGGCCGCGACGACCCCTCGGTCCGGCTGCTGCGCTTCGTGCCCTCGAAGGCCGAAGCCTGGATGACCGAAGGCAGCGCCAAGTTCCTCTTCGAGATCGCGCGGGCGAACCTTGACGATGATCATACCCCCGAGGTCGGCGAGCATCGGATGATCACCTTCTGAACCGGCAGGGCAGGGCGTAGGGTGGGTGGCAACCCACCTTGCCCCCCTACCCCTCCCGGTCGCCTCGGCCTGCCCTGCAGGACCGGTAGGGCGACAGGCCTCCCCCCTCAGGTTCAAGACAGTGCGACCGGCGGACAGCCCCCCGGCAAAGTCATCTTGCCCCCCGCCCCCGGCCCGGCCTATCTACCGCCATGGCCAAGCTCTACTTCCACTACTCTACCATGAACGCGGGCAAGTCGACGATCCTGCTGCAGGCATCGCACAACTACCGCGAGCGCGGCATGGACACCTACCTGCTGACTGCGCGCTTCGACAGGCGCGCCGGCGAGGGCCGCATCGGCTCGCGCATCGGGATCGGCGCCGATTCCGATACCTTTGACGAGACCGACGACCTCTTTGTCCGCATCCGAGACCGTCATGCGGCAGCCCCCTTCGCCTGCATCTTCGTCGACGAGGCGCAATTCCTGACCAAGGATCAGGTCTGGCAGCTGGCCCGCGTGGTCGACGACCTGCGCCTGCCGGTGATGTGCTACGGGCTGCGCGTCGATTTCCGCGGCGAGCTCTTCCCCGGCTCCGCCGCCCTGCTGGCGCTGGCCGACGAGATGCGCGAGGTGCGCACCATCTGCCATTGCGGCAAGAAGGCCACCATGGTGGTCCGGCGCACTGCCGACGGTCGTGCGGCCCAGGAGGGTGCCCAGATCCAGATCGGCGGGAACGAGACCTATGTCTCGCTCTGCCGCCGTCACTGGCGCGCCGAGATGGGCGACAGCCCTCTGTGAGCACCTCGCGCCGGGCCGCTGCCCCCCCCGCGGAGGGGCACGGCACGCCCCGCGGCGCCCGCTGTTGACCGGCCGGGCGGAAGCGTCCTAGCAAGGGGCAGGCCAGCCGGAGACCCCCCCGATGACACCGATTGCGAAAGTCCTCTGCCTGGGGTTTGTCCTGCTGCTGAGCGCCTGCACCGCCCGCCCCGGGCCCGGGGTGCTGACGGCGCACCCCGAGGTGGCGGGAGGCCATCCCGAGGCGCAGGTGATCCGCGTCTACGCGGCCACCAACCGCGCCCTGGCGGCGGGTTTCGAGGGCCAGCCCGCCTTCGCCACCAGCTACCGTTTCTACGACATCTCCGTGCCCCCGGAGCGCGGCTTGGCGCGGATCTCCTATCCCGGCGAGACCCCGGACCCGGCCACGGATTTCGTCGTGACGGCCTCGGGCGTGCTGGAACGCGCCGAGTTCCTCGCCCAGACGCGCCGGGCCGGGGGCGCAAAGCGCGACCTCGCGCTCTATGTCCACGGGTACAACACCAGCTTCCAGGAAGCGCTGTTCCGCCTGGCGCAGATCTCGGCCGAGGCCCATCACCGCGTGGCGCCGGTTCTCTTTTCCTGGCCCTCGCGCGGCAAGCCGCTGGACTACGAGGCCGACCGGCAGGCGGCGCTGTTCTCGCGCAATGCCCTGCGCGACCTGGTCACCGGGCTGACCGCCGGGGGGCGACCGCTGGTGCTCTTCGGGCATTCCATGGGCGGTTTCCTGGTGGTCGAGACCCTGCGTGATCTGCAACTGGCCGGGCAGACGCAGGTGCTGGCACGGCTCGACGTGGTGCTGGCGGCGCCGGACATCGACGTCTTCGTCTTCGCAAGCCAGCTGGAAACCCTGGGCCACCTGCCCCGGCCGATCCTGATCCTGACCTCGCAGGGGGACCGCGCGCTTGGCCTGTCCTCCCGCCTTGCCGGGGGGCGACCCCGGGTCGGAGCCCTGCCCGCGGCCGCGCCCATGGTCGGCGCCGCCGCGCGGCGCGCCAATGTGCAGATCATCGACATTTCCTCGGTGCGGGCCGATCCGCTGGGCCACCAGCGCTATGTCGGCATGGTCGAGCTCTACGCCCGCGCCGAGGCCGAACCGCCCGAACTCCGCGTGCCGGGCGCCTTCATCTTCGACGCGCTCACGCGCTCTTTGGTGGCGCAGTAGCGGCCCTGCGGCACGAAAAAGGGGGGGCCATGCCCCCCTTCTCGGAGCCGGGCAGCCCCGGCTTCACGTCCCGGCAGCGGCCCGCCTCAGTTCACCCGGTTGGGGCAGTCCTCTCCGGCGAAGAAGGCGCGCAGGTTCTCGACCGCCATGGCGCCCATGTCCTCGCGCACGTCGAGGCAGGCGGTGCCCAGGTGCGGCAGCAGCACCGCATTGTCGAGCGCCAGCAGCGCCTCGGGCACATGCGGCTCGTGCTCGTAGACATCCAGGCCCACGGCGCCGAACTGGCCCGCCTGCAGGGCGGCGATCAACGCCTCTTCGTCCAGGATGTCGCCGCGCGCGATGTTCACCAGGACCGCATGGGGCTGCATCGCCGCAAAGACCGGCGCCCCGACGAGGTGATGGGTCTCGGCGCTTCCCGGCGTGGCGACGACGAGGATATCGGCCCAGGCGGCCAGCCCTTCAAGCGTCTCGTGACGGGTGGCGGGAAACCCCGTCTCCTTCTCGGAGCGGTTGAAATAGCCCACCTCCATGCCGAAGCCGAAATGGCAGCGCCGCGCCACGGCCTGGCCGATGCGGCCCATGCCGATGACGCCCAGCCTGCGCCCCGTCACGTGCAGGCCCAGCATCTGGGTCGGATGCCAGCCCTCCCACTGGCCGGCGCGCACCAGCCGCTCGGCCTCGCCGGCGCGGCGGCAGGCCATCAGGATCAGCGTCATCGCCACATCCGCCGTGGCATCGGTAACCGCACCGGGCGTGTTGGTCACCGTCACCCCGTGGTTGCGGCAGGCCTCTGCGTCGATGTGGTTGTAGCCCACCCCGAAGTTGGCAAGGATCTTGCAGCGCGGCCGACCGAAGTCCTGCAACACCTCTGCCGAGACCTGGTCGCCAAGGGTGACCATCATCCCGTCATAGACCGCCAGCCCCGAGCGGATCTCGGCGGCGCTCATCGGGCGGGTGCTGTCGCGGATCTCGACCTCGAAGTGGCGCGAGGCGGCCTCGATGGTGGCAGGCGGCATGGGGCGGGAAAGCAGGATCCGCTTCATCTCAGGTCTTCCACTTCTGTCAGTGCATTCTCTGTCCGGGGGTCACGTCCTGATCCGGGGCGATCAGGACGATACCGCCCTCGTCATCCGACACGCCGAGGGTCAACACCTCGGACATGAAGGGGCCGATCTGGCGCGGCGGGAAGTTCACCACCGCCATGACCATCTTGCCGACCAAGCTTTCGGGGCTGTAATGCGCCGTGATCTGGGCCGAGGTCTTCTTCTCGCCAATCTCGGGGCCGAAGTCGATCCAGAGCTTGATGGCGGGCTTGCGGGCCTCGGGGAAGGGCTCTGCGCGGATGACCTTGCCCGCACGGATATCCACCTTGAGGAAGTCGTCGAAGTTGATCTGCTCAGCCATTGGCCAGCTCCCGGCCCCGGTCGGCGGCGGCCTTCACCGCGCGCTTCAGCAGCGGCGGGAAGCCGGTCTGCTCATCCATCAGCACCTCGAGCGCCGCCTGGGTGGTGCCATTGGGGCTGGTGACGTTGACGCGCAGCTGGCTGGGGTCTTCCTCGGCCTCTTCTGCCAGCGCGCCTGCCCCGGCGACAGTGGCCTTGGCCAGCTGCATCGCCAGCTCCGGTTCCAGGCCCTGGGCCTCACCCGCCGCGGCAAGGGTCTCGATCAGGTGGAAGACATAGGCCGGGCCGGACCCGGACACGCCGGTGACCGCGTCGATCTGGCCCTCATCCTCCAGCCGCACCACCTGGCCGACCGCCGAAAGCAGCGCTTCGGCGAGATCCAGCGCGCCGCTGCCCGCATGGGCATTGCCGATGATCGCGGTGATGCCACGCCCGATGGCGGCAGGGGTGTTCGGCATGGCCCGGATCACAGGGCTTTCGGCGCCGAAAGCGGCCTCGAAGGCAGCGATCGGCGTTCCGGCCGCAACCGAAAGATAAAGCGTTTCGGAGTTGCCGAAGGCCTGCAACCCCGGAAGCGCATCGCCCATCATCTGCGGCTTGACCGCGATCAGCGCCACGGCGGGCGCCTCGGGCAGGCCCGCGTTGACATGCACTCCGGTCGAATTCAGCCAGTCGCTGGGGTGCGGATCCAGCACCCAGACCGAGGTCGCGGGCAGGCCGCGCTTCAGCCAGCCCGCCAGCATGGCCGAGCCCATCTTGCCGCAGCCAAGCAGCACCAGGCCATTTTCGGCCACCTTATCCAAAGACATCTCGCCCCCCTGCGTTCATATCACGTCGGGGGCAAGTTTTACGCCCGCCCGTAGGCCTCTGCAATGGCGACCTCCAGCGCGGCGCGCGGCGGGCGGCCACCCCAGACGTTCAGCTGGAAGGCGGGGTAGTAGCGTTCCGCCGACAGCACGGCAGCAGAGATCAGCGTCGAGATCTGCTCGGGCGAGGCGATCTGTTCACCGCTCAGCACCAGGCCGTAGCGATAGACCATCAGCTGCTGCTCGGCCCAGAAGGTGAACGCCCCGGCCCAGCACTGGTCGTTGACGTGGTTCAGCAGCTCGTAAAGGCCCGGCAGGGCCTCGGCCGGGGGCTCCATCTCGAAGGTGCAGATAAGGCGCAGGGTCTCGTCGTAGGCCGACCAGGCCAGGGTCACCGAGTAGGTGCGCCACTGCCCCTCGACCGCCATGGCGATCTGGTCTTCGGCGATACGGTCGAAATCCCACTCGTGGTGCTCGGCCAGAGTTTCGACGATGTCGATGGGATGCAGTTCTTCGGAGATGAAGGTTTCGGACAATGCCATGACGCCACCTCATTTGGGTTAGCGCAAGGGGGCTGGCAGCGCCCCAAGCGCTAGGTGCCTGCTCTAGAAACGGGGCGATTTCCGCCGTTCCTTACAAGATATGGTGGGCGTGGTTCGGTAGCCTGTAAAGGCAAATCTTGGGGACGACCGCAATTTGTTGTGGACAGCCTGGGGATAGATACCATGGGCGGGGGGAGCGCGACGGACGGAACCCCCTTCCGCCACAGGGAAAAGGCCCGGAAGATCCGGGCCCTTTCGCGCATGCTCAAAATCTGGCCCCTTGCGGGTGCCGCTGCCTGCGTCAGGAGAAGTCCATCGGCAGGTTGAAGGTGTAGCTCGCCGCGCCCAGCCCGTCCGGCGCGGCGGGAAGCCGCCCGGTGTTCTGCACCGCCTGTATCGCAGCCTGGTCGAAGGCCGGCTGACCCGAGGAGCGTGCGACCGAGGCCCCGAGGATGCTGCCATCGCGACCCACGGTCAGGCGCACCACCACGCGGCCCTGGCGGCCCCGCATGGCATTGGGGAAGCGCTTGCGCCGCTCGATCCGGGAACGGATCTGCGCGCCCCATACGGCCTGAAGCTGGGCTTGCTGCTGTCCGGCACCGGCGGCGACGCGGTTGTTGCCCGCATTCCCCGCCTGCGCGGATCCGCCAGAGCCGGCGGCCCGTTGCGTCACCCCGCCATTGCCGCCCTCGCGGGCCTGCTGGGTGCGGTCGGCGGGCCGCGCCTGCGGCGTCGGCGCGCGCTCGGGTTCAGGGGCGGGCGGTGGCGGCGGCGGTGCGGCATCCACCCGGGGCGCCGGAGTTTCCGGGCGCTGCATCGGGCGCAGGCTGGCCACCGGCGCGACACGGGGCGCTTCGTCGACCACCTGCTCGGGCTGGTCCTCGGCCGGCTGCGGCTCGGGCGTCTCGGCCAGCTCGGGCACCTCCTGGGGCACCTCTTCCGGCGCGCGCGGAGGCGGTGGCACCTCGAGGTCGAACTTCGGCACGGTGATCGTGTCGGGGCTGGCCTCGGCCACGTCGAGATGTGGCAGCACCGGCGGCGGCTCGACCTCGGCCTCGGGACGGGCCACGGGCTGCAGCGGCTCGGGTTCGACCGGCTGCGGGGCATCGGGGTCGATCTGCGCGTCGGGGGGCGTTTCCCAGGCCTGGATCAGCTCTTCCATGCCCTCGGGCGCGCCCTGTAGCGTCACCAGCGCTTCGCCGCCCGCGCCGCCCGACTGGGCACCGGTGGCCGGCACGCGCACGGCCAGCAACAGGTGCAGCACCAGCGCGAGCCCCATGAAGGCGAGAAATTCGACAGCACGTTTCATTGCGGAGCCACCACCAGCGCAACCTTGGACAGACCTGCCTCGGTCAGTGCCTTCAGGGTCTGCGCCACCACCGAGGCCTCGGCCGCCGCATCGGCGCGCAGCTGCGGCGCCTCGTCAGAGCCAAGTGCCTGCACACTCGGCGACGAAGGCGGCAATGGCAGCCTCCGCCACGGGCGACTCGCCGGAACCGGCCTCGCCCTCGGGCGACAGGACCAGCACCGGCGTCTCGGAGCGTCTCGGCCCCGTCGCTGGCCTTGGGCGGCTCGACCGCGAAGGGTTCGGGCGGAGC
>NZ_AFPM01000224.1 GCF_000220565.1 Oceanicola sp. S124 | reverse complement strand
CATGACCGATGCCGCCGGAACCGATGCCCGCACTGCCTACGAGATCGCCGAGGCGATGATCGACGCTGCGCGGGTCTGTCACGGCACCCTGCTGGAATTCGACGACGACGAGATGCTGGCCCTGGCCGAGCTGCCGCCGGGCATCGCCGACCTGCCCTACCTGCGCGGGCTGCATCTCTGGGGCACCTCGGTGTCGGACCTCTCGCCGCTCAGGAACCTGCCCCGGCTGGAAGAGCTTCGCTTCGGCAGCACCGCCGTCACCGACCTGTCGCCGCTGGCCGGGCTGCCGGCGCTGAAACGGGTCTCGTTCCCCGAAACCGAGGTGGCCGACCTGTCGCCGCTGGCAGGGCTTTCCGGGCTGACCTCGCTGAATGCGCTTTCGACGCCGGTGGCGGACCTGTCTCCGCTGGCGGGGCTGTCGCGGCTCGAGATGCTGGAGCTGTCGCGCACGCCGGTGCGGGACCTGTCGCCGCTGGCCGGGCTCACGGGGCTCTGCCATCTCTGGCTCAACGATACCGGCGTCCGCGACCTGACGCCCCTGGCGGGGCTGCCCGGGCTGGAGTTCCTCGCGCTCGAGGGCAGCGCGGTCGAGGATCTGGCCCCGCTGGCCGGGATCACCGCCCTGCAGCGGCTCTGGTTGCAGGATTGCCGGGTCCGCGACCTCGGGCCGCTCGGGGGGTTGTCGCGGCTGGAATACCTGCGGATTGAGCGCACGCCGGTCATCGACCTCGCGCCGGTCGCCGGGCTGCGCAGCCTGCGCAACCAGGACATGGGCCTGACCTTCGCCGACAGCGCCGCCGCCCGCCGCGATCCCCTGCTGGCCCGGATTGCCGGGCTGGAGAATGGCGCGGAGCGCTTCGACAGGCTGGCGCAGCACCTCGCGGGATGAGGGCGGCCCGGCCTGCGACCTTGGCGGGGGCCGCTGCGCCGCAGGCGGCTTGGAAAACCGCCCGCGAGGGTCCATATAGGCGCAGAGATTTGCACAAGGAGTTCCGCCATGATCGAGCTTGGAACCGGCCAGAGCCAGACCGCCCCCGCCACCGGTGAGCACGTCAAGGACGTGACCGAGGCGACCTTCATGCAGGACGTGGTCGAGGCCAGCCAGGAGGTGCCGGTCATCGTCGATTTCTGGGCCCCCTGGTGCGGCCCCTGCAAGACGCTTGGCCCGGCACTGGAATCCGCGGTGAACGCCGCCGGCGGCAAGGTCAAGATGGCCAAGGTCAACGTCGACGAGAACCAGATGATCGCCGGCCAGATGCGCGTCCAGTCGATCCCGACGGTCTATGCCTTCTTCCAGGGCCAGCCGGTGGATGGCTTCCAGGGCGCCCTGCCGCCCTCCGAGGTGCAGGCTTTCGTCGACAAGCTGGCCGCGATGGCCCCCGATGCCGACGGTGGCCTGGCCGAGGCCGTCGCCGCCGCCGAAGAGATGCTGGCCGCGGGCGCTGCCGCCGACGCCGCCCAGACCTTTGCCGCGATCCTGCAGGAAGATCCGCAGAACGCCCCGGCCTACGGCGGGCTGGTGCGCGCCTACCTGGCGCTGGATGACCTGGACCAGGCCGAGGCGATCCTCAACGGTGCCCCGGCCGAGATTTCCGGCGCCGCCGAGCTGGAAGCGGCCCATGCCCAGCTGGAACTGGCCCGCCAGGCCGCCGATGCCGGCCCCGTGGCCGAGCTTTCGGCGCAGGTCGAGGCCGATCCCGCCAACCTTCAGGCCCGCTTCGACCTGGCCCAGGCGCTCTATGCCTCCGGCCAGGCCCAGGAGGCCGTGGACCATCTGCTGGAGCTGTTCCGCCGCGACCGCGAGTGGAACGAGGGCGCCGCCAAGCAGCAGCTCTTCACCATCTTCGATGCGCTGAAGCCGCAGGATCCGGTGGTGCTGAACGGCCGCCGCCGGCTGTCCTCGATGATCTTCGCCTGACGCGGCTGGCCCGGAATTTGCGCGGCGGGTCTTTCCCGTGGCGCAATGCGGCCTAAGCTCCTGCAGATGATGAAGCCCGCTGATCTTCCCGGGGTGATCCCCGTCTTTCCGCTGCCGGGTGCGCTGCTGCTGCCGCGGGCGCGCCTGCCGCTGCACCTGTTCGAGCCGCGCTACCTGGCGATGTTCGAGGATTGCCTGAAGACGCCGCACCGGCTGATCGGGATGATCCAGCCCAGCGACATGCCGGGCAGCCACGACCACGGGCTGCACCGCATCGGCTGCGCCGGCCGCGTGACGCAGTTCTCGGAGACCGAGGACGGGCGCTACATGATCACCCTGACCGGCATCTCGCGCTATCGCATCGCGGATGAGGTCGAGGGCTTCACTCCCTACCGCCGCTGCCGGGTCGACTGGACCGGCTTCGAGCCCGACCTGGCCCCCAGCGATGAGGATCCCGGCTTCCGCCGTGCGCCCTTCATGGAGTTGCTGGGCCGCTATTTCGAGCAGCAGGGTCTCTCGACGGACTGGGAGACGCTGCAGGATGCCGATGACGAGCTGCTGATCAACTCGCTGTCGATGCTGCTGAATTTCACCCTCGACGAGAAACAGGCGCTGCTTGAGGCGCCATCGCTGACGACCCGTCGCGAAACGCTGGTGACGCTGCTGGAATATGCGCTGCGCGGCGGAGACGGGCAGGAGTTGCTGCAATGAGCGATACCCCCACCTCCACTTCGACCCCCGCCGCGCCGGCCTTCGACCGTCGGATGCTCGAAGCGCTGGTCTGCCCACGCACGCACGGAACGCTGCGCTATGACGCCGAGCGGCAGGAGCTGATCTCGGAGAACGCCGGGCTGGCCTATCCGATCCGCGCCGGCATCCCGGTGATGCTGGTCGACGAGGCTCGGGTGCTGGACTGACCGCGGGCCGGGGTGTCGCCCCGTTCCGGGGCAAAGCCTCCGGCAGCAGTGTCTATGGACATCTGAGAGGGGCAGGGGCCGCGGCGCCTGTCCCGGGGACGTCCCTTGTCGTCGGGAGCGGGAGCGGTGGATTGCCATCCACCCTACGCTTGTGGCGGCGGGCTGAGCGTTGCGTTCGCGTAGGGTGGATGGCAATCCACCTTTCCTGACCTAGCGCATCAGCTCGGGCAGGTCCCCGGTCAGGCCGGCGGCCTCGCGGATGAAGGTCCGGCGCAGGCCGGGCAGGCGGTTGACCAGGCCGAGGCCCAGGTCACGCGTGGCACGCAGCAGTGGATTGTCGTTCGAGAACAGCTTGTTGGTCATGTCCGTCGCCAGCGCCAGCGTGCCGGTGTCGAAGCGGCGCCACTCCTGGTAGCGGTGCAGCACGTCCAGCGCGCCGATGTCCTCTCCATGGGCGCGCGCCTCCCGCAGCACCTGCGCCAGGGCGGCGACGTCGCGCAGGCCGGCGTTCAGCCCCTGTCCTGCGATCGGGTGCATGCCATGCGCCGCATCCCCAACCACGCGCCAGCCGCCAGTCCGAGAACCGCTCGCAGATCGACAGGCCGAGGGGATAGGTGAAGCGCGCGCCTTCCAGCGTGATCTCTCCCAGGAAATCGCCGAAGCGGGGGCGTAGGGCGGCTAGGTAGTCGCCGTCGGGCAGGGCGTTGATCGCCTGGGCGGTAGCGTCGCGCTCGCTCCAGACGATGGACGAACGGTTGCCGGGCAGGGGCAGGATCGCCAGCGGGCCCGGCGGCATGAAGAACTGATGCGCGACGCCCTCGTGGGGCTTCTCATGGGCGATGGCGCAGACCAGCGCGGTCTGGCCGTAGCCCCAGCCGTGACGACGGATCCCGGCCCGCGCAGCGGTGCCGGACCGCTTGCCGTCGCAGCCCACCACCAGCCTGCCGTGCAGCACCTCGCCCGAAGCGAGGGTGACCGAGGCCCCTTCGGGGCCGCACTGCTGCGCCACCACCTGCGCCTCGTTGATCACCGTGACCTGCGGCGCCGCCTCGACCGCCTCCAGCAGGGCGCGGCGCAGGTAGCGGTCCTCGACCATGTGGCCCATCGGGCCTTCCTCGATCTCGGCGTGGTCGAAATGCAGGAAGAAGGGCGAGGGGCCCTCTCCGGCGCGCCCGTCGCTGACCTTGATGTCGAGCATCGGCTGGCTGTTGTCCGCGACCGCGTCCCAGACGCTGATGGCTCGCAGCAGCCGGACAGAGGCAAGCGCCAGCGCATAGGCGCGGCCATCGAACCTGGCACCCTCCAGCTCGGCCCGGGGCAGGGCGTCGATGACGGTGCTGCTCAGCCCGGCACGCGCCGCCGCAAGGGCCAGCGCGGGGCCGTTCAGCCCGCCGCCGACGATGAGAAGATCGCTTTGCTCGCTCATGGCACTGCCTTTCGTCTATGTCCCCAGATATGCGCCCGCGACCGGGATTGTCCATGCGCCCCGCTGCCGCTACCGTCGCCACGACACCGAAACGGAGAGGCGCGATGCAGGACTGGCTTTGGATGGAGGCGGCAGAGCTGGGCGCCGGAATCGGCCGCGGCGAGATCGACCCGGTGGCCCTGGCCGAGACCTACCTGGCTGCCATCGCGGCCCATGAGGCCGGCGCCCGCATCTATGCCCGCACCACGCCCGAGCGTGCCCTGGCCGAGGCCGCCGCCGCCGGCGAACGCGCCCGGCTGGGCATCCGCCTGCATCCCCTGGACGGGGTGCCGATCTCGTGGAAGGACCTGTTCGATTCGGCGGGCGTGGCGACCGAGGCCGGATCCGCCCTGCTGGAGGGCCGGGTGCCGGAAGAGGACGCCCGCGTGCTGCGCAACGCCAGCCAGGCCGGGCTGGTCTGCCTCGGCAAGACCCATATGACCGAACTGGCCTTTTCCGGTATCGGCCTCAACCCGGTGACGGCGACGCCGCCCAATGTGAACCATCCCGACTGGGTGCCGGGCGGCTCGTCCTCGGGCGCGGCCTCGTCGGTGGCGCATGGGCTGGCGGCCATCGGCATCGGCTCGGACACCGGCGGGTCGGTGCGCATCCCGGCGGCCTGGAACGACCTGGTGGGCTTCAAGACCACCTCCGGGCGGATCAGCCTTGAGGGCGTCGTGCCGCTGGCCAAGCGCTTCGATACGGTCGGGCCCATCGGGCGCTCGGTCCGGGACTGCGTGCTGATGCTCTCGGCGCTGGAGGGCAGGCCCGCCCCGGACCTGCGCGGCGCCAGCCTGAAGGGCGCGCGCCTGGCGATGATGGAAAGCCACGTCCTTGACGATATTCGCCCCGAGCCCCTGGCCGCCTACCGTCGCGCCGTCGAGGTGCTGCGTGATGCGGGCGCCGAGGTGGTCGAGGTCCGTTCGCCCGAATACGACCGTGCGGCAGGTCTGACGAAATCCCTCATTGCGCCAGAGGCTTACGGGATCTGGAAGGACGTCATCGAGGCCGCGCCCGAGAAGATGTTCCCCGAGATCCTCGAACGCTTCCGGGGCGGCGGGCAGGTGCTGGCCGCCGACTATGTCGCCGCCTGGGAGGCGCTGGAGCAGGCGCGGGCCGAATGGCATGCCCGGATGGCGGGCTTTGACGCGGTGCTGGCGCCCAGCTCGGCGATCCTGCCGCCGGTGGCCTCGCGGATGCTGGCCGATCACGACTACTACGTCACCGAGAACCTGCTGGCCCTGCGCAACACCCGCGTCGGCAACCTGATGGGCCTGCCTGCCGTGACCCTGCCGGCCGGGGCGCCTTCCTGCGGGATCATGCTCATGGGGAAACCCTTCGCCGAAGAGGCCCTGGCGCGTGTCTCGGCAGCCGCCGAGGCCGCCCTGCGCGCCGCCTGACCGGAAAATCCCGTGGAAACACGGGGTTTCGATGCAACAGACCTGTTGCCCTGCCGCAAGAGCGCTGGACGGCGCGCGCAGCTATGGGTTACCTTTCCATCAAAACGGGGCGTTACGACCCCGAGCCAGAGGCAGTTTCAAATGTTTCCAGAGCGGTTTTCGAACCTTCCGGAATATGCGTTCCCGCGCCTGCGGACGTTGCTCGACCATCATGCGCCGGGCGGTGAGGTGACGCATATGACCATCGGAGAGCCCCGACACCCCTTCCCGGAGTGGGTGGGCCAGGTGCTGTCCGACAATGTGGCCGGCCTGGCCAAGTATCCGCCCAATGACGGCACGCCAGAGCTGCGTGGCGCGATCTCCGACTGGATCGCCCGGCGCTACGGCGTTGCCATGGATCCCGAAACCCAGGTGATGACGGTCAACGGATCGCGCGAGGGGCTCTACAACGCCGGGATGGCGCTGGTGCCCGAGACCAAGAACGGCGCACAGCCGGTGGTGTTGATTCCCAACCCCTTCTACCAGGTCTATGCGGTCTCGGCCGTCTCGGTCGGCGCCGAGCCGGTCTTCGTGACCGCCACCGATGCGACCGGCCATCTGCCCGACTACGCCGCCCTGCCCGAGGCGGTGCTGAACCGCACGGCGGCGGTCTACATCTGCTCTCCGGCCAACCCGCAGGGGGCCGTGGCCTCTGCCGCCTACTGGCGCGAGCTGCTGGCGCTGGCCGAGAAGTGGGATTTCCGCATCTTCGCCGACGAATGCTATTCCGAAATCTGGCGCGACAGCGCGCCCGTGGGTGCCCTTGAGATCGCGCAGGAGATGGGCGCCGACCCCGAGCGGGTGGTGATCTTCCAGTCGCTGTCCAAGCGCTCGAACCTGCCCGGGCTGCGCTCGGGTTTCGTGGCGGGCGGCCCCCGGTCGATGCGCCACCTGCGCCAGCTGCGCGCCTATTCCGGCGCCCCCCTGCCGCTGCCGATCCAGAAGGTCAGCGAAAAGGTCTGGGCCGACGAGGCCCATGTGGTCGAGAACCGCGCGCTCTATCAGCAGAAGTACCTGGCCGCCGACCAGGTGATGGGCGGCGTGCCCGGCTACAAGGGCCCCGAGGCGGGCTTCTTCCTGTGGCTGCCGGTCGAGGACGGCGAGGCGGCGGCGCTGAAGCTCTGGACCGAAACCGGGGTGCGGGTGCTGCCGGGCGCCTATCTCAGCCGCGACACCGCGGCGGGGAACCCCGGCCGGGGCTACATCCGGGTCGCCATGGTGGCGGCGCGGGACGAGATGGTGACGGGGCTGGAAAAGCTGCGCGCCTGCCTGTGGGACTGACGAGGAGCGAAGAGAATGGCCTACCAGACGAAACGAGACCCCCTCTTCGATCGCGCCATGCAGGAAGCGCTGGAAAAACGCGGCAAAGAGCTGATCGGCCTGTTGCTTCTGGGGTTCGGCCTGATGCTGGCGGCGGTGCTCTACAGCTACGATCCGCAGGATCCCTCGTGGCTTTCGGCCTCGGATGCGCCGGTGCGCAACTGGCTGGGGCTGTTCGGGGCCTCGATCTCGGCGCCGATCATCATGGTGATCGGCATCGGAGGCTGGGCCATCGCGGTGCTTTCGGTGATCTGGGGTCTGCGCTTCGGTCTGCACCTGGCCGATGAGGCCCCGGTGGGCCGGCTGGTCTTTGCGCCGGTCTTCGTGGTGCTGATGTCGGTCTACGGCGGTGCGCTGAACACCTCGGAAAACTGGCCGCATGCCTTCGGGCTGGGCGGTCTCTTCGGGGATACGGTGCTGGGTGCGCTGATCGGGATCTCTCCGCTTTCGGTGGCGGGGTCGCTGAAGGTGGCGGCGCTGGTGCTGGGGCCTGCCATGGTGGCGCTTGGTCTCTTCGTCGCCGGGATCACCTGGGTCGAGATGCGCCTGGCCTTCCGCTGGCTGCTGATCGCCATCGTGCTGACCTATGCCTTCCTCGCGAAACTGCTGGGCCGTGGGGCCGTCGGGGCCGTTTCGGTCGCCGGACAGGCCACCCGCAGCGCCGGCGAGAACCTGCGCGCCCGTGCCGAGCGCCGCCGTGCCGCCCGCGTCGAACCCATGGCCGCGCGCAATCATTCGGCCTACATCCATCCCGCCCATGCCCAGACCCACGCCCAGCCCCAGGACACCTGGCAGGACGACCCCTGGGTCGAGGCCGACGACGAGCCGCTTTACTACGACGAGCCCGTCGAGCGGGAGGAAAAGCCGCGCCTTCTGGGCCGCCTGCCCGGGCTGATCCGCCGCCCCGAGCCCCAGCCCCAGAGCTGGGACGAGTTGGACGACGACGAGGTGCTGATGGCGCTCGGCGAGGAAGACCTGCCGCAGGACGACCGAATCCGCGCCAAGATCGCCGACGTGGTCCGCTCGCGCGCCTCGCGCAGCGCCCCGCCGCCGCTCGAGCAGGAGGTGGAAGAAGTGCCGCTGACCGCGATCCAGGCCGCGGCCCGGCGCGCCAAGCGCCGCAGCCCGATTCCGCTGATCTTCAAGGGCAACCGGCAAGAGCCGCCGCTGGCCGCCATGGACGAGCGCGGCCTGCCGCCCGAACCCCCGCTGACCGCCCCGGCCGAGCGTCGCCCGCGCCTCGGCGGTGCCGACCCGCGCCATGCCGGCCTAGCCTATCCCGATGATCCCGCGCCCATGGCCGCCGCCTACAGCCCCGAGGCGGACCTGCCGCAGGGCGATCACCCGCGCCAGGACACACGTTATGACACGGGCTACGAGATGCCTTCGCCCGAACTGGTCGACCCGGCCCAGTTGCGCGTCGAACGTGGCATCCCCTCGATACCCCCGGCCCCCGAATTCGCGGCCGGCTACGACCTCGACGACGACGCTTCGGGCGATGACAACATGTTCCGCGATGACGAGGACGATCACTACGACTTCGGCGCGCCCGAGCCGCTGCCCGGTGCCGGACCGCGCAGCATGGGCTTCGGCGGCGAGGGCGTGAAGCTCCCCGTGGCCGAGGAGCGCAAGGTCGTGCAGCACAGCGCCCGCAAGCCGGTGCAGCCCTCGGCCCGCGCCCAGGCCGAGGCCCAGCCCCGGCTGGCCTTCGATCCCAAGGAGGCCGAGTACGAGCTGCCGCCGCTGTCGCTGCTGACCTCGCCCGAAACCATCCAGCGCCACCACCTCTCGGACGAGGCGCTGGAACAGAACGCCCGGATGCTCGAGAATGTGCTGGACGACTACGGCGTCAAGGGCGAGATCGTAAGCGTCCGCCCGGGCCCCGTCGTCACCATGTACGAGCTGGAGCCGGCGCCGGGCCTCAAGGCCTCCCGCGTGATTGGCCTGGCCGACGATATCGCGCGCTCGATGTCGGCACTTTCGGCACGGGTGTCCACCGTTCCCGGACGCTCGGTCATCGGGATCGAACTGCCGAACGACAACCGCGAGATGGTGGTGCTGCGCGAACTGCTGGCGGCGCGTGATTTCGGCGACAGCCACATGAAGCTGCCGCTGGCGCTCGGCAAGGACATCGGCGGTGAGCCGGTGATTGCCAACCTCGCCAAGATGCCGCACCTGCTGATCGCCGGTACGACGGGGTCGGGCAAGTCGGTGGCGATCAACACGATGATCCTGTCGCTGCTCTACCGCCTGACGCCGGAAGACTGCCGCCTGATCATGATCGACCCGAAGATGCTGGAACTGTCGGTCTACGACGGCATCCCGCACCTGCTGAGCCCCGTGGTCACCGACCCGAAGAAGGCCGTGGTGGCCCTGAAGTGGGTCGTGCAGGAGATGGAAGAGCGCTACCGCAAGATGTCCAAGATGGGTGTCCGCAACATCGACGGCTACAATGGCCGCGTAGCGGATGCTCTGAAGAAGGGCGAGATGTTCTCGCGCACCGTGCAGACGGGCTTCGACGAGGACACTGGCGACCCGATCTTCGAGACCGAAGAGATCCAGCCCGAGAAGATGCCCTATATCGTCGTCATCGTCGACGAGATGGCCGACCTGATGATGGTCGCGGGCAAGGAAATCGAGGCCTGCATCCAGCGCCTGGCGCAGATGGCGCGGGCCTCCGGCATCCACCTGATCATGGCCACGCAGCGGCCCTCGGTCGACGTGATCACCGGCACGATCAAGGCCAACTTCCCGACGCGGATCTCCTTCCAGGTGACCTCGAAGATCGACAGCCGCACCATCCTGGGCGAAATGGGCGCCGAGCAGCTTCTGGGCATGGGCGACATGCTCTACATGGCCGGCGGCGCCAAAATCACCCGTTGCCACGGCCCCTTCGTCTCGGATGAAGAGGTCGAAGAGGTGGTCTCCAACCTCAAGGCCTATGGTCCGCCCTCCTACATTGGCGGCGTGGTCGAAGGGCCCGATGACGAGAAGTCGGCCGATATCGACGCGGTGCTCGGCCTCAACACCGGCGGCAACACCACGGGAGAAGATGCGCTCTATGACCAGGCGGTCGCCATCGTGATCAAGGACCGCAAGTGCTCGACCTCCTACATCCAGCGCAAGCTGGCCATCGGCTACAACAAGGCCGCCCGGCTGGTCGAGCAGATGGAGGAAGAGGGCGTGGTCAGCGGTGCCAACCATGTCGGCAAGCGCGAAGTGCTGGTGCCCGAACAATAAGAGGGGGCGCTGCCCCCTTCCTCCGGCGCTCTCGTGCCGATGGCGGAACGGTGATGGCCCGGCGCGCGTTTGATGCTGGAACCGTATCCAGCCGGAGCTTACATCTAGGACATGAAAACGCTGACACGCCTGCTGGCGCCCGCCGCCCTTCTCTTTGCCAGCCTGCTGCCCGCAGGCGCGGCGCCGATCCCGCTCGATGCGATCTCGGGCTACATGAACGGCATGCGTACCGCCGAGAGCAAGTTCACCCAGGTCAACGCCGATGGGACGATCTCGACCGGCACGCTCTACATCAAGCGGCCGGGGCGGATGCGGTTCGAATATGACCCGCCCGAGCAGGCGCTGGTCATCGCCGGCGGCGGTGCGGTCGGCATTTTCGATCCGAAGTCCAACGGAGGCCCCGAGACCTATGGCCTCGACCGTACACCGCTGAAGCTGATCCTGGATGACAAGATGGACCTCGCCCGTGCCAACATGGTCACCGACCACCGCGAGGAGGGCCCCTCGACCGTGCTGCGGGCCCAGGACCCCGAACACCCGGAATACGGCCATATCGAGCTTGTCTTCACCGGCGGCGACGGGGCGCCGGTCGAGTTGCGTCAGTGGGTGGTGACGGATGAGGCCGGCACCCAGACCACGGTGATCCTGGGCGACCTGAAGGTCGGCGGGCAACTGGGCGATTCGATGTTCTCGCTGCGCCGCGAGACGCAGCGGCGGACCGGCGGGAACTGATCCCGCCGGACAGGCGCGTCAGAGGCAGAAGGGCAGCTGGGTCGCATAGAGCTCCGAGCGGACCGCGACCCGTTGCGACACCGAGATCAGCCAGGACTTGGACAGGTAGGAGCCGCGGGCATAGCCGGCGCGGCCCTCGTGGTAGGCCAGGTACTGGGACCGCGCGTCAGACAGCGGGATGCCCAGGCGCAGGGTCGACTCGGCCATGTACCAGCCCATGAAGTCGGTCGCGTCGTCGATATCGGTGCGCCTTGCGCGCCGGTTGCCGGTCTTCTGCTGGTATTCCTCCCAGGTGCCGTCCAGTGCCTGGCTGTAGCCGGTCGCCGAGCTCTGACGACCCATCGGGATGATCCCCAGGGCAAAGCGGTGCGGCGTCCGGGCGTTGCCGATGAACTTGCTCTCCTGGTGCATCACGGCCATCTGCACATGTACCGGGACACCCCAGCGACGTTCCGCCTTCTTGAAGGCGCGGGCGAAATGCGGCCGCTGGTCCAGGATGGAACAGGCGTTGTCCAGGTTGCGCGGGGCTGTCGTGTCTCGTCCGCCGCCACAGGACGCGACGATGAGCACGATGAGAATCGCGGAAAGCTTCTTGATCATCTGCCTCTCGAAGTCTGCTCTTGTTGTATTTTTCCGAGATTCTACACGAAAGGCAGCGCTGACGGAACCTTCAAAGCCGTGATCGGCGGCGGTGGCAGGTCACAGCAGGAGGGCCAGCAGCAGGGGCAGCATCAGCACCGACAGCAGGGTCGAGACGACGACAAGGCCGGCCACCGCATCGGCATCGGCGCCGTATTTCACCGCCAGCAGGTAGGAGGTCACCGCAACCGGTGTCGAGACCTGCAGCACCAGCACCGCGAAGGCCACATCGTCGAGGCCGAACAGCCGGCCGGTGATCCAGGCGATGCCGACGCAGAGCACGATCTTCAGCACCGACAGCACCGAGGCCAGCCGGATCGAGCCCGGCCGCAGCCGCGCCACGGCAACGCCGAGGGTGATCAGCATCAGCGGGATCGCCATCTGGCCAGTCAGCTCCAGCGTGTTGGTCAGGAAGACCGGCGTGTGCCAGCCCTGGCTCAGGAAGATGCCGCCGAGGATGGTGGCCCAGAGCAGCGGCTCCTTCAGGGCGCGCACCACCGAGCCGCCGCCCGAGACCACCCAGATGCCGAAGGTGAAGCTCCAGAGCGCCATGACCGCGAAGACCACCACCGCGTAGCCCAACCCGGCCTCGCCGAAGGCAAAGAGCGCCAGTGGCAGGCCGAGGTTGCCGGTATTGCCGAAGATCAGCGGCGCCAGGTAGCTGCGCAGATCCAGTTTCGTCAGCCAGAGCACCAGCGCGGTGACCAGCGTCAGCACCGCATAGGCCGCGACCGAGGCCAGCGACAGTGCGGTCAGCGCCGCCGGGTCGATCTCGGTCTTCATCAGGGCGGTGAAGATCAGGCAGGGCACCGAGAGCGTCATCGCCATGCGGGTGACGAAATCAATCTGGTAGTCGAACCCCAGCCGGACCCAGGCAAAACCGATCGCCGCAAGAAGGAAGACCGGAGCGGTGATCTCCAGCACTGTCAGGACAAGGTTCACAGAGTGTTTCCCCTAATTTCGCGGTCTCGATTGGACATTGGGCGGGGATTGACGGTAGTAGGGGGCCTCATGACGTGCAAGACGATGCTGAAGACCAACGCGAAATATCATCTGGGCCAGGTTGTCCGTCACCGCAAACACCCGTTTCGCGGTGTAATTTTCGATGTCGACCCGGAATTCAGCAATACCGAGGAATGGTATGACGCGATTCCCGAAGATGCCCGTCCGATGCGTGACCAGCCCTTCTACCACCTGCTGGCCGAGAACGATCAGAGCTACTACGTGGCCTATGTCTCGGAGCAGAACCTAGAAGAGGACATGTCGGGAGAGCCGGTCGACCATCCCGACATCCCCGATCTCTTCGGCGCCTTCGAGGATGGTCACTATCAGCTTGAGTTCCAGCTGAACTGAGGCGGCATGCAGGGGCGCTGCCCCCGTCTCCTGCGGAGACTGCCCCGGAGTATTTTCACCCGTCGAATGGAGACAAGAGTCTCCTGGTCCATTCCGAGGCCAAAGATACTCCCGCCGGAGGCGGTCTCGGGCGGGAGCAGGGGCAGGTCTCTGCCAGGTCAGCGGTATCAGTAGCCCACGGCACAGCCGTCCTTGCGCGGATCCGAGCCGGCTTCCATCACGCCGGAGGCATGGATGCGGATCGCCTGGGCCCCTCCGATGGGGCCGTCGGGGGTGACGACCTCATGGCCCATGTCCTGCAGCTGTGCGGCGATCTCGGGGGCGTAGCCGCGTTCCAGTTGCAGCTTGCCCTCCTCGGGGAAGGCGCGGGGGGCGTCGATGGCCTCCTGGGGAGACAGCCCGTAGTCGCGCAGGTTGGTGACGAAGCGGGCGTGGCCCGCCGCCTGGTACTGGCCGCCCATGACGCCGAAGGGCAGGTT
This sequence comes from Oceanicola sp. S124, assembly GCF_000220565.1. Taxonomy (GTDB): domain Bacteria; phylum Pseudomonadota; class Alphaproteobacteria; order Rhodobacterales; family Rhodobacteraceae; genus Pseudooceanicola. The sequence continues at coordinate 4,592 of NZ_AFPM01000224.1, read as the reverse complement.
GGGTGCCCCGTCTTCCGCCAGCATCGCCGGAATGATCGTGTGCAGCGGCCGCTTGCGTGGGGCCAGGGTGTTGCCATGCCCCTCTTCCAGGGTGAACCCGCAGCCGCGATTGTGCAGCACCAGCCCGAACTTGTCGGTTCCGATGCCCGAGCCGAAGGCGTGGAAGACCGAGTAGATCAGCGAGACCGCCATCCGGTCGCGATCGACCACGGTGATATAGACCGTGTCGCGATGCGGCGCGCCCGACAGCTGGTCGGGTACGGCACTGGCGCGCGCGGGGTCGATCCGCGCCGCCAGTTCGGCGGCGAAGGACGGGTCGAGCAGCTTCTCGGCCCCGGCGGTGTCGGCATCGGCGATGAACCGGTTGCGGGCCGCGTAGGCCAGCTTTGCCGCCTCGGCCTCGATATGGGTGCGCGCGGCGCCGAAGGGATCCAGCGCGGCGAGGTCGAACTGCGCCAGGATGTTCAGCATCAGGATCGCCGTGGCGCCCTGGCCGTTCGGCGGATGCTCGTAGAGGGCGGCGCCCTTGTACTGCCCCTGGATCGGCTCGGTCCGCTCTCCGCGCGTGCTGGCGAAGTCCTCTGCGGTATGGCTGCCCCCGGCTGCGGCGAGGGCCGAGAGCATGTCTTCGGCCACCTCGCCCTCGTAGAAGGCGCGGGCGCCGTCGCGGGCGATGCGGCGCAGCACCTCGGCCTGGCCGGGCAGGGCAAGGCGCTGTCCCTCGACGGGGGCGCGGCCCGTCGGCATCAGGTGGCGGGCGGCATGGGCATCCAGCCGGCCCGCTGAGCGGGCAAAGTCGAAGGCGACGCGCGCATGGACCGGCACCCCGGCCTCGAAATAGGCGATCGCCGGGGCGAGGCTGTCGGCCAGGCCAAGCCGACCCCAGAGCGCGGACATCTCGTCGAAGGCGGCGACGGCGCCAGGCAGGGTGACCGCGCGCGCGTCACGATCGGGGATCGCGGTCAGGCCGGCCGCACGCATCGCCCTGGCATCGTCTGCGGCGCCGGCGGGGCTGCGGCCCGACCCGTTGTAGGACAGCACCCGGTCCTCGCCAGCGGGCTTGACCAGGGCGAAGCAGTCTCCGGCGAGGCCGCACATGGGCGGCTCGCACACGCCGAGGGCCACGGCCCCGGCGATGGCAGCATCCATGGCGTTGCCCCCGCGCTTCAGCAGGTCCAGCGCCACGTTGGCGGCAATCGGGTGAGAGGTGGCACAAAGGCCGTTGTCGGCCCAGACGGGAGACCGTCCGGGAAGGTGCAGATCGCGCATGTGTCCTCCTCTGGCGAGGGCGCGATGCTGCGAGGGAAACGGCCCCGGGTCAAGGGCTTGGGCGGTTTCTGATGCTGGAAGGCGGGAGTTGCTGGGTTGAAACCTCGACGCCACGCACTGGGTGGGGGCTGTAATACGCGGCGCCGAGGGAAGCCAGTGCAGCTACCCTTTCAGGATGCCGGTGGGTCATGGCGCCGGTGGGATGGCGGTGCGGCCATTTCGGGGCAATTCGCGAGAATGCGGCGAAAATGGTGCGCGGTGGCGGCGGTCACGCCCGTCGCGCCATGATTGGGCCGCTCTCGCCCGCTTTCCGCCGCGATCTGGGACGCCGGGAAAGCGATTCGCATTGCCGTGGCGAGGCGGCGGATCCCCGGGGGATGGCGATGATGTGGCAAGGCCCCACGCTGCCCGCCCGGGTCAGGCCGGGATCATGCGACAGCGCGCAGGCGCGGTGGGGAAGGAGCAGGGCGGTTCGAGCAAGCATGACAGGGGGACCCAAGGGCGTATCCCTTGGCAGTCCGTGGCCACGCGGCAGATTCCCCGGGGATGGCGATGATGTGGCAGGGGCAGGGCTGCCCATCTGGGGCAGGGCCGGGACAATGCGGCAGTGCGCAGGAGCGGTGGCCGAGGGGGAGGGGCGGTTCGGGCAAGCGTGTCCGGCGGACGCAGGGGCGGATACCGGTGCAGTCCGGGACCTGTGTCCACGGTGTTTGGTCAATGCTTCGGCCGACCCCTTCGGGCATCCCCGCTTGCGCAACCCGGAGTGGACCTGTGCATCGAGGGGACGAGTGCCCTTTCGGCGCAGGGCAAACAGCACACGCATGCAGGGCGAGACCGGCTGTCTTCGTCCCGACCTTTGACTGACCCCCGTTGCGCGCAAAGGTCGGCGCCTCGCCCATCCCATGCCGTCCTTGCAGGCTGCTCTGGCTTTGGCCGAGCTCCCTGCCATGCGGAACCTGGCCTTGTCCCGCTTGCCGCCCAGTCTGCGTGCCCCGCGCCGGCGTCCGACGCCACGCAATTGGGGGCGACCGCCCGGAGGCGCCGGGCTGACCGTCGCAAGCGCCATACCGGAGAGCCCGCACGACTGGCCTGAACGAAGGGCCTGTACGCCAAGCCACCGGGCGCGGACGATGGCCCGTCGACGATGCCTCCGTCGCGGTGCCGGGCGGGCTCAGTTCGCCTTGGGGGTTGCGTCGATATTGATGCGGAAGGTCAACTCGTTCATTTCGTCCAGGCGCCGGTATTGCACGTCGCGCGACAGGTCGCGGATCAGAAACCAGCCGAAACCGCCTTCGGGCAAATGTTCCCGCTGCTCCGGCAGGGGGGCAGGGGCCCCCATGGGCGGCGTATCCTTCGGCATCGGGCGGCCTTCGTCGCGGATGCGGAAATGCAGCCCGTCCGGCTGCGAGGCACATTCCAGGCTGATCCAGCCGCGTTCCTCAGCGCCATAGGCGTGTTCGACCACGTTGTTCAGGACTTCGGCCAGCACCAGCTCGACCGAGCCACGCTCTTCAATCTCCAGCTCCTGCAGGTCAGCGATGATGGTCTGCAGCGCCCGGCGCACCGAGAGTGGCGAGCTGGGGAAGGTCAGCCGGATGTCCTTGGTGTGCCGTTGCAGGGCCTGTTCCGGCAGGCCGGTTCCCGTGTCAGTGCGCATGGCCTGCCACCGCGCTGCCAAGGCTGTCGTGGATCGGAAAGACGGTATCCATCCGGGTCAGGCGGAACACCTTGTCGACATTGCTGTTCAGCGCCGCCAGCTCCAGCTTCTGGCCCTTCTCGAGCTGCTTCATCGCGGCGACGATGGCACCGAGGCCGCTGGAATCGATAAAGTCCACCCGCCCCAGATCGAGGATGATGCGCCCGCTGCGCCCCTCTGCGGCATCCCGCATGAGATCCTTGAAACGGATCGCCACGGCCGCATCGATCCGTGTGGCGTCGACCGAGATGATCGTCGCGCCCTTTTCGGTACGGATGGAAAGATGCATCGGAATGCCCTCTGGCCGCTCAATCTGGCGTCACGCTAGACGGCAAACCTTACCATTCGGTATGCATGGGCGCAGAGAGAGGGAGGATCCCATGCAGGAAGTCTACATCACCGGTGCGGCGCGCACCGCCATGGGCGGGTTCCAGGGCGCCCTGTCGCCGCTCACCGCCCCGCAGCTCGGCGGTGCCGCGATCCGCGCCGCGCTGGCCGGCGCCGGCCTGGACCGGGTCGACGAGCTGCTGATGGGCTGCGTCCTGCCTGCCGGCCAGGGCCAGGCGCCCGCCCGGCAGGCCGGTTTCGCCGGTGGCCTGGGGGAAGAGGTCCCCGCCACGACGCTCAACAAGATGTGCGGCTCGGGGATGAAGGCGGTGATGATGGGCTTCGACCAGATCGCCCTCGGCCATGCGGCGACCATGGTCACGGGCGGGATGGAGAGCATGTCCAACGCCCCCTACCTGCTGCCCGCCATGCGCGGCGGGGCCCGTTTGGGCCATGGGCAGACCATCGACCACATGTTCCTCGACGGGCTGGAGGATGTCTATGACAAGGGCCGCCTGATGGGTACCTTCGCCGAGGACTGCGCCGAGGCCTTCCAGTTCACCCGGCAGGCCCAGGACGACTACTCGCTGGCCTCGCTGGATCGCGCGCTGACGGCGCAGAAATCCGGCGCCTTCACCGCCGAGATCGCCCCGGTCGAGGTCACCACCCGCAAGGGCAGCACGGAGGTGGCGCAGGATGAACAGCCGCTGACGGCCCGGCCCGAGAAGATCCCGGCCCTGAAGCCTGCCTTCCGCGAGGGCGGCACGGTGACGGCAGCCAATGCCTCGTCGATCTCGGACGGGGCGGCGGCCCTGGTGCTGGCCGGGCGCGCCGCGACCCGGGCCCGCGACCTGCCGATCCGCGCCCGCATCGCCGGCCATGCCAGCCATGCCCAGGCCCCGAAGGACTTCCCGACCGCGCCGGTGCCCGCCGTGCGCAAGCTGCTGAAGAAGCTCGGCTGGAGCATCGAGGAGGTCGACCTCTGGGAGGTCAACGAGGCCTTCGCCGTGGTCCCCATGGCCTTCATGGCCGAGATGGGCGTGCCCCACGACCGGGTGAACGTGAACGGCGGCGCCTGCGCCCTTGGCCATCCCATAGGTGCCTCCGGCGCCCGGATCCTCGTCACCCTGCTGCATGCGCTCGAAGCCCGCGGGGCGAAGCGCGGCATCGCCGCCATCTGCATCGGCGGCGGCGAGGGCACGGCGGTCGCCATCGAGCGCCCCTGACATGAGGGGCGGCGCAGGCGAAGTCGCGCCCCGCCCCTTTCCCATCCGATGGCCTGAAATACTGTCGGGGGTGA
>NZ_AFPM01000225.1 GCF_000220565.1 Oceanicola sp. S124 | reverse complement strand
CGCCACCCCGCCGGCGGGGGGCGATGTTGCTGGCATTTCAGGAGTCTGGCCGCTCATGTCCCCTCGCTTCGCGGCAGGTTAGCGCGGCGCGGCGGGGACGGAAAGCCTGCGTAGCTCAGCCGAGGGTCGCCAGCGCCGGGAAGGTCTCCAGCAGCCAGTAGGAGAAGCGCGAGAAGCCCCCGGTCAGCATCAGCAGGCCGATCGTCCAGAGCAGCAGGCCCATGACGCGCTCGATCTGTTCCATGTGGCGCTTCATCCAGCCCATCAGGCCGGCGAGGCGCGGCAGGAAGGCGGCGACCAGCAGGAAGGGGATGCCGAGACCGGCGGCATAGATCGCCAGCAGCAGCGTGCCCCGCGTCACCGAGGCCTCCTGCGCGGCCAGCGACAGGATGGCGCCCAGCTGGGGGCCGATGCAGGGCGTCCAGCCGAAGGCGAAGGCAAGGCCGAGAACATAGGCTCCGAAGGCGCTGCCACCCCGGTCACCGGCGTCCAAACGCGCCTCGCGGTCAAGGAAGCCGATGCGGTAGACGCCGACGAAATGCGCCCCGAAGATCATCACCACGATGCCGGCGGCGGTGTTGAACCAGCCCTGCCAGCTGAGGAACAGCGTGCCGATGGCCGAGACCGTGAAGCCGAGCAGCAGGAAGACCGTCGACAGGCCCAGCACGAAGAACAGTGCTGCCAGCAGCGTCCGCCCGCGCGCGCCGCTGCGCCCCATGTCCGACAGCGAGACGCCGGACATATAGGCCAGGTAGGGCGGCACGATGGGCAGCACGCAGGGGCTGAGGAAGGACAAGAGCCCCGCCATCAGTGCAACGGTCAGCGCCGGCAAAAGGGCGGCGTCCATGATCTCGATTCCGAACATGGCACCGGAGTAGCGCGGCACGCCCGGCCCGTCACCTGCCATCTCGTCACAGGGGCGTGTGCGGTGCCCGGTCGAGGCAGGAGCGGCGCCGTCTCACGGGCACGGGACCCGATCGGAGGCGCCGGGGGGCTTCGCCCCCGCCCTGCACGGGGCTCGATGCCCCGTCCAGGGCCGCCCGGCACCAGCATGACACACCATGATCCGGCCGACCGCCCGGACGCTCTGGACAGGCCCCCGGGCGCGGCCTAGCAAGGGGGTATGGACGAGCTGACCGAAATCGACGCGCGCGGCCTGCGCTGCCCCCTGCCTGTGCTGCGGGCCCAGAAGGCCCTGCGCGCCCTGCCCTCCGGTGCGCGCCTGCGGGTGCTGGCGGATGACCCCATGGCCCGCATCGACATGCCGCATTTCTGCGCCGAGGCCGGCCACGCGCTGCTCGAGGCGGAAGAGAACGGCGGCGCCCTCACCTTCCTGATCCGGCGCGGCTGACCACCGGAAACCATGCCGTTCGGGGCGTTTTGCCCTGACCGTACAGGCGTTCCGAACCAGCTCCCGCACTGTCGCGATCAAGACGAGGCTCTTGCGTCGAGGCCGGCCGCGCGCTGCTTGACGCGGAAGAGCACGGCAGCGCCCTCACCTTCCTGATCCGGCGCGGCTGACTGCGAAAGGCCGGCCCTTCCGGGGCCCTGTCGCCCTGATCGCGCGGGCTTCACGACAGGTCCCACCTCCTCTCCCGTTGGAGACGAGGCTACTGCGCCGAGGCCGCCCCGTGGCCCCCGTCCGCTCACGGCGCTCTTATTGCGCGTCCGTTACACCTCACCCATGCCGACAGAAGCTTTCCGCCCCGCCAAAGGAAAAGGCCGCCCCGGAAGGAGCGGCCCTCTCTGTCTCTTAAAGCGGGTGGCGGGGCGATCAGCCGCCCAGCGACCACCAGCCGCGCTTCTTCGGCTTGGTGGGTTCGTCCGCCTCGGCAGTCTCCTCGGCCATTGCCGGCTCGGGTGCGCTGGCGGGTTCGGCCTCGGCCACCGGCTCTTCCGCAGTCTCTTCCGCCGGGGTCTCTGCCTCGGCAGCTTCCGCAACGGGGGCCTCTTCGGCGGGGGCCGCTTCCGTGTCATCGGCCTCGACCTCGGCAGCAGTTTGATCCGCCGCGGGCGCGCTCTCTTCTGCTGCGACCGCAGCTTCGGCAGCGGGCTCTACCTCGGGCGCGGGCTTCGCGTCTTCAACAGGCGCCTCGGCGACCTCAGGTGTCGCAGCCTCGTCAGCGGTGGCTTCGACCTTCGCCACCTCTGCAACGGGCTCCGCCGCCGGGGCTTCGGCTGCGGCTTCCGCAACCGGGGCCTCGGCCTTCACCGCTTCGGCCTTCACCGCGTCCGACTTGTCGCCCTCGGGGGCGCTGTCGTCCCCGCTGACCTGATCGTCACCGGAGCCGATGCTGTCATCCCCCGACCCGTCTTCCGAACGCGAGCTCTTCCGCCGACGACGCCGACGACGGCGCTTCTTCTTCGGCTGCTCCTCGCCCTCGCCGGCATCGGTGGTGGAGGTCTCGGCGTTGTCCTGGTCTTTCCCGGAGGAAGCCTTCTCGCTGGAGGTTTCGGAGGTCTTGGCCGGCGCTTCCGAGGTCTCTTCCTCGTCCTCGTCCACCTCGTCCTCGATGTCCTCGTCGATGTCCTCCATCAGCGCGGCGCTGGCCGAGATCACATGCGGCACTTCGACGACCTTGCGGGTCGCGGTCTTGAACTTCTCGATCTCGAAATCCGGCGAGATCAGCGAGGGCACGCCCTCGATCCGCACCGCCATGCCGTAACGACCCTCGATCATCGCGACATGCTCGCGCTTCTGGTTCATCAGGTAGTTGGCGATGGCCACCGGGCACTTGACCAGGACCTCGCGAGAGCGACGACGCGTGCCCTCTTCCTCGATCTGGCGCAGCACCGACAGCGCAAGGCTGTCGTCCGAGCGCACGAGGCCGGTGCCGTGGCAATGGGTGCAGGGCGCGGTGGTCGCCTCGATCATGCCGGGGCGCAGGCGCTGACGCGACATCTCGAGAAGACCGAAGCCCGAGATGCGGCCCACCTGGATGCGCGCACGGTCGGTCTTCAGCTTGTCCTTCAGCTTCTTCTCGACGGCGAGGTTGTTCTTGCGCTCGTCCATGTCGATGAAGTCGATGACGATTAGCCCGGCAAGGTCACGCAGACGCAGCTGGCGGGCCACCTCCTCGGCGGCCTCCAGGTTGGTCTTGGTCGCCGTCTCCTCGATCGAGCCTTCCTTCGTCGCCCGGCCCGAGTTGACGTCGATCGCGACGAGCGCCTCGGTGACGCCGATCACGATGTAGCCGCCGGACTTCAGCTGCACGGTGGGATTGAACATCCCCGCCAGGTAGCTTTCGACCTGGTACCGCGCGAACAGCGGCATCTGCTCGGCGTAGTGCTTCACGTTCTTGGCGTGGGACGGCATGATCATCTTCATGAAGTCCTTGGCGTTGCGGTAGCCGCGTTCGCCTTCCACCAGCACCTCGTCGATCTCGCGCGAGTAGAGGTCGCGGATCGAGCGCTTGATGAGGTCGCCTTCCTCGTAGATCTTGGCCGGCGCGATCGACTGCAGGGTCAGCTCGCGGATCTGTTCCCAGAGCCGCTGCAGGTACTCGTAGTCACGCTTGATCTCGGACTTGGTGCGCTTGGCACCGGCGGTCCGCACGATCAGGCCCGCGCCCGAGGGCACGTCGATCTCGGTGGCGATCTCCTTCAGCTTCTTACGGTCGGCAGCATTGGTGATCTTGCGCGAGATGCCGCCGCCACGGGCGGTGTTGGGCATCAGCACGCAGTAGCGACCTGCCAGCGACAGGTAGGTGGTCAGGGCCGCGCCCTTGTTGCCACGCTCTTCCTTGACGACCTGCACCAGAAGGATCTGGCGGACCTTGATGACTTCCTGGATCTTGTAGCGCTTGGGGCGCGGCTTGCGCGGCGGGCGGATATCCTCGTGATCATCATCATCGGCGACCGACTCGATATCGCTGTCCTTCTCGCCGGCGGTGCTGCGACGCGGACGGTTGTCCTCGTCCTCGCCATCCTCGTCGTCCTGGTCCTCGTCGGAGGCCTCGTCGGCAGAGGCGGCATCGGTCTCCGGCTCCTCGACCGGCGTCTCGCGCACGGTCATCATGGGCGAGCTGCCCTCTTCGCCGGCCTCATCGGCACCGTCCTCGCCGAGGTCGATGGTCTCCATCCCCTCGATCTGGTCGCTGTCCGCGACCTCCTGGCTGACGGTGGCATCGCCGCTCTCGGTCTTCTCGGCCTTGGCCGAGGAACGCGACCGCGAGCGGGACCGCTTCTTGGGCTTCTCGTCGTCTTCTTCGCGGGCGCGCTGTGCCTCGGCATAGGCGCGCTCTTCCTCCATCAGGGCCTCACGGTCCGCGACGGGGATCTGGTAGTAATCCGGGTGGATTTCCGAGAAGGCGAGGAAACCGTGCCGGTTGCCGCCGTAATCGACGAAAGCCGCCTGAAGCGACGGTTCGACGCGGGTTACCTTCGCGAGGTAGATGTTGCCAGCGAGCTGGCGCTTGTTTTCGGATTCGAAGTCGAACTCTTCAACCTTGTTTCCGTCGACCACCACGACGCGGGTTTCTTCCGCGTGGGTGGCGTCAATGAGCATTTTCTTTGCCATGGGGTCCAATTGCACGCCGCAAGAGCCCCGGTCCCCGGAACGTATCCGGGCGGAGCGAGGTGACTTGCGGGGTGTCTGTCAGGGGCGACCTGGTCACGGGCGTCGACGGGGCAAGGGCCGCCTGCATGGGCGTGCCTCCTGCCTGTCTCGATCCTCTCGCGCCTCATCGCGTTTCTTCTCCGACGGCTTCTCTCCGGCCCGGTTAAGCGCTGCCCGGGGATGACCCGTCAGAAGCTTCCTGGTGCCAAGAGGCGCCGCCCATTCTGAACCGAAGACACCCTCGGGCGCTTCGGCAAGTGCAAACCCCCTTCGGGGTCTATCCATCTGGCATCCGTGCGGAGGTCTTTATCCGTCACACCCGGGGCCAGCGAAACTCTCAGGGACCAAAGCGGTCCCGTCGGGACTGCGCATATGGCCGTTCCATGAACATAAGGTGCAGAGCGGGTCCATGACAATGCTGAAAATCGCACAACCGATGCGGGAAGCGGCAAAGCGGCGTGCTTTTGACCATTCTGCAAAGCTCAGGGGAGAGGGGAATGTCACTGGGCCGGGGTCCAGGGTGTGGGGGCTCTGCCCCCGCCGCTCCTGCGGAGCGACTCCCCCGGAGTACTTCACGCCTGGTGATGCGATGACACCGGGACAGGAGGCGCCCTACTTTTTCACGGGACGGTTGCACGCTCTCGACGGCAAAAGTCCGGTGCCTCTCCGGGCCCTGTCCCGCATGCATCACCAGGCGTGAAGTACTCCGGGGGGTGAATGAAGCCGCAGGCTTCAGAGGGGGGCGGCGCCCCCCTCCGCCGCTTCGATCCGGGCGATCAGTTCAGGTAGTCGGCGCGCTGCAAGCCGTATTTGGCCATCTTCTCGTTCAGCGTCCGGCGCGGCAGGCAGAGTTCATCCATGACGCTGGCGATCGAGCCCTTGTGGCGGCGCATGGTATTGTCGATCAACATGCGCTCGAAGGCTTCGACGTATTCCTTCAACGGCTTGCCCTCGGTGGTCATGACGGGCTGCATCTCCTCGTTCTCGCTCATCAGCAGCGAGGCGATGGTGCCCGACCCACGGCGCGATTGCAGCACGGCGCGTTCGGCGACGTTGATCAGCTGGCGGACGTTGCCGGGCCAGGGCGCCTGCAGCAGCTGCGCGGCTTCCTGAGCGCTGACCTGGGGCGCATCGCAGCCGTATTCATCAGCGAACTGCTCCGACAGCCGCGTGAACAGTGCCAGGATGTCCTCGCCCCGCTGGCGCAGGGGCGGCACGGTGATGCGCAGGGCGGCCAGGCGGTAGAACAGGTCGGGGCGCAGCGCGTCCTCGCAGGTACGGTCCTGCTCCTGCAGGTTCGAAATCGCGACGATGCGCGTCTCGGCCGGAGTACC
>NZ_AFPM01000226.1 GCF_000220565.1 Oceanicola sp. S124 | reverse complement strand
CCGCAAGGGGGATGAGGACAAGGGCCGCAGCTACCTGCACCGTGGCATTGCCACCCGCGCCTTCGAACGCCGCTTCCAGCTGGCCGACCACGTGCGCGTGACCGGGGCCACCCATGCCGACGGCATGCTGCATATCGACCTGGTGCGTGAAGTGCCCGAGGCGCTGAAACCGCGCCGCATCGAAATCGCCCGGGGTGGAACCGTGACCACCTCTCGTGCGATTGAAGCACAGGACGCCTGATTTCCCTCGGGTGCCTGTAGAAGTCGCGGGGAGCGAGAACGCCCCGGACTTACCTCAGTCGGGCGCGGCCTCCTGCCGGAGGTCGCGCCTTCTGCATTTCAGCCCAGCGTGATTGCGCCTGCGGGTCCGGCAAGGGTCGCCGAAAGTGTGACCTCGGCGCCGGTCTGCCAGCTCACGCGCGGGTCCTGCAGGATCGGGGCCAGCGACGCGGCAAGCCGGGGTGCCTCGGGGTGGGTGAGCTGCAGGGCCGCAAGCGTAAGCCCGAGCGAGGGCATGGCACGGGGTGGGATGCTCTCTTCCGCCATCTCCCAGTCGAGGAACGAGGGGAAGGCGCCGTCATGGGG
>NZ_AFPM01000227.1 GCF_000220565.1 Oceanicola sp. S124 | reverse complement strand
CGGAGCGGTGGAGGACCTGCTGGCAGGTCTCGGTGCCGGTGACGGGTTGCTGGACCCGGTGGTGGCTGATGGTGGCCTGCTGGGTGATGTCACCGGAAACTCCGGCCTGCTCGGTGATGTCACCGGCTCGGACGGTGTGCTGGGAGAACTGACGGACTCTGACGGCGTACTGGGCGCGGTGACCGGTGAGGCCGGGCTTCTCGGCGAGCTGACCGGGGCGGGCCTGCTGGGCGATGGTTCCGGCGAAGGAGGCGGCCTGCTGGACGGCTTGCTCGATGGTGGGCTGCTCGATGGCGGGCTGGCCGGTCTCGGTGGGCTGACCGATCTGGCGGACCTGGGGGATCTCGGTGACCTTGCCGGACCCGTCAGTGACCTGCTCGGCGGCACCGATGGCCTGCTGGGGGGCGCCGGTGACGATCTGCTGGGTGATCTGCCCCTGGGTGAGGATGCCCTCGGCGGGCTGGTCGACGGGGTCAGCGATACCCTCGGCGGGTTGCTCGACACCGGCGCGCTGCTGGACCCGCTTTCGGGGCTGAGCGATGACCTGGGCGGAGCTCTCGGCGCTGACGGGTAAGGGCGCGCCCGGCCGCCAGCTGACCGCCTGTCGCGCTGGCATCATGCAGCACGGCCGGGCGGTCAGCATGGCGGCTGAAGAGGGGGGCTGAGCCGCAACGCTCTTCCCTGAGGGAAAGAGCCGCCTCTCCCATACGGGGCTGCTCTCTAGAAGGGCAGGTCGGTTCAGCCAAACCACCGCTCGCGACCTGCCCTTCGACTTGTCGGCTGCCGGAGGGCGGCCGGCGAGACACAGGCCAGAGAATGCCCAGAGACCGACCAGAGACCCGGCGTCCGGCCGCCCCGGCGACTGCGGCGCCCCTTCCACGACAGTGCGAGTGGCCGGTGCGACGGCCAGGGAAGCGAGATCACGATGAACAAGATCCTCGATGACGGCACGCTCGGGCACGGCGCTGCCGTCACCTATGAACAGCTCACCGGCCTTGCCATCCGGCTGAAGGCCGAGCAGCGCTTTCTCGAGGCCGCCACCGCCTACACCCGCGCCGGAGAGCTGCGGCCCGACAGCAAGGCCTGGCTCTTTGCCGGGCTGGCGCTGCGGGATGGTGGCGAGGTGGCCAAGGGCCTGGGAATGCTGGCGCTTTATGCGCGCGATCACCCCGAGGACGTCGACGGCTGGGTCAGCCTCGGGGTCTCGCTGAAGCGCCAGAAACGCTGGGGCGAGGCGGCGACGGCCTTTGGCCGGGCGCTTGCCCTGCGCTCGGACGTGGTGGTGCGCAATGCCTGCATCTCATGCCTGTGGCGGGATGGAAAGATCGGCGAAGCGCGGGTGCTGGGCTTGCGGAACCTGCGCGAGAAGGATGCCATCGCGCGGCAGTCCCATGCCGGCTCGGCGCTTGCCGGGACAGCGCTGCGCGACGGCGGACGGGGCTTTGACCCCGAGGATCGCCGGCGCAATGTCGTGGCCTTCTCGCTCTGGGGGGACCGGCCCGAGTATGTGACCGGGGCGATCGTCAATGCGCAGATCATCCAGCATGTCTACGTCGGCTGGACCGCGCGGTTCTACTGCGACCGGACGGTGCCCGAGGACGCGCGCGGGGCGCTCAGGGCCTATGGGGCGCAGGTGGTGATGATGGATCACGCCGAGCACGGCCGGATCCGCCCGATGTGGCGGTTCCTGGCGGCGGATGACCCCGGGATCAACGTCTTCGTCTGCCGCGATACGGATTCCCGGCTGAATCCGCGCGAATTGCTGGCGGTACAGGATTGGCTCTCCTCCGGCAGGCGGTTCCATGTCATGCGCGATCACGTGCTGCACCATGAGCTGATCCTGGCGGGGATGTGGGGCGGCATGGCCGGAGTGCTGCCCTCGCTCGCCGAGCTGATGCGCAAGGCGCCGCAGCATTTCGACAACAAGTTCGGCGACCAGGCCTTCCTGGCAGAGGTGGTCTGGCCGTTGATCCGCGAGGACACCAAGGTGCATGACACCCACTACGGTTTCCCGACGGCCGAGGGGTTCCCTGAGGGGATCGAGCTGCCGGGGCAAATCCATGTCGGCGGCGGGGTGAAGACCATGCCGCACTGGTCACGCTACGTGCAGATGGCGCCCGTGCCGAAGGGCGAGGGCTGACGTCGGCCATGGGCGACGCGTGGCACCCGTGACCGCCTGGCGCTGCTGCCGACGAGAGGCTGCACAGGGTGCCGAGGTGCTGCAGGTGAAGCGTCGCCGCAAACGGCACATGCGGGAGGGGGCGGGCCGGGTCCCGGAACAGCTGCATGGGGACGTCGAAAGGCAACTTCGCGCCTGTCCTTGCCACGTTATATCGACCCGTCGAGGCGCGCTGTGGTAGGGCAGGGACAGGCGCCTGCGGAGGCCGGTTCCGATGACGGCACATGTGATGACGAGAAGGCGGGACGCCTGCCTTGTTGCATGATGGCCAGGAAAACCAGTGAGGGAAGGAATGGGCTTCACGGAAGCACTGATTGCAGCGGCAGGCCTTGGAAGCGTGGCAATGTCTGTCATTGCCTTGCCGAGGCGGCCTGTGGGTCCCGTCCTTGTCGCCCTGATCGGAGCGGGCGTCCTCGCTGCGCTGTCCTACGATTGGGGAAGTCAGCCCTGTCAGTCGGATGCCGCAGGTTGCGGGATGCAGCGCGGTTTCGAGGCGTTGGTCGTGGGGGCTGCCGCAGCCCCATTGGCCATCGGTGTCCTGGCGGCGATCGCCTGGCGGATCCTGGCGGGCCGAGAAGCGACACTCAAGACACGCCTGCTGGTCTTGGGGGGCATGATTCTGCTGATGTCCGTCTTCGTTGTCAGCATCATGTGACACCCGGTTCGCCGCCCTGGCGCGGATCGCCAGCCTCGACCGCTGGTGGCAACGCCGGTGCAGACAAGGCAGGGCGACGCGGGGGGCTTGGGGGCTGACTGGACTTGGCGCAGCCAGAAGTGCGGGGCCGGACCTTTAGCTGCCGACGGTCAGGGTTTTGGCGGCAAGGGACAAGGCCACCAGAAGGTCTTTCCGGGTCAACGGTTTGCTGAGGAAGTCATTCATTCCTGCCGCGATGCAGGCGTTCCGATCGGAAGAGAAGGCGTTTGCTGTCAATGCGATGATGTAGGGTTGGGGGATGTCCAGTTTCCTGATCTCGCGTGTCGCATCCAGGCCGTCGAGTTCAGGCATGGAAAGATCCATCAAGATGACGTCAGGCTGTCGGGAAAGCGTACTTTCAACGGCCTGACGGCCATCCTCGGCGGTAAGCACGCGTGCAGGGGTCTGCTTCAGGAACTCGCTGACCAGCAAACGGTTGATCTCGTTGTCATCGGCGATCAGCACGGTCATGGCCCCCAGGTCTTCGATGGCATCCGACACGGGGGGCGGCGTCTCGCCCTCTCCAGAGCGCTCACCCAGATCCTCCAGCACCAAGGTCAGCTCAAAGTGACTGCCAGTCGATGGCCCGCCAGGCAAGAGGCGCAGGTCGCCTCCCATGCTTCGGGCGAGGACTCGACTGATCGACAGGCCCAACCCCGTTCCGCCATGGCGGCGGGTTGATGCGTTGTTGCCCTGATAGAAGGGGTCGAAGATCTTCTCCCAACTTTCTTGAGGGATCCCGATGCCGGTGTCCGAGACAGTTATCTGCAGGCGCCAGCCAGCTTCGCTCTTGGTGCTGCGGGCGCGAATGGCGACCTCGCCTTGTTCCGTGAACTTGATCGCGTTGCTGGTCAGGTTCATGAGGATCTGCTTCAGACGGGTTTCGTCGCCAATTGCACGCGGCGGAAGAGAGCCATCGCATACCAGGTCGAGCCGCAGCCCCTTCTGCTCTGCGAGTGGCTGCATAAGACGACGAATTGTCTCAATCGCCTCTTGCGGCGAGAAGGGGCGGTTTTCGAGGGCGAGTTGCCCGGCGTCCAGGCGAGAGAAATCCAGCACGTCGTTGACGATGCGCAAGAGCGATTTCGAGGCGTCGCGGATGGTCGTGACGTACTGGCTGGCTTCGGCGTCGAGGTCGCGGTCCTGAAGCAGCTCTCCCATGCCTGAGATCGCGTTCAACGGGGTGCGGATCTCGTGGCTCATGGTGGCCAGGAAGGATGATTTCGCCTTGGCGGAAGCTTCCGCCTGGAGACGCGCTGCTTGAAGCTCTCTGTTTGTCGTCTCGAGCACCTCGGTGCTTTCCATCAACCGCAGTTCGTTCTGCAGGCGCCTGCGCCAGCTGTGCAGACCGAAAGCGACAAAGGTGTAGGAAAGGTAGCCGAGCAGCAGCACGTTGAGCATTTGCAGCCAGAAGGCGCTGACCAGCGGGGTGGGTGATAGCCAGACATGCACGGCATAAATCGGGACCGCGCCGGCCAGGACCGCCAGTTTGGCCCAGGACGCAGAAGGATGGTGGCTCATCACGAAGCCGGCGTTGATCGTGGCGGCCATCAGGAAGCACAGCGCCATCAGGCCGGCCTCGCCCGTTGGCGATCTGATCAGCAGCAGGATGACACAGGAGGCGATCGTCGCCGATTGCAGCGCAGCGGACAGGGTCGTGAGTTTGAGAAGCGGTGACAATGGGTGTCGCCGCTTTGAACGCGCCAGCGCGTATCTAAGTGCCATCATGTCGATGCACTCACCCAGTATGGTGATCCCCACGCAATAGGCCGCAGCGCCGGAGCCAGCGAAGTACCAGACTGCTACCGCGCCAATCCCAGTCGCAACCTGTCGCAGCAGCAGTTGGCGAAAACGGGCGTGCGCGTATCGTTCGAACAGCGGGCGTGGGCCGTACTTCTTTTCGAAGGACTCCGGGGCTGGAGAATAAGCCGTTGTCAACGTTGTCTCCTTGCTTTCCTTACCAGTCCGTACCCGTACATCTGGAAACCGTAGCAATTGCTGTCGTGCAGTCCAAGGTCTCTGGGTGCGGCAGTGCAGAGAGCCGCGGGAAAGGGCAATCGTCAGAGGCCGCGTAGCGCCGCATTGAGGTGCGGCACGAACGTTTGGGGCCTGTTGGTTTCGGAATTGTGCCGGCCATCTGCGTGAGGCTCCCTTTCCAGCACGAGGCCAGTTCGTGCGGCCGCGCTGATCGTCTCGACCCTGGCGGGCATTCCCTCGCACCAATCGTCAGCACCCCGGTGGGTATCTGAACACCCGGGCGAAACGGCTCTGACCGTTGGGCTTGCCGTCGCTTTCGTGCTCGGCCAATTGCGACAAGGCCCATCTGTCCGGCATCTCGGTCAGGTGAGCTGAAAGCCGCATGCCGTCCATCGCGACACTGCCGTCACGGCACCTATCCAGAATGTGGCGACGTGGTCCCGGGACATCTGGAGCAGGGCTTTCGCCAAGCCAACGCCGAGCTGCGGTGTGGGACGTCCAGGCGTTTCCGGATCGGTCTTCATGTCGGAAGACGCGGTCGTGAGGGTCTGCACTTGAGACCATGTGCACCCACGTCAAGACAAGGCGGAGCATCCTCTGCCCTGAAGGCGCTGGTTGAACGTTGAGCCGCGGGATCTACTCATCCGCCGGTATCCCGGGGCGATGGGAAATGTTCTCCAGCACCCGGTTCAGCAGGGCCATCAGCGTTGCGCGTTCGGCCTGGTCAAGACAGGACAGGATGTTATCGGTATGTCCGGCCATGAGGGGGCGGAGCGCCGCCATCTTGTCTTCGCCCGCCGCGGTAAGGGACAGGGCGTTCACCCGGCGGTCGGTCTTGTGCCGGACCCGCTCAATCAGGCCGTCCGCCTCGAGGTCCGCCACCAGTTTCACCAGGGTCGACTTGCGCACCACCACCGCCGTGGCCAGGTCGTTCTGAGACAGGCCGGGGTTTTGCTCGATGATGCTCAGGATCGCGATCTGACCGCTGGACACCTCCGCGTCGGCAAAGACATCGTTGTTCATCGCCCGTATGTGAGAGCGCAGCGCGCGCGACATGTAGGCCATGTCTTGCGACAGGTGGCCCAGCTTGATGTCGCGGGGCTGCAGCGGTGATTGCGGCTTTGTCTTCGCCATGTCCCTTATTCCTCCAATCGCCTTGCCGAACGGTTCAGGCGTGCGGACCGGCAGCGTCCCTAGGGCGGCAACTATCGTCTGGTCCGGGGGGCGGGGTCAACGTCAATGCCCGGTTTCCTTGGGCGGGGCGAGGCCAAGGGACGCCAGGACCTCATCGGTATGCTGCCCCAGGGTCGGGGGCGGCCCGGCGACCTCCGGGCCGTCATGGTCGAAGCGGAAGCCCGAGCGCAACACCTGTGCGCTGCGCCCTGCGAAGGCATCGCCGGGCACCTGGACCTCATCGAAGAGATCTCGGCTGGCCAGTTGGTCCAGGTCCATCGCCTGGGGAAGCGATCTGACGATACCGGCAGGGATGCCGGCGGCGTTCAGCGTCGCTTCCCAGTCGGCGGCGCCCCGAGTGCGGAATGTGGCGGTCAGCTGATCCTGCAGCGCAGTGTCGTTGTCCAGGCGGGCGTCGGGCGTCGCGAAGCGGGGATCGGACAGCAGGTCGGGGCGGTTCATTGCCTCGCACAGGCGTTCGTACTGGTACTGCTGCACGACGCCCAGGGTGATCGGGTCGTCGGCGGTCTCGAAGGTGTCGGCGGTCGGGGCGCGGGAAAAGCCGCGGTTGCCGGTCCGTTCAGGCGCGATGCCCGAGATCATCCAGGGTGTCACCACCGAGGACATCATGACCAGGGCCGCGTCCAGCATGGCCACATCGATCACCTGGCCCCTGTTCTGCGGGTCCCGTTCCCGCTGGGTGATGGCAGCCAGGATCGCAAAGGCCGACAGCAGCGCCGAGTAGGTATCGACGATGGGGAAGCCCACGCGCAGGGGGCCGCCCCCTTCGTCATAGCCGGTCAGCCCCATCAGGCCCGAAACGCTCTGGATGATCTGGTCGATGGCGGGAAAATCGCGCATCGGCCCCTGCTGGCCATAGCCTGAGATCGAACAGTGGATCAGCCCGGGGTTGCGGGCCTGCTGGGTCTCGGCATCCAGCCCCAGGCGCTTGATCACGCCGGGGCGGAAGTTCTCGACCAGCACGTCAGCGCGGTCGACGATGGCCTGGGCGGCCGCCTGTCCGGCCTCCGATTTCAGGTCCAGCACCACCGACTTCTTGCCCGCATTGGTGCTGATGAAGGGTTCGGCCATGCCGCGCAGCTCGGCCCGCTGGGTGTAATAGCGCAGGGCGTCCCCTTGGGGGGGCTCGATCTTGATGACCTCGGCGCCCAGCTGGCAGAGAAACTGCGTGGCGAGCGGTCCCGCAATGACATGGGAAAAATCGGCGATACGGATGCCTTCAAGCGGCTTGGTCATTGGGACTCCCTCTGGGTCTGTCAGGTGGGGCAGGGCGGCCGTTACAGGTACGGCAGCCACAGGGCGATGGCGGGGAAGATCAGGATCAGCGCCACATGGATCACGTCGGCGCAGACGAAAGGGGCCGTGCCCTTGAACATCTTGCCCACGGGGATGTCGCGGGCGACGCCCGACAGGACGAAGACGTTCATCCCCACTGGTGGCGTGATGAGCGCGATTTCGGTCATGCGGATGACCAGCACGCCGAAGAGGATCGGGTCGAACCCCAGCGACATGGCGACCGGGAAGAATAGCGGCACGGTCAGTGTCATCATGGCCGAGCCGTCCAGGACCATCCCGAGGAAAAAGTAGACGGCAAGGATGGCCAGCAGGATCCAGATGCGTGCCACCTCCAGCCCGGTCACGAAGTCGACGACCCGCACGGGGATGGTCGAGACGGTGATGAAGCTGTTGAAGACGAAGGCTCCGAAGAGGATGCCGAAGATCATGCCGGTGGTCTTCATCGTGTCGTAGACCGAGCGTTTCAGCATGACCCAGCTGAAGCGGCCCCGGGCGGCGGCGATGATGACGGCGCCGAAGGCACCCACGGCCCCGGCCTCGGTCGGGGTGAAGATCCCGCCCATGATGCCGCCGATGACCAGGATGATCAGCAATACCACCTCGCCCGAGCGACCGAAGGACTGGGCCTTTTCCTTCCAGGTGGTGCGGGGGCCGCAGGGGCCGGCGGCGGGGTTGCGGCGGCAGATGATCCAGATCACGGTCATGTACATCAGTGCCAGCAGGATGCCGGGCAGGATCCCCGCCGTGAACAGGGCCCCGATCGAGGTCTCGGTCAAGATGCCGTAGATGATGAACATCCCCGAGGGCGGGATCAGGCTGCCGATGGTGCCGCCCGCCGCGACCGAGCCGCAGGCCAGCGAGACGTCGTAGTTGTGCTTGCGCATTTCCGGCAGGGCGACGAGGCCCATGGTGGCCGTGGTCGCGAGGCTTGAGGCATTGACCGCGGCGAAGCCCGAAGAGGCCCCGATGGTCGCCATGGCCAGCCCGCCGCGCATCTGCCCCAGCCACTTGGCCGCCAGGTCGTAGAGGTCCTTGCCGAAACCAGAGGCAAAGAGGATATGGGCCATCAGCAGAAAGAGCGGGATCGTTCCAATGGCATAGTTGGTGGCCGCGTCATGGGCGATCACGCCAAGTTTCACGGTGGCCGCCTTCAGCGAGGTCAGCCAGGTGAAGCCCGCGAAGCCGACCACGCCCATGGCAAATCCGATGGGCATGCGCAGCAGGATCAGCAGGAACAAGGCGGCGGTGCCGAGCAATCCGATTTCGATCGGTGTCATCAGTGGGACCTTTCATCCTCGGTCGGGCGTCCGGCGAAGGACAGGCAGGCCCGCATCACCAGCACGATGCAGGTCAGCACCAGGGCGGCGACCATCATCCAGCGGAAGGGCCAGGCAGGGACATTGATGATGGCCGCGGTCTCATTGCGGGCGGTCATCTTGATCGCCTCCAGCCAGACCGCGCGGCAGATCGCGACCCAGAAGACCAGGGCTATCAGGTCGATCACCCCTTCCAGCACTTGCGACACGCGGGGCGGCAGCAGGCTGGTCACGAATTCGACGCGGGTGTGCGCGCCGCTCCAGGCAGCGTAGCACAGCGAGAAGCTTATGGCCGGGATCAGCAGGATCTCGGACAGGGCATAGGAGCCGGGGAAGGCGATGTTCAGCGCCCGAGCTGCGACCGTCGCGACGGTCAGCAGCGTCAGGGCGATGATGCAGGCGACGCCGATGACGCCGCCAGCCTTCACGAGCCAGCCGATGAGGGTTGTTGCCCGTGTCATGTCAGCCTACTTCCGTGCGGCGGCGCGCACGTCTGCGAGCATGTCCGAGCCGGGCAGGCCCATTCCGTCAAGCTCGGCCGCCACCTGCTCCGCATTGGGGGCGAAGTAGGACAGATACTCGTTCACCACCGCCTCGTCGGGACGGTTGTGGACCACGTTCTGTTCCTCGGCGATGGCGCGGCCTTCGTCCTCGGCGGCGACGCCCAACTCGGTGTTGCGGGTCGTCAGCCAGTCGATGTTGTCCTCGAACACCTGCTGGATATCCTCGGGCAGGCTGTTCCACACGT